>JAFAUH010000068.1 GCA_019243445.1 Streptomycetaceae bacterium | reverse complement strand
ATGCGTGAGCGGATGTCCCGGCATCGGGCGCTACGGCGGAGGCGGCGACATTCACACGATCAAGGAGACGCTGCGCCACTCCACGATCACGCTCACCTCGGACACGTACACGAGCCTGCTGCCTGAAGTCGACAAAGCCGCAGCCGATGCCGCCGCGAAGCTCATCCCGCGTGCTCGTTCGGCCTCCGCTGTAGCGCCCGATGCCGGGACATCCGCTCACGCATCGCTCACGCAGACGGGCTGATCAAAAGGAAGCGCCCCGGCTAGGGAAAGTAGCCGGGGCGCAAACCTGCTGGTCAGGGCCCTAAAAGAGGGCCAGACCCGGTGGGCCGTGTGGGACTCGAACCCACAACCAATGGATTAAAAGTCCACTGCTCTGCCAATTGAGCTAACGGCCCGCACCCCGCAGCATAGCCGGGAGTGGGCTGGGTTCCCGCCAAGGCGGGGCCCTACCCCCTTGCTCGCACCCCGCAGCATAGCCGTATAGGCCGGCCGCGGGGCGGGGGCGTCGATCATTGATCAACCATTGCGCTTCCAGCGCGGCTTGTCGGCGCGGCGCTCGGAGGAGCCACGGTGGTCGTCACGGCGGCCGTACGGGCGGCGGTCGGCGTCGTGGTCACGGCCGTGGCTGTGGCCGTGACCGGGGCCGTACGAGGGGCGCTCGTCGCGGCGGTCGCGGTTGAACGGGCGGTCGCCACCGCGGAATTCCCGGTGGTCCCGGCTGTACGAAGGACGGTCGTCGTGGTTGTCGCGGCCGAACGAGGGGCGGCGGTCATCACGGCGGTCACGGTCGAACGGGCGGCGATCACGGTCGCGGTCACGGTCGAACGGGCGGCGGTCATCACGCCGGTCATCACGCCGGTCGCCGCGACGGTCGTCACGGAAGTCGCGACGGTCACGGTCCCGGTCACGAGTGAACGGGCGCCGGTCATCACGCCGGTCATCACGCCGGTCGCGGTCGCGGTCGCGGTTGAAGGACGGCCGTCGTTCGCGGCGCTCGCGCGGCTCCCGTACCTCGTCCACCGGCTCCGACTGAGCAGGCACCGAGACCGGCTCTGCAACCGCTGCAGCCGCTGCGGCCGCTTCAGCCGCTTCGGCCACCGCCGCCTCCGGGTCCTCGCCGCGTTCCCGCGCCGCGCGCGCCGTTAGCCGGTCGGCTTCCTCGCGCAGCTCTGCGGCGCGCCGCTGCAGTCGCTCCAGCTGCCGGGTCACTTCGGCCGCTTCGTGCTCGGCCTGCTGGGCGGCGTTCCGAGCCGCGTCGGCCTGCACTTCGGTGAGCGAGCGGGCGCCGGTGATGCGGGCCACGTCCTCGTCAAAGACGCCGGCACCCCCCACGATGTGGCGGCCGGCTTCCACGCCCGCGTCCTCCATCAGCCGGAAGATGGTCTTGCGCTGGTGCGGGAGCGCGAGCGAGACGACAGTGCCGCTGCGGCCCGCACGCGCGGTGCGGCCACTGCGGTGCAGGTAGTCCTTGTGGTCGCCGGCCGGGTCCACGTTGAGAACGAGGTCGATGCCGTCCACGTGGATGCCGCGCGCCGCGACGTCGGTGGCGACCAGCACGTTGACGTAGCCGTCCTTGAAGTCCGCGAGGGTACGGGTGCGCGCGCCCTGCGTCATGCCGCCGTGCAGCGCGTCCGCCTTCACGCCCGCGTCACGCAGCTGTTCGGCGACGCGGTCGGCACCCATCTGCGTGCGCACGAAGATGATCGTGCGGCCCTTGCGGGCGGCGATGGCCGCGGTAACCGGCGCCTTGTCCTTCGGCTTCACCACGAGCACGTGGTGGGACATCGTGGTGACCGCGCCTGCCGACGGGTCCACCTCGTGGGTGACCGGGTCAACCAGGTAACGCTTGACGAGGCTGTCGATCTCGTTCTCCAGCGTCGCGGAGAACAGCAGTCGCTGACCGCCGACCGGGATGAGGTCCAAGATCTCGGTGACCTCGGGAAGAAAGCCCATGTCGGCCATCTGGTCCGCCTCATCCAGCACCGCGATCTGCACCTGGTCCAGGGCGCAGGCGCCACGGTCGATCAGGTCGCGCAGCCGGCCGGGGGTGGCGACGAGGATGTCGACGCCGCGCTCGAGGGCGTAGATCTGATTGGCCATCGAGGTTCCGCCGCACACCACCTTGAACTTCAGTCCCAGCACGTCCCCGTACGGCTGGAGGGCGTCGGAGACCTGCATGGCGAGCTCGCGTGTCGGGGTGAGAATCACACCGCGCGGGCGCTTCTTGTCGGTGTGGCCGCCGGCCAGCGTGGTGAGCAGCGGGAGGCCGAACGACAGGGTCTTGCCGGAGCCGGTACGGCCGCGGCCGAGGATGTCGCGACCCGCGAGCGCGTCCGGGATGGTCGCGGTCTGGATCGGGAACGGCGTCGTCACCCCGTTCTGCGCGAGCTTGCGGACGACCTGCTCGGGCAGGCCGAGATCGGCGAACGTGGTAGTCGGGGTGCTCGGCGTGGCCGGGGTGGCTGGAGTGGCCGGAACGGCTGGAGTGGCCGGAACGGCTGGGGTGGCCGGAGTGGTCGGGGCGTGGGCAGCGTCGATGGACAAGCTGTCAATAGACATGCTGAAGCAGAGCCTCTCGGAGTTCGGCACGTGCCAGCTCCGCAGGTTCGCATACAACCGCCTTGTGCGGTCAGCCACAGGAGAAACGGAACGCGCCACACGGCGCGCTTCGGTTCGGCGCCGGGCTGTGGAGTTAAACGACCTACCACTTTACGGACTCTCCACCCCCGCAGGCAAATCGCCTGCGTATGCCGGGGGCAAGCCCGCGTATGCCTACATCACCGACACCGCTGACATCTCCGACACTGCCTGCATCGCCTGCATCGCCTGCATCGCCTGCATCGCCTACATCGCCTACATCGCCTACATCGCCGGTTTCGGCCGCGGGACGGGCGGGGGCGGCGACTGGGTCTGCGGTGGCGCCTGTGTCGGGGTAGCGCTCGGCGCTGCGGTCATTGAGGGCGAGATGCCCGGACCTGGACCCGGAGCCGGGTTCGGGTCCGGCGACGACGGCGGGGCCGGCGCCTCACCGCTCCCGCCCGGCGATCCGCCCCCGCCTGGCGCCGGCGGGCCCAACGGGCGCTGATGGGCGCTGGGATACGGGGCTGGGGATCGCGTCGGCGACGGGGACGCCGAAGCCCGGGTGCCGCCGGACGCCGCCGGGGATCGCTCACGATGCGCATCGCGCTGCCCGTCCGGCGCCTTGCCCTCCGTCCCTCCCGCCGCGCCTCCCGCCGCCGGCGGTACTGCCGAGCCTCGCGGCGCCGGGTGCGCCGCCTGCGTCAGTTCCACGCAGCCACTGGCGCCGACCAGCAGCACAGCGAGGGCGGCAAGACGAACGGGGAGCGCGGCAAGCGATATCACGGCCTGCCCAACGCCCTCAGCCCGCCCAGGACACGGCTCCCGCCGGGGCATGGCTCATACTTGTGGCGGAATGCGTCCGCATACGTAATACGTGAATACGTGCGAGCGAGACGAAGGCGAAAAGGCGCGCCCATGGACAGAGCCGATACGCAGGTGACAGGTGAGCCCACCGGCCCTGGTATGGATCTTTCCGTGCCCGCGGCGCGGCACGCTGCGATGCACGGGCAATTGCCCATCCTCGCAGTGATCGCGATCGGCGGGGCGATCGGCGCATCCGCGCGCTATGGCGCCTCACTGCTGTGGCCGACCCCGCACCACGCCTTCCCCTGGACCACGCTGCTGGTCAACGCAGGCGGCTGCGCGGTGATCGGGGTCTTCATGGTGGTGATTACCGACGTATGGGCGGCGCATCGGCTCGTACGCCCTTTCTTCGGCACCGGTGTGCTCGGCGGGTTCACCACCTTCTCCACGTATGCCGTTGATTTCCAGCGGCTTATGACGGGTGGTCAGCCGCGTATGGCACTCGCGTACCTGGTTTTGACCGTGCTCGCGGCACTGGTGTCCGTATGGGTGGCGGCAGCATTCACCCTCCGCTTTGTGAAATGGAGGAGGACGATGCGATGAGGCTGACAGGTCCAGCGCTGCGGGTGACGATCTTCATTGGCGAGAACGACCGCTGGCATCACAAACCGCTCTCCAGCGAGATCGTGCACCGCGCGCACGCCGCCGGGCTCGCCGGGGCGTCGGTCTTCCACGGGGTGGAGGGGTTCGGCGCGTCGTCGCTCATCCACACCACGCGGCTGCTGTCGCTCAGCGAGAATCTGCCAGTGGCGATCGTGATCGTCGACACGGAAGAGCGGGTCCGGGCGTTCCTGCCGCATCTGGACGAGCTTGTCTCCGAGGGCCTAGTGACGCTCGAAGAGTGCGAGGTCATACGGTACGTCGGCCGGGACGCGGGTGAGCGTCGGTGAACTGGGTCCTGGTGGTGGTCGGAGCGATGGTCGGCGCGCCGCTGCGCTATCTCACTGACCGTACGATCCAGGCGAGGCACGACACGGTCTTCCCTTGGGGCACCTTCGCCGTCAATGTGGTGGGCTCGTTCGTCCTCGGTCTGATCACTGGGGCGGTGAGCGCGGGCGCCGCGTCCTCGCAACTGCAACTGCTGCTCGGCACCGGGCTGTGCGGGGCTCTGACGACGTACTCGACGTTCTCCTACGAGACGCTGCGGCTGGCCGAGCAGGGGGCGCGGTTCTTCGCGGCGGCGAATGTGGTGGCCAGTGTGGTCGCCGGGCTGGGCGCCGCCTTCACGGGCGTGGCCTTGGCCCAGGCGCTGTGGGGGTGACGGGCGCGGGCGAGGCCGTCACCCCGGATCAGTAGTCGACCAGTAGCGTCACGCCTGCGGGCTGCGGACAATGGCGGCGTGCTGAAGATGTCGCGCGAGGACTTCGAGGAGCTGGTCAGCTCGGCGCTCGACCAGGTCCCGACCGACCTGATCCAGGTCATGGACAATGTGGCCGTCTTCGTCGAGGAGGAGCCCGACCCGAAAGGCCCAGAGCTGATGGGGCTCTACGAGGGAACCCCGCTGACCGAGCGCGGCGAGTGGTACGCGGGGGTGCTCCCCGACCGGATCAGCATCTATATGGGCCCGATCCTGCGGCGGTGCGAGGAGCCGGAGGAAGTCGTGCACGAAGTGGCTGTCACTGTGGTCCACGAGATCGCCCACCACTTCGGCATCGACGACCACCGCCTGCATGAGCTGGGCTGGGTCTGACCACAGGAACCAGCCACGAGGATTGACCACCGCGAGTGACCACGAGGATTGACCACAGCGATCGATCACCGCGAGTGACCACAGGGATTGATCACAGTGGGTGAGCGGCAGGATGCGCCGCCAAGGCCCGCCGACTTCAGTCGGCTGATGTCGCTAGTCGTTTTGGCGATATCTCTCGGCATCCCATATGCTTCTCACGTCCCCGGCGGTCAAGCCGTCCTCGCGGAAGCGGGGTGACCCGGCGGGCCATCAGCCCTCATCGTCTAGTGGCCCAGGACGCCGCCCTTTCAAGGCGGTAGCACGGGTTCGAATCCCGTTGGGGGCACGCACCACCATGTGCGAGACTAGTTCTCGCGCATCTTTGGTCCTGTAGAGCAGTTTGGAGTGCTCGCCACCCTGTCAAGGTGGAGGCCGCGGGTTCAAATCCCGTCAGGACCGCTGCGGCTGGGTAGCTCAGTTGGTACGAGCGACCGCCTGAAAAGCGGTAGGTCGCCGGTTCGACCCCGGCCCCAGCCACCGCAGTATGTAGGCCCCGTCCCTCCGACGGGGCCTACATGCGTGTGCGCGTGCGCGTATGTGCGTGCCCGCGTGACATCCATCTCTCCCTGGCGCGGCGGGAGACATGACGCTGCGACCTCTGCGCGACTTCTCCATGACCTTTGCAACGACCTCCGCATGACCTCTTCAACGCATTGCGGATCTCTGCGACAAGACAAATGCGTTCGCTGCACGCCCTCGCCGGATGCGATCCTGGACCCCGTATGTCCACTCAGCCTGCCCCCGCCCCCGCCCTCTCCCTCGCCGACCTCGGGGCCCGGCTCCCCGAGCTCACCCTGCGCGACGCGCAGCGTCTCGGCCGCCGCCTCGACGGCGCCCGGCGCATCCGCAAGCCCGAGGCCCGCACGGCGGTTCTGGCTCAGATCGCCGTACACATCGAGGAGGCCGAGGCACGCGTCGCGCTGCGCCGCGCCTCCGTACCGGAGATCACCTACCCGGAAGTGCTCCCGGTCAGCCAGAGGAAGGACGAGATCCTGGCGGCCATCCGCGACCATCAGGTGGTGATCGTCGCCGGGGAGACCGGCTCCGGCAAGACCACTCAGATCCCCAAGATCTGCCTGGAGCTCGGCCGCGGTGTGAAGGGCCTGATCGGCCACACACAGCCGCGCCGTATCGCCGCCCGCACCGTCGCCGACCGCGTGGCGGAAGAGCTGAAGACCACACTCGGCGAGACGGTCGGCTGGAAGGTCCGCTTCACTGACCAGGTCGGTGACTCCACGCTCGTCAAGCTGATGACCGACGGCATCATGCTCGCAGAGATCCAGACCGACCGCGAACTGCGCCAGTACGACACAATCATCATCGATGAGGCGCACGAACGCAGCCTCAACATCGACTTCATCCTCGGCTATCTCGCGCAACTGCTGCCGCGCCGCCCGGATCTGAAGGTCGTCATCACCTCGGCGACCATCGACCCCGGGCGTTTCTCGCGCCATTTCGGGGACGCCCCGATCGTCGAGGTGTCGGGGCGTACATACCCCGTCGAAGTCCGCTACCGGCCACTGCTCGAAGAAGGTTCGGATAACGGCGACCGCGATCAGATCACCGCGATCTGCGACGCCGTCGACGAACTGCAGGCCGAAGGGCCGGGCGACATCCTGGTGTTCCTCTCCGGCGAACGGGAGATCCGCGATACCGCCGACGCGCTCGTCAAAAAACAGCTGCCGCTGACGGAGGTGCTGCCGCTGTACGCCCGGCTCTCCCACGCTGAGCAGCACCGCGTATTCCAGCCCCACACCGGTCGGCGCATCGTGCTGGCCACCAATGTCGCCGAGACCTCGCTGACCGTCCCCGGCATCCGCTATGTCATCGACCCCGGCACCGCCCGCATCTCCCGCTACAGTCACCGCACCAAGGTCCAGCGGCTGCCGATCGAGCCGGTCAGCCAGGCCAGCGCCAACCAGCGCAAAGGCCGCTGCGGCCGTACGTCGGACGGCATCTGCATCCGGTTGTACTCCGAGGAGGACTTCCTCACCCGGCTCGAGTTCACCGACCCCGAGATCCTGCGCACCAACCTCGCCTCCGTCATCCTCCAGATGACTGCGGCCGGCCTCGGCGACATCTCCCGCTTCCCCTTCATCGACCCGCCCGACAGCCGGAACATCAAGGCGGGCATCCAGCTGCTGGAGGAGCTCGGCGCGCTTGATCAGAAGCAGAAAAAAGCCCAGTCGGGAAAGGAAAAACAGGAAGAGAAAGAAGGGAAGGAGGGGAAGGAGAGGCAGCGGCTCACCGACATCGGCCGCAAGCTCGCTCAGTTTCCCGTCGACCCGCGGCTTGCCCGCATGGTGCTCGAAGCCGACCGCAACGGCTGTGCCCGCGAGGTAATGGTGATCGCAGCGGCGCTTTCCATTCAGGACCCGCGCGAGCGGCCGTCGGACAAGCAACAGCAGGCGGACGACAAGCACCGTCGCTTCGCGGGTGGGCCCGCCGAAGAATCAGATTTCCTGGCCTTCCTCAATCTGTGGACCTACATCCGTGAGCAGCAAAAGGCCCTGTCCTCGTCCGCGTTCCGCCGGATGTGCCGCAATGAGTACCTCAACTACCTGCGCATACGGGAGTGGCAGGATATTTATGCGCAGTTGCGGGCCATTGCCCGTACGATGGGTATCCACGTCAACGAACCGTCCGCGGCGGACACGCCGGACGCGGTGGACACGCCGGACGCGGTGGACGCGGTGGACGCGGTGGACACGGTGGACACGGTGGATGCAGCGGACACGGTGGACGCAGTGGATGCGGCAGCCCCGGACGCGCAGCGCATCCACGTCTCGTTGCTGGCCGGGCTGCTTTCCCACATCGGGCTGAAGAACACCAGCGAGGAGAGCGGGAAGAACGCCGGGGGGGAGAGTGGGAAGACCACAGCCAAGAAGAACACCGGCAAGAACGAATATATGGGCGCGCGCAGCACGAAGTTCGCGATTTTCCCCGGCTCGTCGCTGTTCAAGAAGCCGCCGCGCTGGGTGATGTCCGCCGAGCTCGTCGAGACCTCACGGCTGTGGGCACGGGTCAACGCCCGCATCGAACCAGAGTGGATCGAGCCGCTCGCCCAGCACTTGATCAAGCGCACCTACAGCGAGCCGCACTGGGAGCAAAAACAGGCCGCGGTGATGGCGTACGAGAAAGTGACGCTGTACGGCGTACCGATCGTCGCTCAACGCAAGGTCAACTATGGCCGCATCGACCCCGAGCTGTCGCGCGAGCTGTTCATCCGCAACGCGCTCGTCGAAGGTGACTGGCGCACCCATCACCAGTTCTTCCACGATAACCGCAAGCTGCTCGAAGAGGTCGAGGAACTGGAGCATCGCGCCAGACGCCGCGACATCCTCGTCGACGACGAGGCGCTGTTCGACTTCTACGACGAGCGGCTGCCTGAACACATTGTCTCCGGAGCGCACTTCGACTCCTGGTGGAAGCAGAAGCGGCGTGAAGCGCCGGAGCTGCTCACCTTTGAGCACGCAATGCTGATCAACGAGTCGGCGGAGGCGGTCACCAAGGACGACTACCCGGACTCCTGGCGCCAGGGCAGGCTCACGTTCAAGGTGACGTACCAGTTCGAGCCGGGCGCGGACGCGGACGGCGTCACCGTGCACATCCCCCTGCAGGTACTCAACCAAGTCACCCCGGAGGGCTTCGACTGGCAGATCCCGGGGCTGCGGGAGAATCTCGTCACCGAACTGATCCGCTCACTGCCGAAGGCGATCCGCCGCAACTACGTTCCTGCGCCGGATTACGCTGCCAGATTTTTGACCAGCGCAGCTTTGACCAGCGCAGCTTTGACCAGCACAGCTTTGGCCAGCGCAGCTCCGGACAGCACGGTCCCCCTGCAGGAGCCGCTGACCGTGGTGCTCGCCCGCGAGCTGCACCGCATCGGTGGAGTCGCCGTCTCGCCGGACGACTTCGACCTCGCCAAGGTTCCCGGCCACCTGAAGATGACCTTCCGGGTGACGGACGAGCGCAGACGCAAGCTCGCCGAGGACAAGGACCTCGAAGCGCTGAAGCTGAAGCTGAAGCCGAAGACACGCGAGGCGATCTCCAAGGCGGCCGACTCGATCGGCATCGAACAGCGCAGCGGCCTTACCCAGTGGACAGTCGGTACCCTGCCGCGCACCTTCGAAGCGCGGCGGGGCGGGCAGCCGGTCAAGGCGTATCCAGCGCTGGTCGACGAGGGCGAGTCGGTGGCCGTACGGCTCTTCGACACCGAGGCGGAGCAGAGCGATGCGATGTGGCGGGGCACCCGTCGGCTGATCCTGCTGGGCCTCCCCTCCAATCCGGCCAAATTCGCGCAGAGCAAGCTGAGCAACGCCCAGAAGCTCGCGCTCTCCCGCAGCCCGCACGGCAGCGTGCAGGTGCTCTTTGACGACTGCGTGACCGCTGCCGCCGACAAACTCATCGCCGACCACGGCGGCCCGGCCTGGGACGAGAAGGGCTTCCGCAAGCTCTTCGACGCCGTCCGGGCCGATCTGGTCGATGCGTGCGTGCGTACGGTCGGCGCGGTGCAGCAGGTGCTCGCGGCGTGGCAGGCGTGCGAGCGGCGGCTGAAGGCGACGACGAGCCTCGCCCTCGTGGCGCATGTGAGCGATGTGAAGGAACAACTGGCCGAATTGATTCAGCCCGGCTTCGTCACCGCCTCCGGGGTCGGTCGGCTGCCGCATCTGCTGCGCTACCTGGTGGCCGTGGACCGGCGCCTGCAGCAGATGCCGACGAGCGCGCAACGCGACCGCGCCCGTATGGAGAAGGTCCACGAGATGCAGGAGGCGTACGCGGAGTTGCTCGCTGCCCTGAAGCCGAGTCGGTCGATGCCGGCCGAGGTACGGGAGATCCGCTGGATGATCGAGGAGCTCCGGGTCAGCTACTTCGCGCATGCGCTGGGCACGGCCTGTCCGGTTTCGGACAAGCGGATCCTCAAAGCGATCGACCAGGCCTGGCCATAGGACACGGGGGCGGGGCGAGCGCGGGATTGCGGGATTGCGGGATCGCAGGTTCGACCAGCGGCCCTGACCTGCGGTACAGTCTTCTCTACAGCACGCACTAGGTCCTGTGGAGCAGTTTGGAGTGCTCGCCACCCTGTCAAGGTGGAGGCCGCGGGTTCAAATCCCGTCAGGACCGCACGAAACGGCCCGCATCCTCGCTGGATGCGGGCCGTACTGCGTTCACGGCCCTGCTGTGCTGCTCCGGCCGTACAACAGCTTCACAACGGCCGTACATACGAAGATTGCGCCGGACCCGGCGGAGTCCGACGCAATCTTTATCTTCAGCAGCCCCTGATGGGGACAGGGACATGGGCAAGGCAGTGACATCAGCCTCCCCCTACCTTCGGCGGGAGGTACCCCCGGGCGCGGCGGAGCAAGGGCATACCCGGGCTGAAGGACCCGAAATCACCCGATGTGGGGGTGTTTCAGCTTTCCCCGCGCTGCTGCGGGATTCCCGCGAGCAGCGCCCGAACCTCCGCCTCACGGTAGCGGCGGTGGCCACCGAGCGTACGAATCGATGTGAGCTTGCCCGCTTTTGCCCAGCGTGTGACCGTCTTCGGGTCCACACGGAACATCGTGGCGACCTCAGCGGGTGTCAGCAGCGGCTCGGCATCAGGGGTGCGAGCGGTCATGAGCGGCCTCCTCGGCGGAACCGAACCATCACGGTTCTTCTCTCTAAATTCTGCACCTTGACCCGCGTTGCCCGAAATGACAGACGCGAGCCGAGTTGGTAATAGGACGAACGGCTCGTCCTCGGCACTACAACTACACCATCCGTCCAGCCCCGTTGGCCAAACCGATGGAATTGCCCTCTCAGGTGTTCAAGCTCGGCGGAAGCCGATGGACCATGCCATAACGGACAGTCACCCAAAGATGACGATCAGTCACAACATGACCGGGTATCCCAGACGCCTCAGAGCGCGCAATGGCGGGCGTTTCAACCGGAGTTAAAAGGAACTAAACCCTCCACGGCGCGTTGTCCTATTTTGACATCGGGGGCGACCATGGAGGCAATAGTCCGGTAACGTGCTCTCCGTCACGCTTGCCACATAGAACCGAATCAGGACCTAGGTCCTGGCCATGGGATAAGCGTCAGGTAAGGGTACTCATCGATCCTGAGCGGACAACCCCGGCATGACCCAGGTCACATCTACCTGGCCTCAGCTCGCGTACTGCAGCTCCCGGATGCTCCGCCAGTGATCCGTGAGCTGTGCGTACGCCTCGTTCGCCCGCACACCGTCCCCGTCCCGCAGCGCCGCGAGCCCCTCGGCCACCAGTGCGGCGCTGCGATCGGCCGCGAGACGCGCCTGCGGGATTGCGTGCACCAGTCCGCCGTAGTCGAGTTCGACCAGCGAGCGCGGATGGAACTCCTCCAGCCAGCGCCCCAGATCCACCAGGCCGTCGACCAACGGCCCCTCCTCCAGGGTGTCGCGCAGCACCCGTAGCGCCCTTGCGACCCTGCGGCGCGCCTCCACCATCGCGGTGCGATACCGCACCACAGGCGCGGCCGGCTGCTTCTCTTCGCCGCCCGATGGTGCGTCGGTCTCCCCTCGCTCTGCGGGGAGATCTCCTCCGCCGGGCTCGAACGTCCGTTCCGCATCGTCGAAAAGGGTGAACCAGCGCACCGGTACGTACCAGATTGCTGTGCGGATCCACGGCCGCGCGTCCGGATTACCGGTCCGCCATCGCTCATAGTCCGCGACAGCCGCCTGCCGCACCACGGGTGGCAATACCGCGTCGAGCATCGGCGTCGGCAGCTGCCCGATGAGCTCCTCCAGGGCGAGCCAGGCACGCAACCGCGTACGCCACGGGCAGATGTGCGTGACACCGTCAACGACCGCGACGAAAGCATCCCCGCTCTCATGCACCGGGATCGGCATCGGGGGCACGGGGATCAGATCGGCGAGCGACTGGCGCAGCTCGTCCTGCGCCACGCGCTGCGCACCGGCTGCGACGTACACCTTCCAGTGGGCGCGCTCCGGTTCCGGGAAGGCCGCCAGCGGCTCGTAGATGCGCAGGTACGCCGCGTACGGGACCGCTCTCCTTGCCAAGCCCACTCCCGCTCCTTCGAGCCCTTGGCCTCGAGCCCTTGGCCTCGAGCCCTGAGAGGCCCTGTCCCCTGGCTGCCGTGTATGCCGCATCGTCCCATGTGCTTTCCCTGCGTGGGAGTGATGCACGACACTGTGCTCTCCGGCATCCTCAAGTGGGCCTACTCTTTTGCCAACCGCCCCTCCCTTACAAGCTCGGAGGGCGCATACCGCCGACCTCGGGAGTCACCACCGTGACCGACGTACGTCAACCAGATTCCGTGGTCTCCACATTGTTCCGATCGGAGCAGGGAGGACACGAACAGGTCGTGCTCTGCCAGGATCGCGAGACCGGTCTGAAGGCCGTCATCGCCATCCACTCGACCGCCCTGGGCCCCTCCCTCGGGGGAACCCGCTTCTTCCCGTACCCGAGCGAGGAGGACGCCCTGGAGGACGCCCTCAACCTCTCTCGCGGTATGAGCTACAAGAACGCCCTGGCCGGACTCGACCACGGCGGTGGCAAGGCCGTCATCATCGGCGACCCCCACGCCGACAAGACCCCCGAACTCCTGCGCGCCTACGGCCGTTTTGTGGCCTCACTCGGCGGGCGCTATGTGACCGCGTGCGACGTCGGTACGTACGTTGCCGACATGGATGTGATCGCTGCCGAGAACCCCTGGACCACCGGCCGCTCCCCCGAGAACGGCGGCGCCGGCGACTCCTCCGTCCTCACCGCCTTCGGCGTCTTCCAGGGCATGCGCGCCGCTGCCCAGGTGCGCTGGGGCGCCCCCACTCTGCGAGGGCGCCGGGTCGGCATCGCCGGGGTCGGGAAGGTCGGCCACCACCTCGTGGAGCACCTCCTCGACGACGGCGCCGGGATCGTCATCACCGATGTGCGTGAAGAGGCCGTGGCCCGGATTCGCGCCCGTCATCCGCAGGTGGAGGTGGTCGCCGACACCGCCACGCTGATCCGCAGCGAGCTCGACGTGTACGCGCCGTGCGCGCTCGGCGGCGCACTCAACGACGCCACGGTGCCGGCGCTCACTGCCTCGGTGATCTGCGGCGCTGCCAACAACCAGCTCGCGCACTCCGGAGTGGAAAAGGACCTCGCCGATCGCGGGATCCTCTACGCGCCCGACTATGTGGTGAACGCGGGAGGGGTGATTCAAGTGGCGGAAGAGTTGCACGGATTTGAGTTCGACCGCGCAAAGGCAAAGGCTTCGAAAATTTTCGACACAGCCTTGGCGATTTTCGAACACGCTGCCGAAGACGGAATTCCCCCGGCCGCCGCGGCCGACCGGCTCGCCGAGCAGCGTATCGCGGAGCGCACGCCCGCGCACGAGTGGCTGCGCCCGACTGCCGAGTAGCCGCCGCACCGCCCCGGCGGGTCCCCCGATGGGGCGAGCCGTCCCCTCGGGGGACCCGCCGGACAATCCCTCAGACACCCCATCGGGCGACCCGATGCGGACCCGGTCCCAGAAGAAGGTAAAATTGTGAAAACCAGGCGGCTGATCAGCCGGGACAGGGTTTTCCTCGGGCACTGATTCGACGCGCGTCGTACGAGCGACGTACCGTACGGCCCAAGAAGCAGGTACCGTTGAATCCCTACGGACCGGTCCCCTACGGGAGGCCGTTCCAGATCATGAACGCGTGTCAAGACTCGGGGCCTTCGAGCCCCGCCGTTGAGGGGGTCGAGCCATGGGGCGCGGCCGGGCCAAGGCCAAGCAGACGAAGGTCGCCCGCCAGCTGAAGTACAACAGCGGCGGGACCGATCTCTCACGCCTGGCCGAAGAGCTGGGCGCATCGACGTCGAGGCCGGTTAATCCGAAGCCTGCCGAGGACGACGATGAGCTGGACAATGACCCGTACGCACGGTACGCGGATCTCTACAACGACGAGGACGACGAAGACGAGGACTCGGGCCACGAGCACTCGTCGCAGCGCCGTCGTGCTTGACGACCAGTCTTGCTGACCCGGTCCGGGCCCACCCCCGGACCGGGTTTCGTCGTGCCGCTGTGTACCGCTGCGTACCGTTGACTTTGCGCGGTGTGCCGTCCGCCGTCTATGCAGCCTACGCTGCGTAGTCGCCGGTGAGCGTCACCGCCGCGACATCGCTGGCCTGACGGTCATCTCGTTCGGCGACGGAGCCCGCTACCCAGGCGTTCAGTCCCCGGTCGGCGAGCGTCACCAGCGCCGCGTCCGCCGCCTCCTGCGCCACGACCGTGACCATGCCGACGCCCATGTTCAGCGTCTTCTCCAGCTCCAGGCGCTCGACTCCGCCGACTTCGCCCACCAGCTGGAAGACCGGTGCCGGCGTCCACGTCGACCGGTCGATCGCCACCTGCAGGTGGTCGGGGACGACACGAGCCAGGTTGGCTGCGAGGCCACCGCCCGTGACGTGCGAGAAGGCATGCACTTCGGCGGTCCGGGCGAGCGCCAGGCAGTCGAGCGAATAGATCCTCGTCGGCTCCAGCAGCTCCTCGCCAAGCGCACGGCCGAACTCCGGGATCTCGCGGTCCAAGGCCCATCCAGCACGGTCGAAGAACACATGCCGGACCAGTGAGTACCCGTTCGAGTGAAGCCCGGAGGACGCGATCGCGATCACCACGTCACCCGTACGGAGAAGATCTGCGCCCAGCAGACGATCAGCCTCAACGACACCTGTCCCGGCGCCCGCCACATCGAACTCGTCGGGGCCGAGCAGACCGGGGTGCTCCGCGGTCTCCCCGCCCACCAGCGCGCAGCCGGCGAGCACGCACCCCTCCGCGATCCCCTTGACAATCGCCGAAACGCGCGCCGGGTGGACCTTACCGACGCAGATGTAATCGGTCATGAACAGCGGCTCGGCACCGCACACCACAAGGTCGTCCACGACCATGCCGACGAGGTCGTGCCCGATCGTGTCGTACACGCCCATCCGCCGGGCGATGTCGACCTTCGTACCGACCCCGTCCGTCGCCGAGGCGAGCAACGGCCGCTCGTAACGCTTCAACGCGCTGGCGTCGAAAAGCCCGGCGAAGCCGCCGAGGCCGCCGACGACCTCGGGGCGTGTGGCCTTCGCCACCCACTCCTTCATCAGCTCGACGGCGAGGTCCCCCGCCTCGATATCGACACCCGCGGCTGCATAGCTGGCACCGGAGGTCTCAGGCACGGTCTCAGGCATAGCCAAGAAACTACTTTCGCTGTTCGCTGTGGTTTCGCATTACGGACAGATCACGGACTCACGGATTCACGGGCTGGTCACGAACGGATCACGGACGACGGAGGGCGTCAGCGGCGTCGGGGCCACCCGCCAGCTCGGTCTCCAGAAGGTTCTTGCCCAGCAGCTCGGGATCGGGCAGCTCCATCGGGTACTCGCCGTCGAAGCAGGCACGGCACAGGTCGGGCTTGGCGATCGTGGTCGCCTCGACCATCGCGTCTATCGAGATGTAGGCAAGGGAATCAGCCCCGAGCGACTTGCCGATCTCCTCGACCGACAGACCGTTGGCGATCAGCTCGGCGCGGGTCGCGAAGTCGATCCCGAAAAAGCACGGCCACTTGATCGGCGGAGAGGAGATCCGCACATGCACCTCGGCCGCTCCCGCCTCGCGCAACATCCGCACCAGCGCGCGCTGGGTGTTGCCGCGGACGATCGAGTCGTCAACGACCACCAGGCGCTTGCCGCGGATGACCTCCTTGAGCGGATTGAGCTTCAGGCGGATGCCGAGCTGCCGGATCGTCTGGCTCGGCTGGATGAAGGTGCGCCCGACGTAAGAGTTCTTCACCAGGCCCGAGCCGTAGGGGATGCCGCTCGCCTCGGCGTAGCCGACAGCCGCCGGGGTGCCGGACTCCGGCGTCGGTATCACCAGATCCGCATCGACCGGCGCCTCCTTGGCCAGCCGACGTCCCATCTCCACGCGCGAGAGGTAGACGTTGCGGCCCGCGATGTCAGTGTCGGGGCGGGCGAGATAGACGTACTCGAAGACACAGCCCTTGGGCCGGGCCTCGGCGAAGTGGGAGCTGCGCAGGCCGTTCTCGTCGATGGCAACCATCTCGCCGGGCTCCACCTCGCGGATGAAGCCGGCGCCGACGATGTCCAGCGCGGCGGTCTCGGAGGCGACGACCCAGCCGCGGTCCAGGCGGCCGAGGACGAGCGGGCGGATGCCCTGCGGGTCACGGGCGGCGTAGAGGGTGTGCTCATCCATGAAGACGAGGCAGTAGGCCCCCTTGACCTGCGGCAGCACCCGGGCGGCGGCCTCCTCGACAGGCAGCGGCTTGCCGTCGGCGTCGCCGGTGTCCGTCTGCCCCGCAAGCAGCGCGGTCACCAGATCCGTGTCATTGGTGGCGGCGATGTTGCTCGCGCGCCCGTCACCCTGCGGCAGCTTGGCGACCAGCTCGGCAAGCTCGGCGGTATTGACGAGGTTGCCGTTGTGGCCCAGGGCGATCGAGCCATGCCCGGTGGCGCGGAAGGTCGGCTGTGCGTTCTCCCACACCGATGCGCCGGTCGTCGAGTAACGGGCATGCCCGACCGCGATGTGGCCCCTGAGGGAGCCGAGGGAAGTCTCGTCGAAGACCTGGGAGACCAGGCCCATGTCCTTGAAAACCAGGATCTGGGAGCCGTTGCTCACCGCGATGCCCGCGGACTCCTGCCCTCGGTGCTGCAACGCATACAGCCCGAAATAGGTGAGTTTGGCGACCTCTTCCCCCGGAGCCCAGACACCGAAGACGCCGCACGCGTCCTGAGGGCCCTTTTCGCCAGGAAGGAGATCGTGGTTGAGTCGTCCGTCACCACGCACAAAAGACAGCGTACAGGTGATCGGATGCCGTCCCGACCCCGGCTCCGGCGACGGGCTGTCCGCCCCAGGAGCCAGGCTCCTGAGCGGAGCGGGTCATCACTCCCGCGCAAGGCTTCGTAACTTTCTCATTCTCTTTTGATCATCGGCACTGGAACCCCGTCAGCACCGGCAGGTACGGGCTCAGGTCGGCCCGCTCGCCGCTGGCGGAGAGATCCGCCGCGTCCAGCGCCGCATTCCAGTCGGTACGGCCTGTGGCCAGCCGCAGCCAGGTGAGCGGGTCGGTCTCGACGACATTGGGCGGGGTGCCGCGGGTGTGCCGGGGTCCTTCGACGCACTGCACCGCCACATACGGCGGGATGCGCAACTCCACGGAGTTGCCAGGCACCTTCTCGGCGAACGCGTCGGCGAGCAGTCGGGTGACGGTGGCGAGTGCCTGCCGGTCGAGCGGCATATCGGCTCCCGTCGCATCATGCAAGTCATCGGCGTGGATGACGATTTCGACGAGCCGGGTTGCTGTGAAATCCACGAGGGACATCGTGCCCTGGACCAAGCCAGTACCGATCGAGCCAGTACCGATGAGGACGAGCCGTTCGGGAATCCCGTCCGCAAGCGCGGCATCGAGCGCCTCGCACGCCATCTCCAGGCGGGCCGCCGGATCAAGGGCAGGTGCCGTCGCTTCCTGGATGTCCTCGTCGAACAACCCGGGGATCCGCACCGTCGACAGTGCCCACCGACTGGGCGTCATATCGGGCTTGCCGGTAGGCACTGCGAGGGCGAGCGCCTGGGGCAGGATCTTGATCTGCCGGGAAATATGGACGATGAGCTCACCCACCGTCCACTGCCCTAGCCGGGTAGGCGCCGCGTACTGCCCGGACGTGAGCCCCTGTACGGCCTCGCGTACCGCGCGCGCCTGCGCAAGCAGCGCGGTAGAGGTCCTGGCGGGATCGTAGGCTCGTACCTTACGGCTACGGGGCGGCATGCGCCCACCATAGTAGGGCCAGGGACGGGAAGCGGAGCATCAGCCACCGCGCCAATCCCCGGTCCTCCTCACGATGTGCGTCGCCCAAGCGTATATCGGCCGGCCCCTGGTACAAACGACAAAGACGCTGAGCGGACATCTCGGAGCCGGCCACCTGGATCCACCACTGGCTACAAGAGGCGGTCCCATGGTGGTGAGGAGGGTCGGGACTGGCGCGGTGGCTAATGCTCCGCTTCCAGATCCCGACCCTGCGTAACAACGGGCACGAGGATGGGCGCGACACCCGGAGGTGCTCACCCAAGGAGCGCAGGAAGCGCCCCTTCGAACACCTCACGCAACTCGTCCAGCGGGATGGTGAACTCCCCTTGCACGGCGAGCGCATCGCCATCGATCACGCCGATACGCGTCGCCGGCAGGCCGCGCGCGCCGCACATGTCGGTGAAGCGGAGCTCCTCGCTGCGCGGCACAGCGACGACTGCGCGCCCCGCCGACTCGCTGAAGAGCGTGACGAACGGATCACCCGCGGCGGAGCCGCTGTCGGACGCTGTGTCGGGGATGACGATTCGCGCGCCCTTGCCGCCCTTGAGGCAGGACTCGACGAGCGCCTGCACCAGTCCGCCGTCCGACAGGTCGTGCGCGGCGTCGATCATGCCGTCCCGCGACCCTGCGATGAGGATCTCAGCGAGCAGCTTCTCGCGCTCGAGGTCGACCGCGGGCGGCAGCCCACCGAGGTGATCGTGCTCCACCTGCGACCAAGCCGAGCCGCCGAATTCCTCCCGGGTCTCGCCCAGTAGGTAGATCAGCTGACCCTCCTCGGCGAAGGCGATGGGCGTGCGACGCGTGACGTCGTCGATGACACCGAGCACGCCGACCACCGGCGTCGGGTGGATGGCCACGTCACCGGTCTGATTGTAGAAGGAGACGTTGCCGCCGGTGACCGGGGTGCCGAGCGCGAGACAGCCATCGGCGAGTCCGCGGCATGCCTCGGCGAACTGCCACATCGCCGACGGGTCCTCGGGCGAGCCGAAGTTGAGGCAGTCGGTGACTGCAAGCGGCCGGGCGCCAGTGGCGGCGACGTTCCGGTATGCCTCGGCGAGCGCCAACTGGGCGCCGGTGTACGGGTCGAGCTTCGCATAGCGCCCGTTGCCATCCGTCGCGACCGCGACGCCGAGACCCGACTCCTCGTCGATGCGGATCAGACCTGCGTCCTCGGGCTGCGACAGCACGGTATTACCGAGCACAAAACGGTCGTACTGGTCGGTGACCCATGCTTTGGACGCCTGGTTGGGCGAGCCGATCAACCGCAGTACGGCCGCCCGCAGTTCGTCACCACTTGCAGGGCGCGGCAGCTTCGCCGCATCGTCGGCCTGCAGTGTGTCCTGCCATTCGGGCCGGGCGTACGGCCGCTGGTAGACCGGGCCCTCATGGGCGACCGTACGCGGCGGCACGTCGACGATCTGCTCGCCGTGCCAGAAGATCTCGAGACGGTCGCCGTCGGTCACTTCGCCGATGACGGTGGCGATCACGTCCCACTTTTCACAGATCTCCATGAATCGGTTGACATGCTGCGGTTCGACCACCGCGCACATCCGCTCCTGCGACTCGCTCATGAGGATTTCCTCGGGGCTGAGCGTCGCATCGCGCAGCGGGACCGTATCGAGCTCAACACGCATGCCGCCGGAGCCGGCGCTCGCCAACTCGCTGGTCGCACAAGACAGTCCCGCGCCACCGAGGTCCTGGATACCGACGACGAGCTTCTCCCGGAAGATCTCCAGGGTGCACTCGATGAGCAGCTTCTCCTGGAACGGGTCACCGACCTGGACGGCGGGACGCTTGGCCGTCTTACCCCTGCCGGAGGCACTGTCACCCGCAGCTTCGAAGGTCTCGGAGGCGAGCACCGAGACGCCGCCAATGCCGTCGCCGCCGGTGCGCGCCCCATAGAGGATCACTTTGTTGCCGGTGCCGGAAGCTTTGGCGAGGTGGATGTCCTCGTGCTTCATCACACCCACGCAGAGCGCGTTGACCAGCGGATTTCCCTGGTAACAGGAGTCGAAGACGACTTCGCCACCGATGTTGGGCAGGCCCAGGCAGTTGCCGTAGCCGCCGATGCCGGCGACGACACCGGGCAGAACGCGCTTGGTGTCAGGGTGGTCGGCGGCGCCGAAGCGCAGTGGGTCCATCACAGCGACCGGGCGGGCGCCCATTGCCAGGATGTCGCGGACGATGCCGCCGACCCCGGTGGCCGCGCCCTGATAAGGCTCCACATACGAGGGGTGGTTGTGCGACTCGACCTTGAAGGTGACCGCATACCCCTGGCCGACGTCGACGACACCGGCGTTCTCACCGATGCCGACGAGCATCGCATCGGACTGCGGCGCCTTCTCGCCGAACTGCTTCAGGTGCACCTTGCTGCTCTTGTACGAGCAGTGCTCGGACCACATGACCGAGTACATGGCGAGCTCGGCGCCGGTCGGACGACGGCCGAGGATCTCGACGATGCGCTCGTACTCGTCCGGCTTGAGGCCGAGTTCAGCCCACGGCAGCGGCGTGTCAGGGGTCTGCTCGGCGTGCTTGACAGTGTCGAGGGTCACGCTCGGTCACTCCTTCGCGCGAGATAATTCTGCCGACAAAAACCAGGGCGCTCACTCGCTCCCTCGGCTGCTCCGGTGTCGAGGGTCATGCGCTGATCAGCCTCTTGAGGATCGAGGTGAAAAAGCCGAGCCCGTCGGTCCTGCCGGTGCCGACCAGCGGCTCAACGGCGTGCTCCGGGTGCGGCATGAGGCCGACCACGTTCCCGGCCTCATTAGTGATGCCGGCGATGTCGCGCAGCGAGCCGTTCGGGTTCATCCCCACGTACCGGAAGGCGACGCGCCCCTCGGCCTCCAACTGGTCCAACGTCCGCTCGTCGGCGGTGTAGCGGCCGTCGATGTTCTTCAGCGGGATGCTGATCTCATCGCCGGCGGTGTAGTCGCAGGTCCAGGCGGTGTTCGCGTTCTCCACGCGCAGCTTTTGGTCTCGGCAGATGAAGTGCAGATGGTTGTTGCGCAGCATCGCACCGGGCAGCAGATGGCTCTCGGTCAGCACCTGGAAACCGTTGCAGATACCGAGGACAGGCAGCCCCTCCTTCGCACCCGCGATGATCAACTCCATGATCGGCGAGAAGCGGGAGATGGCTCCAGCGCGCAGATAGTCGCCGTACGAGAAACCGCCGGGCAGTACGACGGCGTCAACCTGCTTCAGACTCTTGTCCCGGTGCCAAAGCGACACCGGCTCGGCTCCGGCGATCCGTACGGCGCGCAGCGCGTCACGGTCGTCGAGCGTTCCAGGGAAGGTGACAACTCCGATGCGGGTACTCACGACTCGACCTTGACGATGAAGTCCTCGATCACGGTGTTGGCGAGGAACGTTTCGGCCATGGTGTGGATACGAGTGAGGGCGGCCTCATCGACCGGGCCCTCCACTTCGAGTTCAAAGCGCTTGCCCTGACGGACGCCCGAGATCCCGTCGAAGCCCAGGCGCGGAAGCGCGCGCTGGACCGCCTGGCCCTGGGGGTCGAGGATCTCCGGCTTGAGCATGACGTCGACTACGACGCGTGCCACGTGCACTCCCGGTGGTGTGGTGCTGAGGAGGGGTCCCCCATGCCGAAGGCCAGGGGTGGTAACAGCCTACCCGCCCGCTGAATCTACTCGGGTAGATATCTAAGCTCACCCCTCACGGTTACGCATCGGCGGGGGTACTATCTTTGGAAAACGCGGAGAAAACCGTATGGTCTCGATTGCGGCGTGACATGCGGGGGAAATAACCCCCAGCTTCCGCACGTAATGTTCCTCCCGCACAAAAAGAGAACACATTGACCCCGACTAGCAGGCGACGGTGCATTTCCGCACGTCAGAGCACGTCAGAGCGGGTCACCGGCGAGCCAATAGGCGCTTCCGGCATACCGTTGCCGTACGAAAGGACCGATATCCAATGGCGCAGCGCGTGGTGGTCACCCTCTCCGACGACCTCGATGGCGGCGAAGCCGAGGAAACGGTCGTGTTCGGCCTTGACGGCAAGGCTTACGAGATCGATCTATCCTCCACTAATGCGGACAAACTACGCAATGCGCTGACCCCTTATCTGCAGGCCGGCCGCCGCCGCAGTCGCTCCGGAAAGACCTATCAGCACACCACCATCGCCCCCGATCCGGCAGCGGTACGGGCCTGGGCTCGCTCGCACGGTATGGAGGTCCCGCCCCGCGGACGCATCCCCAAGCGCGTCTACGATGCCTTCAACTCGGCGAATTGACCGCAAGGTAATACCTTCCCACCTTCGGAGTGGACAGACACCCCCGGTGATCAGCTAGAGTCTGGAGCACACCGGGGGCGAGGCCGGAAAGGCCGAACCACCGCAACACGCGGGTGTAGCTCAGTAGCAGAGCGCCCCTTTTCCAAAGGGGAGGCGCAGTGTGCGATTCCTGTCACCCGCTCCGACAGCTCCAACCGGTCCAGACGATCAGGTACAGTTGTCAGCGCGCCGGGCGGTGAAAACCGTCCGGGAGCAGTGCGGACGTGGCTCAGTTGGTAGAGCATCACCTTGCCAAGGTGAGGGTCGCGGGTTCGAATCCCGTCGTCCGCTCTACGGCACCGCATGCGGACGTGGCTCAGTTGGTAGAGCATCACCTTGCCAAGGTGAGGGTCGCGGGTTCGAATCCCGTCGTCCGCTCCACTCCCGGAAGGCTCCGGTCATCGACCGGGGCCTTCCGCTTTTTCGTGTCGCGTTGTTGGACGCAGATCGCGTCGCGCTATTGAGCGGCATTCGGCGTGGGTTGTTGAAGGTTTCCTCCCACGCCGAATGCCACCCAACGATGCCCAACGGTGCCGAACGGCGCCACACGCCCAGCGTTACGTTACGCGCTCC
>JAFAUH010000360.1 GCA_019243445.1 Streptomycetaceae bacterium | reverse complement strand
GGGTGGCCCTCACCCCGTCGGGCGCGCACGAGCTGGCGCAGAGCGGGCACCAGGTGTTCGTCGAGACGCGCGCGGGGGTCGGGTCGGCGATCCCGGACGAGGACTTCGTCGCGGCGGGGGCCACGATCCTCGGCACGGCCGACGAGGTCTGGGGCACTGCCGACCTGCTGCTGAAGGTCAAGGAGCCGATCGCGGAGGAGTACCACCGACTCCGCAAGGACCAGACCCTCTTCACCTACCTGCACCTCGCCGCCTCGCGCGAGTGCACCGACGCGCTGCTCGACTCCGGTACCACCGCCATTGCCTATGAGACAGTCGAGCTCGCCAACCGCGCGCTCCCACTGCTCGCCCCGATGTCCGAGGTCGCAGGCCGGCTGGCTCCGCAGGTCGGTGCGTACCAGCTGATGCGCTCGGCAGGCGGACGCGGTGTGCTTCCGGGCGGTGTGCCGGGTGTGGCACCGGCCAAGGCCGTGGTGATCGGCGCCGGCGTCTCCGGCTGGAACGCCGCCCAGATTGCCATGGGGCTCGGCTTCCATGTCACGCTGCTCGACAAGGACGTCAACAAACTGCGCGAGGCCGACAAGGTATTCGGCACCAAGGTGCAGACCATCACCTCCAACGCGCTGGAGTTGGAGAAGGCCGTCCTTGACGCCGACCTCGTCATCGGAGCGGTGCTCATCCCCGGTGCCAAGGCGCCCAAGCTGGTCACCAACGAGCTGGTCTCACGGATGAAGCCGGGTTCCGTGCTCGTCGACATTGCGATCGACCAAGGCGGCTGCTTCGAGGACTCGCGTCCTACCACGCACACCGAGCCGACCTTCCGGGTGCACGACTCCGTCTTCTACTGCGTCGCCAACATGCCGGGTGCGGTGCCCAACACATCCACTTACGCGCTCACCAACGCAACGCTTCCTTACATCGTGGAACTGGCCAACCGCGGCTGGCGCGAGGCGTTGCGACGTGACGCGGCCTTGGCCAAGGGGCTCAATATCCATGAGGGGCAGGTCGTTTACGGTCCGGTCGCGGAAGCACACGGTCTGGAACCGGTCGACCTCAGCACGCTGCTCTGCTAACTGCCGTCAACTCGCGTCAGTCGAGGTCGCCAGCCGGGTTTTGTCCGTCAAGGCCCGGTCGACCGTTGTGCTGTAGGTCGCCTGACGACGGATCAACTGGCCCAGGAAATAACTGTTTCGCCATTTTGCACACTCGTGAAACATCGCGCTGTCGGCCGTTACGCCCTTGACAGCGCGGTGTTCGTTTGCCAGCACATCGCGCCGTGTCCGATGGGTTGTGTTGCTGAGATGCGCCGACACGCCATAGAGTCGCCAATCGTCAGCATGGTGTCAAGCTGACCTATCGAGATGTTTCCTGGTCGCCAAGGAGGAGGTAAGACGACTTGTGAATGAGTCGACATTTGCTCCCGGGGGTGGTCAACCAGGAATGACCGTTCAGGGTCCCAGCCCCTCCGGACTCACGGCCGTTGGTGCCGTCGCAGTCCATACGTTCGAGGCCCGCAGGACCGCCACTCATACGGAGACTCCGCACACGCACGCCATGGCGCCATACGAGGAAGATCTGCAGAACGGCCAGTTCTACGACCCGGACGCGGAGTACGAGCCAGACCCGGAGTACGCGGCGACCCTTGCCCCCGACGCGGCCCGCCAGCGCCGAGAGCGCGTCGGACCGACAGGCCGCCCGCTGCCGTACTTCCCGATCCCGGGGCCGATCGCCAAGCACGGGCCTGCACAGATCATCGCGATGTGCAACCAGAAAGGCGGCGTCGGCAAGACCACTTCGACCATCAACCTGGGGGCGGCGCTCGCCGAGTACGGACGCCGGGTTCTCCTCGTTGACTTCGACCCGCAAGGCGCCCTCTCGGTGGGTCTCGGTGTCAACCCGATGGAGCTCGACCTCACCGTCTACAACTTGCTGATGGAACGGGGTCTGGCCCCCGACGACGTACTCCTCAAGACCGCCGTGCCCGGCATGGACCTGCTCCCCAGCAATATCGATTTGTCAGCCGCCGAAGTGCAGTTGGTGAGTGAGGTCGCCCGTGAGTCGACCCTCCAGCGCGCCCTCAAGCCGCTGATGGGGGAGTACGACTACGTCATCATCGACTGCCAGCCGTCGCTCGGCCTGCTGACCGTCAACGCACTGACCGCAGCCCACCGGGTGATCGTCCCGCTGGAGTGCGAGTTCTTCGCACTGCGCGGAGTCGCACTGCTTACCGAGACCATTGAGAAGGTCCGTGAGCGGCTCAATCCGGATCTTGAACTCGACGGCATCCTCGCCACGATGTATGACTCGCGCACCGTGCACAGCCGCGAAGTGCTCGCCCGCGTCGTCGAAGCATTCGACGACCATGTCTTCCACACCGTCATCGGCCGTACTGTCCGCTTCCCCGAGACCACGGTCGCCGGTGAACCCATCACCACCTACGCTTCCAACTCCGTTGGTGCGGCAGCGTACCGACAGCTTGCCAGGGAGGTGCTCGCCCGGTGCCACGCCGAGTGAGTCTGCCCGGAGCCGACGAACTGTTCCGCACGACAGGGGGGATGGCACTGCAGTCCACGACGTCCCGCCAGCACAGCAACGGCGAGACGGCGGGGACGCAGGCCGGTGAGCCGCTGCGGCCGCTCCCCGTGCCGGCCGACGAGGACGGACAGGGGCAGTCCACGGTGAGTACCGCGGGCGGTACCGCCGCGGAGCGCGAGAGTACGGCCCAGGAGCCATCGTCCGCGGTGGGCTTCGCACATGCGACAGCGCCCGCACCCACCACGGAACACTCCCGCCCTGTGGCCGACGTCAACCAACCCCCGCCCGTGCCCCCAGCGCAGCGCAGGCAGCCACCCCAGGAGCACGCCTCCGCACCCGCCTCGCAGCAGCGGCGTCGGCGCGGCGCCGCCAACCGTCGCCCCAGCGGTCGAGAACGGCACGACGAGAAGATCACCGTGTACGTCTCGGCCGAAGAGTTGATGGATCTCGAACACGCCAGGCTCGTACTGCGAGGTGAGCACGGGCTTGCGGTCGACCGTGGACGCATCGTGCGCGAGGCGGTCGCGGTCGTCCTCGCAGACCTCGAATCGCGCGGCGACGCGAGCATCCTTGTCCGCCGTCTGCGAGGACGCTGAGCCGTCGCAACAGACCCTGACCCCGCACTGTGGGCCACGATGCCGCACCATGGACCACGATGCCGACAACCGACAACCTCGCCCAAAACCGCCGCCGCCCGCTCGGCCGCGGCCCAGCCGCGACGTCGCCTGCGGGGGGCGAGGATCCGGCCGCGCCCGCTACCCCGTCACCGCCAACCCCGGCGGGCGACCCCGCGGCACGGGATGAACCGGCTGTCGACGACGGCCGGTTCACAGTCCGGCTGACCAACTTCCAGGGTCCCTTCGATCTGCTCCTGCAGTTGATCTCGAAGCACAAGCTCGACATCACCGAGATCGCTCTTTCCAAGGTCACTGACGAGTTCATGACCTACATCCACGCCATGGGACCTGACTGGGACCTTGACCAGACCACCGAGTTCCTCGTCGTCGCGTCCACCCTGCTCGATCTGAAAGCGGCCCGGCTGCTGCCCGCTGCCGAGGTCGAGGACGAGGAAGACCTGGCACTGCTCGAAGCGCGCGACCTGCTCTTCGCCCGACTGCTGCAGTACCGTGCCTATAAGCAGATCGCGGCGATCTTCGCAGACCGGCTCGACTCCGAGGCGCTGCACCATCCCCGTACCGTCGGACTGGAGCCGCACTACGCCGAGTTGCTGCCCGAGGTCGTCATCAGCATCGGCGCCGAGGGGTTCGCCAAACTCGCGATCAAGGCGATGCAGCCCAAGCCCAAGCCCCAGGTGCGCATCGAGCACATCCACGCACCCCTGGTCAGCGTGCGCGAGCAGGCGGAATTCGTCATTGCCAGGCTGCGCGAGTGCGGCGAGGCATCGTTCCGCGAGCTCATCGAGGACGCCCCCGACATCCTCACCGTCGTCGCCCGTTTCCTCGCGCTGCTGGAGCTGTACCGGGAGAAGGCGGTTGCCCTCGACCAGCAGGACGCGCTCGGTGCACTGCTGGTTCGCTGGACCGGAGGCGAGGGGACGAGCGGACAGCCGCTGGTCACCGGCGAGTTCGACCAGGAGACGGCACCAAGGCAGCGGGATGCCGGCCACTACCGCGACGGGGCCGAGGCAGAATGAGCAGCATGACCGACGCCACCACTGAGGAGACCACCGGAACACCGGCCGGAGTCACAGGGATCGCACTGCGGCCCGCACTCGAAGCCGTCCTCATGGTCGTCGACGAGCCCGCCACCGAAGAGCATCTCGCCAAGGTGCTCCAGCGGCCGCGCCGCGAGGTCGCCGAGGCACTGCGCGAGCTGTCCGACGAGTACACGCGTGACGGACGCGGCTTCGACCTGCGGCTTGTCGCGGGCGGCTGGCGCTTCTACACCCGGCCGCAGTGCGCTCCCGCCGTGGAGAAGTTCCTCCTCGACGGCCAGCAAGCCCGCCTCACCCAGGCCGCGCTGGAGACCCTGGCCGTGGTCGCCTACCGGCAGCCCGTGAGCCGCTCGCGCGTCTCGGCGGTGCGCGGAGTCAACTGCGACGGCGTCATGCGCACCCTATTGCAGCGCGGTCTGGTGGAGGAGGCTGGGACAGAACCCGAGACAGGTGCGATCCTGTACAGGACGACGAACTATTTCCTGGAACGGATGGGCCTGCGCGGCCTGGACGAGCTGCCCGAGCTTGCCCCGTTCCTGCCGGATGCGGACGCCGTCGAAGCGGAGTCCCAAGAGGGGATTCCGTCTTTCGACCCGGATGCCCCGGACGACACCTCGACTACGGAAACTTGATGCGAAGCAGCGGCAGGAACAGCGGGAACAGCAGCAGGAACAGCGGAAAGCAGAATTCCCGCGGGGCAGGAAACCAGCGTGACGACAAGGCCAAGCGCGCCGGCCGTCCCCGCCCGGAGGAGCGCCGCTACGACACGGGCGCAGC
>JAFAUH010000281.1 GCA_019243445.1 Streptomycetaceae bacterium | reverse complement strand
GGACGGCCCGCCCGCGAGCAGCAGTTCGACGCCAGGGATACGGGCCAGAGCATCGATGGCGAACTCCGCACCCTTGCGCGGTACCAGGCGGCCGACTTGCAGGAGGCGGGGCCGCCCGCTGCGGGTGGCGGTGGGGCCGCGCGGGGTGAAGCGGCGGACGTCGACGCCGCACGGCACAATGCGGCTGTGGTCGACGGGCACGCCCATGGCACGCAGCTCCCGCACTTCGTCCCGGCAAGTGGCGATGATCCGGTGGCAGGAACGGGCGACCGTGCACTCGGCGGCGATCCGGCTCAGCGGGCTGGTATCGGAGGCGCCCTGATGGCGGCGCTTGACGGTACCGAGCGCGTGGTAGGTGTGGACGACGGGTAGGTGTGTTTCGTGGGCGCTGTGTAGTGCGGCGAGCCCGGACATCCAGTAGTGCGAGTGGACGAGGTCGGGCGGGTCATCGACCCACTGCCGGGCCAGATAGTCGCCGAACGCGCCCATGTGGGGCAGCAGTTCGTCCTTGGGGACTTGCCAGGGCGGCCCGGCCGGGACGTGGTGGACGGTGACGCCGTCCCGCAGCGGCACCTCGGCGGGCAGGCCGATGACGTCGCGCCGGGTGTAGACGGTTACCCGGTGGCCGCGGTCCGCGAGGGCTCCGGCCAGCGCCGCCACATGGACGTTCTGTCCGCCCGCGTCGACATCTCCGAGGGTGGCCAGCGGACTGGCGTGCTCCGACACCAGGGCAATTGTCGTCGGCGTCGTCGGCATCGTCGGCGTCATCGGCGCGTCACCTCCTCGGTCAGGTCCTCGGTCAGGTCTTCGATCAGGCGGTCCCACTCGGCCAGGAACCGCTTGAGCCCGAAAGCTCCAAGCGCCGCCTGTCGGGCCCGCGCCCCGTCTGCCGCGGCGGCGGACGGGTCCGCCAGGTAGTGGCGGACGGCCTCGGCCAGCACCTCCGGGCGAGTCGAGATCACCCCGGTGCCGGGCAGCACTGCCCGGACGACCTCGGTGGTGGCCAGCGCGACCACGGGCATTCCCAGATGCATGGCCTCCAGCAGGGACAGGCCGAGCGAGGTCCACCGCACCGGGTGAACGTAGACGCGACGTTCGGCGAGGGCAGCGTGCAGCCGGGCCTGCGGCAGGTCCGCGGTGCGGCAGCGGTCCTCGGGCAGGTCGAGGTGGGCGGCGAGGCCTTCGGTGCGCATCCCGAAGACGTCGAGCGGCGCGGCCTCGGCCAGCAGGGGCAACAGGTCGGTGCCGGTGGTACGGCCGCGCCGGACCGGCTCGTTGACGACCACGGCGGCGCGTGGCAGGCGGCCGGTGTAGCGGTGCCCGGGGTCGACGATGCCGTGCTCGATGACCTCGATGCGGATGCGGCCGTTGTCCCAGAACAGCCGGTTGAAGTGGGTGACGTGGACGAGGACGAGGTGGGGGTCCTCGCGGTCGGCCACCGGGTGGCGGGTGTCGGGCACGCCGCCGTGCGGGGCATTGTGCTCAAGGTAGACGGCGGGGATGTCGCGGCCGGGCCGACGACCGAGCCACTGCTCGGCGAGCCGGAATTCGTGCGGGCGCTGCAGGACGACGAGATCCACCTCGGCGTCCGCCAGGCGCCCGGGCGGCACTTCGACGACGCTGGGCGGCCAGTCGAAGGTGCGGGCGCGGCCGAGTCCGTCGGGGCCGCGGTCTGGGGTGACGGGGACGAGGTAGGTGTGGGCGCCCTGTACGAACGCCGTCGTCCAAGAGCCGTGCACGTGCCAGAGCAGGATGTTCATGCGGTGACCTCCCGTATCGCCAGTGCCGGTGTACGTTCGGCCAGTGACGCCACGGCGGCGACGATCTCCCCGTCGGTCACCGAGTCCAGGCACGGGTGGCCGGGCACCGGGCAGATCCGCGCGCGGCTCGCGGCGCAGGGCGCGTCCTGGCGGCCGAGCAGCACGTGCGGCACGCCGTACGGGCCCCAGCGCTCATACGGGACGACGGGCGCGAAAAGGCAGACCACCGGCGTGCGCACCGCGGCGGCAAGATGAGCGGGGCCGGTGTTGCCCACGACGACTGCATCCGCCCGGGCCAGCACGCCCGCCAGCTCGGCCAACGTAGTACGTCCGCCCAGGTCAAGCGCCTGCCCGCTCGCGACCAGCCGGGTCAAGGTCCGCTCGCCGGGGCTGCCGGTGACGACGACCCGATGACCCGCGGCGTGCAGGGCGCGCACCGCGGAGGCCATGCGCGCCGGGCTCGGCACGCGGGCGGGCACGGCGGCGCCGGGGTGAACGACGACGTAGGGGGCCCGGCCGGTGACCGGCCAGGTGTCGGGCACGGGGATGACACGAAGCCGTTCGTCGTCGCCGGGCGGCAGCGCAAAGCCATCGGCGGCAGCCAGGTCGAGCGCCGCCTGCGCCTCGTGCCGCCCGGGCACGCGGCGGTGCCGCAGGTCGAGCAGGGCGCCCGGGTAGTGCTCGCTGTCGGCGGCGATCCGGCCGACCCCGGCGAGCCGCAGCAGCAGTGCTGTGGGCAGCGGGCTTTGGTGGTAGGAGGCGAGGACGAGGGCGCGGTCGATGCGGCACTCGGAGATCGCAGCGATCACTTCGACCACGTCCTGCGGCTGCACCTGGGGCGGGCGCAGCCCGACCCAGGGAGCATCCCAGGTGATCACCTCGTCGACGCCGGGCAGCAGCCGGGCGGCAGCTGCGCCCTGCGGACCGCACAGCATCGTGACGCGGGACGACGACGCCGCGACGGCGCGCACCGCAGGGCCGGCAAGCAGCACGTCACCGGCGCTGTCGAGGCGTACGACGAGGCTCCTCACAGGGCCACTCCCTCCTCCCCTAGCAGCAGTTGCACCGCCTCCAGCAGGGTGGGCGCGGTCTGTGCGGTCCGTTCGGCGGCGGCCACCTCGCCGGGGAGAGTGATGGCGGTCGGGACGAGGATGCCGCGGGCCCCGGCCGCGGCGGCCGCCTCCAGATCGGCCCCGATATCGCCGATCACCACGGTGGCTCGCGGGTCGGCGCCGAGACGGCGGGCCGCGGTCAGCACCAGGCCAGGGGCGGGCTTGCGGCACCGGCAGCCGTCGTCCGGGCCGTGCGGGCAGGTCACCCAGACGTCGAACGGCCCGAGGAGCTGTTCCACACGCCGCCGTACCGCTTCCACATCCGCCCTGGTGAGCAGGCCCCGGGCCACCCCTGACTGGTTGCTGACCACACCCACCGGCACGCCGCGGGTGCGCAGCGCCACCAGGGCGTCGAGCGCCCAGGGCATCGGGCGGACGCGCTCCGGGTCGCCGTTGTAGGGGACGTCCTCGATGAGCGTGCCGTCGCGGTCGAACAGCACCACCTGCGGCAGGGGCGCCCGCTCCTCGTGCCCTCTGTGCATCTGCTCGCTTCTCCGCTCGCTCCCGCGCTCCGCGGACGGCCTTGCTTCGCTGCGGCCGGCCACTTCGCTTGCTCGCGTGCGTCGCTCGGGCCCTGTGTGCTCGCTTCTCCGCTCGCTCCCGCGCTCCGCGGACGGCCTTGCTTCGCTGCGGCCGGCCACTTCGCTTGCTCGCGTGCGTCGCTCGCGGGAAGCCGTGCCGCGCTGGAAGACCCACGGCTCGCCGGGCGTCGCCGACGCCGCCGCTGGGCGTACCGGCGGCCTGAGGGCGGTGGAGGGTCGCATCACCGGGTCACCCGCTCCTTGGGTAGGGGCGCGCTCCTTGGGCAGTGGCGCATCGAGTAGTGACGCAGCAGGCCGCGCAGCCAGTGGAGGCAGGCGGCGGGCGGGATGGCCAGACTGGTGAGCGTCATGTCGACCAGCTCCCGCCTGGTCCGCGGCCCGGGCAGGATCCGGGCCAGTGCGAATTCGGCCGTTCCCGCAAGCCACACTCCCGCGCACAGCCGAGTGGGGCCGGGGCGGCGGGTGAGCGCGCAGCCGAGCGCACCCGCGGCTGCGGCGGTGACCGCGAGGTGCAGCGGGAGCCGTCCGCGCGGAGCATCGGCGCGGCGCCACCAGTTGGGCCCGTGCAGCCGGGTCATCAGTACGTCGTCGGCGTTGCCCGCCTGCACTCGCACCGATACCCAGCGGTCCGCAGGACGCACCGGATGCGTGGTCTCGCGCCTGCCGCGCGCCAGCGCCCACCCGGCGTTGAGGACGCGCAGGGCCAGGTCGGTGTCCTCGCGATAGGCGCGTCGGAAGCGTTCGTCGAATCCGCCGACCTGCTCCAGCGCCTCGCGGCGGTAGGCCATGTCGGCGGTGATCCACGGCGCGGTGGCGAGCCCGGCCGTGCACCGTTCCCAGTCGGTGGGCCGTCGGTGGGCGGGCAGCGGCACACGGATACGGCCTTGGACGGCTGCGGTGCGTGGCGTGGCCCGGGCGAGGTCGTAGGCGAGGTCGTCGGCCCAGGTCGGCCCGGGCAGGGTGTCGTCGTCGAGGAATGCCACCCACGGCGCGGTAGTGGCGGCGACGCCGGTGTTGCGGGCGGCGGCGGGGCCGTTGCCGCATCCGGCGACGACCTTGAGCCGGTCGCGCAGCGCGTCCGGGACGGTCAGTGGCAGCGGGCCGCAGTCGGTGAGCGGCCGGTCGTCCACCACGACCACCTGGCGGGGCGGCGGGCCGCTGCAGGCGGCCAGCGCGGTGAGGCAGCGGTCAAGGCTCGGCCGCCCGAGCGTGGGGATGACCACGGCGTACTCGGGGCCCGTGTGAGCGCTGCCGTTCACCGCTGCTCGCCTCCCGGGCGCCGGACCACGAAGGGGCCGAGGGCCAGTAGATCAACCGGGCAGGAGCCGAAACACTCCAGAGCGTCGCGCGGGTTGTCGACCATCGGGCGTCCGGCGGTGTTCAAGCTGGTATTGACCACCACCGGCAGCCCGGTGCGCCGCTCGAACTCCGCCAGCATCCGGGCGACCAGCGGCTCGCGCTCCCGGTCGATGGTCTGGATGCGCGCTGTCCCGTCCACGTGCACCACCGCTGGGATCCGATCCCGCCAGGCGGGCGCCACCTCGTGGACGAAGAGCATGTAAGGGCTGGGCAGTGGGCCGTCGAAGATCTCGGCGGCGCGCTCGGCGAGCACCATCGGGGCGACCGGGCGGAACTGCTCGCGCCCCTTGACGTCATTGAGCCGTTCGAGGTTGCCTGCGTGCCCGGGGTGGGCAAGCAGCGAGCGGTGCCCGAGCGCGCGCGGCCCGTACTCGGCGCGGCCCTGGAACCAGGCGACGATGCCGTTGCAGGCGAGCGTCTCGGCGACCGCAGCGGCCAGATCCAAGGGCCGTTCGTATGGCACGGCGGCGCGCTTGAGCCACGCCTCCAACTCGGCGTCGGACCAGCCCCGGCCCAGGTCGGCGCCCGGCATGGGGGTGGGCTCGTCTCCGGCGTCGGCCGCCAGGTGCAGGGCAGCTCCGAGCGCGGTGCCGGCGTCCCCGGCGGCGGGCTGGACCCATACGTGGTCGAAGGGTCCGTCGCGGGCGATGCGTGAGTTGGCCACGCAGTTGAGCGCCACACCGCCGGCCATGGCCAATACTCGGTCGTGAGTTCGACCGTGGAGCCAGCGGGCGAGGTCGAGCAGGACTTCCTCCAGTACCTTCTGGGCGGAGCAGGCCAGGTCGGCGTGCTCCTGACTCCAAGCCTCACCGGGGCGGCGGGGGCTGGTGAACTGCTCCCAGGGCACACCGGTGGCGTGGAATCCGCCGTCGCCGGTGGCGTAGATATGGCGGCGCAGTTCACCGAGCATGCGCGGGGTGCCGTAGGAGGCGAGTGCCATCACCTTGTACTCGTCCGAGGAGCGCAGAAAGCCCAGATGAGCGGTGAGTTCCTCGTAGACCAGACCGAGGGAGTGCGGCAGCCGCTGCCCCGCGAGCCGGATCAGCCGGGGGCCGTCCCGGCGTGCCGCGAGGTGTGAGGTGGCCTCACCACGGCCGTCGAGTACGAGAACCGAGCAGGGGTCGAGTGCCTGCTGGTCGTCGAGGGAGCCTGCGTAGACGGCGGATGCGGCGTGGGCGATGTGGTGCGGGATGAACGCCACGGTCTTGGGATCCAGACCAGGCAGCGCCTCGGCGAGGAAGCCGGGGGCCTTGTGGGCGTATGCCTGGCGCAGGAAATCCCACGGATCGTCAAGGCCGAGTTCGTGGGCCGGACGGGCTAGGCTCGGGTCGTAGGAGTAGCCGACCGCGTCGAGATCCTGCGGTCGCAGTCCCCCCTGGGACAGGCACCAGGCGGCGGCCTGATCCGGCAGTTCCCAGGCGGAGAACGGCACCGGCCGCTTGCCGTGCTTGCGGCGCGAGAAGCGTTCCTCTTCGGCCGCGGCGACGATCCGCCCGTCGATGACCAGGGCCGCGGCGGGGTCGTGGAAGAGAGCGTTGATACCCAGGACGCGCATGGGGACGCCTTTCGCTGCCTTCGCTGTTCGCTGCCTACCGCTCGGGATGGTTGCGGAACCACTCGATGGTGCGAGCCAGCCCCTCCCGGGCCGCAACGCGCGGCTCCCAGTCCAACTTGTCGCGGGCCAGCGTGATGTCCGGGCACCGTACGGACAGATCGTCCGTGGGCCGCTCCACGAACTGGACAGGCGAGGTGGAACCGGTCATCTCCACGATGATGTGGGCGAGTTCGAGGATGGACAGTTCACCAGGGCTGCCGATGTTGACCGGTTGGGACAAGTCGGAGGCGGCAATGGCGAGGATGCCGTCCACGGTGTCATCGACGTAGGTGATGGATCGCGTTTGCAGCCCGTCACCGGTGACGGTGAGGGGTTCGCCGGCGAGCGCCTGACGGATGAAAGTCGGCACCGCGCGCCCGTCGTAGGCGCGCATCCGGGGTCCATAAGTGTTGAACAGGCGGACGATCGCCGTGTCGGTGCCGTGCACGGCTGCCTCTGCGGTGCTCAGCGCCTCGGCGTAGCGCTTGGCCTCGTCGTAGACGCTGCGCGGGCCGACAGGGTTGACGTTCCCCCAATAGCGTTCGTTTTGCGGATGTTGTTGGGGGTCGCCGTAGACCTCGGAGGTGGAGGCGAGTACGAAGCGCGCGCCGTGCTCGCGGGCCAGGGCAAGCGCGTTGCGAGTACCGAGGCTTCCGGTTTCCAGCGTGTGCAAGGGAAGACGCAGATAATCGGCGGGCGAGGCGGGGGATGCCAAGTGCAGCACCACATCGGGACGACCCGGCACCCGGAACGGTTCGGTGGTATCGGCGCGTAGCAGTGTGAAACCGTCATCTCCGGCGAGGTGGACGACGTTTTGCGGAGATCCGGTGCAAAAGTCGTCCACACACACCACATCGATGCCGCTCTTCCTCAGCGCCGTGCACAGATGGGAGCCGACGAATCCGGCGCCCCCCGTCACGACTGCTCTGGTCCAGCGCGGTACGGGTTTCCGCATAGGACTCCTCCCAAATACGGTGGAGTGCGTATGCCTTACGTCTGCCGCGAGTGCCCGCACGGGCTCCGCGATACCAGCGTCCCCGAGTTCCGCATGATCCGCCACTTCTACCGCAGCGCACAGGCCACGGTGTGCCCCCGGATCGTCATAGGCTGTTGCAGGGCCGGTCGATCGCCGGCTGGAGGTTGCCGTGTTTGTCCTCGTAGTAGCAGTGGTCTCCGTCGGTGTTCGCGGAAATCGTTGAGCTCCCCAGTGTGACCTTCACTCTGGCCACCTTCGCCGGATCGAACCAGCCGTTGATACCGTTCCAATTCTCATCGATGCCCTCCCTCGCCGCGAAGTCGTCGACGAGGGCACCACTGGGGCCGTATGACGTGAATTCGACGAAATGTTCATGCCTGGTCTTGACGTGGACCAGGACAGCGCCCGCCATCGGCGCCGAACTGCCGGAGAACTCATCGTAGGCGTATCCCTTGCTGTTATACGTAGCGATTGTGCACTGAGTGTCCTCGTAGTCGTCCCCTAGCCCGCAGTAGTTGGAGGCGCTTGCGTGATTGGGAACGATGAACAAAAGACCGCTGAGAGCGAGAGCGCCGCTCGCCACCTTGAGCACTGCCGACGTACGCATAAAACTCCCCTTGCCGGAGCCAACAGATGACCTGCATAGTAAGGACTTCTGTCAACCCATCAGCCAAACCTTGCCTTTTGACAGATGCGTAAGTCGCCAATCAGGCGGCGGGCAGCCCGTGCCCGGTCCCGTCCTTCCTCATGGCTAATCCGTTTTCCCCTCTTGCATGACTTTTGCATGTCTTGTATGTCTTACATGCCTTACGTGGGGATGTGAGCAAGTCCACTCACTGCAGGGCGTTCTCTTACTTCCCGCGTCCGAGGCCGTCTGTTTGACTGGCGCAGGCATCAAGCCCCCCTGCCCCTCACCTGCCCGGGCGGGGTTTTTCCCTGTCTCCGCATGAAAAGACTGCGTGCCTGCATGTCCGAGAACGCGAAACAGACCACCGCACCCGACCGCGCGCCATGGCGCTGCCTGCGCACCCGCAGCATGCGGTGGTGGTCCGCGGCCAACCTGTGCTCCAACCTTGGCACCTGGATGCAGCTGACCGTGCAGAACCTGCTTGTGCTGCACATGACCGGCTCCGCCGCGATGGCCGGCCTGTCACTTTCCGTTCAGGCTGCCCCCGGCCTGCTCGTCGGCTTGCTGGGTGGTGCAGCGGTGGACGCGTGGCCACGCAAACTGACGGCAGCGGTGAGCTAGGCGGTACTGGGCCTGGTCGCCTTCACCATGGCCGTCCTGGTGGCCTGCCACCTGCTCACGGTTCCGGTGCTGCTGGTGCTCGCGGCCATGACCGGCCTGATCGCGACAGTCGACGGGCCGGCCACCTCGCTGCTTGGCAACGACCTCGTTCCGGACGCCGACGTGCCCTCCGCGATCGCACTCGGCTCCGTGGTGCACAGCGTCGGGCGCCTCGCCGGCACCGCGCTGGCCGGAGTGACCCTGGCCTCGGTCGGCTCAGCCGGAGCGTATGTGATCAACGGCGCGTCGTTCCTGTTCGTCTCCGCGGTGATCCCCTTCCCGCAGCCCGTCCGACGGCACGCCCCACGCGCGGAGGCCACCGCGAATGCGCGCGGGCACGGCATGGGGCTGCGCGAGGGACTGGCGTTCTTCCTCACCCGCCGCCTGGTGGCCCTGGCCGTGATCAGCGCGGTCACCGCCATGCTGGGACGCAACTACGCGCTGACACTGGCCACGCTGGTCACCGGCCCCGCTGCGTATGGCGCGGTCTCCACCGTCCCGGCCGTCGGTGGCACCGCCGGGGCGATCCTCGCGGGCCGGCTGCGCCGCCCGACGGTGCGCCTCGTCGGGGCCCTGGCGGCGGCAGGCGGGCTGCTGCAGGTGCTCGCGGGCGCCGCACCCATGCTGCTTGTGTTGCTGCTCCTGGTGATCCCGATGGCGATCGTGGAATCGGTCTCCGACACCGCTGCCACGACGGTCCTGCAGACAGACCCACCCGCCCACCTGCGCGGACGCGTGCTGGGCGTATGGAACAGCATCAGCACTGCCTGGGGCCTGGCCGGACCGCCGGCGCTCGGCCTGCTGATCCAAACTGCGGGGGCGCGGAGCGCTCTGATCGGCGGCGGACTGGTGATCGCGACCGTCATCGCAGGCGGAATGCTGGCCCGCGGCGGCCTGCGGCCGACGCCCACGCCGTCCTACGCCACGGCGGCCTAGCGGTCGTAAGAGGCCGCGCGGAGAGGGAACGCGCCCATCCGCGCGGCCTCTAAATTCCCGCAGCCGCCGACAAGTCTTGCTTCAACGAGGTGAGCACCGCGGACGCGATGGCCCGCGCTTGTGACAGCGCCTGCGCGGAAGCCACCGGGATCACCGTCTCCAGATAGCACTTGAGCTTTGGTTCGGTGCCGCTCGGTCGGACGATCACCCGCGCCGACGCCACCCGACCGTCGCCCGCCAGCCGATAGCGCAGGCCCTCGGTGGGCGGGAGCAGCTCGCTGCCCTCGCTGAGATCCTCGGCGCAGGCAACCCTCAGACCCGCGAACTCGGAGGGTGACTGCGCACGCAACCGCGCCATCGTGTCGGCGATCAGGGAGAGGTCGGCTACCCGCACCGAGAGCTGGTCGGTCGCGTGCAGCCCGTGCTCCAGCGCGATCTCATCGAGCAGATCGGTGAGCGTACGGCCGGAACGCTTCAGCGAAGCGGCGAGCTCGGCGACGACGAGGGCGGCTGTGATGCCGTCCTTGTCCCGTACGCCTTCGGGGTCGACGCAGTAGCCGAGTGCCTCCTCGTACCCGTACCGCAAGCCGGGCACGCGTGAGATCCACTTGAAGCCGGTGAGTGTCTCCGCGTACTCGACTCCTGCTGACGCCGCGATCCGCGACAGCAGCGAGCCGGAGACAATCGACGCGGCGAATGTCCCCGACCCCTGGCCCTTGGCCACCAGATGTGCCGCGAGCAGCGCGCCGACCTCGTCGCCGCGGAGCATCCGCCACCCCGACGCCTCACCGGGGTCCGGCACGGCCACCGCGCAGCGGTCCGCGTCCGGGTCGTTGGCGATGACGATGTCGGGACGGTCACCAGCGGCCGTACGAGCACTCCTGCGAGCAGTGGCGAACGCCAGATCCATCGCCCCCGGCTCCTCGGGGTTGGGGAAAGCGACGGTGGGGAAGTCCGGATCCGGTTCGGCCTGCTCGGGCACGACGATCGGCGCCCGGAAACCCGCCCGCGCGAATGCCGCGCACAGCACCTCGCGCCCGACCCCGTGCAACGGCGTGTAAACGACGGACACCTCGCGCGGCCCGTCCGCCGTCACGACCGACCCCGTCCGCGCCAGATACGCCTCGATGACCTGCTCGCCCAGCACCTCCCAGCTGCCCTCATCCGCGAGCGCTGCGCCACCCCGTGCGCTTCCCAGTGGCCCGACGGCGGCGATCCGCTCGGCGATCTGCGCGTCGGCGGGCGGCACGATCTGCGCGCCGTCGCCCAGATAGACCTTGTAGCCGTTGTCACGCGGCGGGTTGTGGCTGGCAGTCACCATGACGCCCGCTGCCGTGCCCAGATACCGGATGGCGAACGCGAGCACCGGCGTCGGCAGCGGCCGGGGCAGCAGCGCGGCCCGCAGCCCCGCGCCGGCCATGACGGCGGCGGTGTCACGCGCGAAGTCATACGACTTGTGCCGCGCGTCGTAGCCGACCACGACCAGGCCGCCCGAACTGTGAGCGTTCAGATACGCCGCGAGCCCGGCTGCGGCCCGGATCACCACGGCACGGTTCATCCGCATCGGCCCCGCGCCCAGCTCGCCGCGCAGTCCTGCGGTGCCGAACCGCAACGTCCCGCCGAAGCGGTCGGCGATCTCCGCCTCAGCCTCCGGTGTGCCGGCGTCGAGCAGGGCCGCCAACTCGGCCCGGGTCTGCGGATCCGGGTCCTCCGCCAGCCATGCGCGGGCCCGGGAGAGCGTGTCGATTCCCAAATGAAGACTCCTGGCCGGATTTACAGACGGGCGAGCACATGAGCGAGAAGAGTGCCCATCCGGGCGGCGCAGTTGCGTCCGGTCTCCAGCACCTCTTGGTGGCTGAGCGGCGCGCCGGTCATACCGGCCGCGAGGTTGGTCACCAGGGAGATGCCGAGCACTTCGGCGCCGGCCTCGCGGGCGGCGATGGCTTCGAGCGTCGTCGACATGCCGACCAGGTTCCCGCCGATCGCCCGGGCCATGCCGATCTCGGCCGGCGTCTCGTAGTGCGGGCCGGGGAGCTGTACATAGACGCCCTCGGCCAGGCTCGGGTCGATCTCCTTGCACAGCGCGCGCAGCCGCGGCGAGTACAGGTCCGTCAGATCGACAAAGTTGGCACCGACGATCGGTGAGGTGGCCGTCATATTGATGTGGTCGCTGATGAGGACGGCCGCACCGGGGCGGAAGGCGGGATGCAGGCCTCCGCACCCGTTGGTGAGCACCACGGTCTTGCAGCCCGCGGCGACGGCGGTCCGCACCCCGTGTACGACGGCGGCGACGCCATGGCCCTCGTACAGGTGGATCCGGCCGAGGAAGATCAGCGCGCGTTTGTCGCCTATGCGCATGGACCGTACTTTGCCTGCGTGGCCGGCGACGGCGGGCGGAGGGAAGCCGGGGAGCTCGGTGACCGGAAATTCGCGGTCGGCGGCACGAAGGGCGTCGGCCCCGAGAGCGTCGGCCCCGAGGACATCGGCGGCGAGGGCGTCGACGGCGGGGAGCCAGCCGGAGCCCATCACCAGGGCGACGTCATGGGAAGGAGCACCCGTCAGCTCGCGCAGGCGAGCGGCGGCGGCGTCGGCGGCGGCATAGGGATCGAGGCCGGGGGAGGGAGTTGCCTTCACGCGCATGAGGGTAGCCGCTCATCGCCTACGCGCGTAGAAGCCTCCCGGCCAGAGGTATGCAACTTTGGCGTTTTCCCGGTTGGCGGCAGGGCGTGGCGGCTGTGCGCCCCGCGGCGCTCAGCAAGGCCGCTTTCGGAGCTCCATCACATAGTCGTGCGGCGCCCCTGCTGACTCCGCGGCGTCCGCGATCTCGCCCAGATACCGTGCGGACGGCAGTCCACCCTCGTAGTCGTTGAGGACGTACGCCCACGCCGACACATCCCCGTCGAGCGTGTGGACGCGGACCATCGTGCGGCGGTAGATCCCCATCGGGACGCCCTCCCACCGGTCCATCGATGCCTCATCGACTGGCGCGATGTCGTACAGACCGACGAAGACTTCGCACAGCGGATCCTCGACGAGCGTTGCCAGCGCACCCTCCCAGCCCATCTGTTCGCCGCCGAAGGTGAGGCGCCAGCCGGTGAGCCAGCCGGTGCCGCGCAGCGGTGAGTGAGGGGCACGGCGGCTCATCAGCCGTGAGTCGAGGTTGCCGGCGTAGGCGGCGTAGAGCGACATGCTCGCCAGAGTACGGGAGCCGTGTGAGACTGCCATAAGCACTCTCGGCAGTGCAGAGACGGAGCTCACAACAGCCCCTTAGGTGATCGATTGATGAGTGCGGGACAATGGGCATGTGACTCGGATCGTGATCATCGGCGGCGGACCCGGCGGATACGAAGCGGCGCTGGTCGCTGCTCAGCTCGGCGCGGAGGTGACCGTCGTGGATTGCGACGGTCTGGGCGGGGCGTCGGTGCTTACCGACTGTGTGCCGTCGAAGACGCTGATTGCGACCGCCGAGGTCATGACCAACTTCGACTCCTCCTACGACGAACTCGGCATCGTCGTCAAGGGCGATTCGCCGCCGTGCGAGCCGACCACTCGCGTGCACTGCGTCGACCTCGGCAAGGTCAACCGCCGAGTCAAGCGCCTCGCCCTCGCCCAGTCGCACGACATCACGGCCTCCGTCACCCGGGTGGGCGGCCGGGTGATGCGCGGGCGCGGGCGGCTCGATCCGGCGCAGTCGTCGGACGGTACGCGTCAGGTGATCGTGACGGCGGCCGACGGTTCCACGGAGACCCTCACCGCCGATGCCGTGCTCATCGCCACCGGCGCCCATCCCCGCGAGATTCCCGACGCCCTTCCGGACGGCGAGCGGATCCTCAACTGGACGCAGGTCTACGACCTCGATCACACTCCGGAAGAGCTGATCGTGGTCGGCTCCGGTGTGACGGGAGCCGAGTTCGCGGGCGCCTATCAGGCGCTCGGCTCCGAGGTGACGCTCGTCTCCAGCCGTGACCGCGTGCTGCCGGGCGAGGACCCGGATGCTGCGGCCGTCCTGGAGGGTGTCTTCCGGCGCCGCGGTATGAACGTCATGGCCCGCTCGCGTGCGCAGTCCGCCAAGCGCGTCGGCGACCGGGTCGAGGTGACGCTGGCCGACGGCCGGGTGATCACGGGGACGCACTGCCTGATGGCCGTGGGCTCGATACCGAACACGGCCGGGATCGGTCTGGAGGAGGCCGGGGTGAGGCTCACCGACTCCGGCCACATCTGGACGGACAAGGTCTCGCGTACCACCGCCTTTGGCATCTACGCGGCGGGTGACTGCACCGGTGTCTTCGCGCTCGCCTCGGTCGCTGCGATGCAGGGCCGGATCGCGATGTACCACTTCCTCGGCGACGCGGTCGCGCCGCTCAACTTGAAGACGGTGTCGGCGAACGTCTTCACAGACCCGGAGATCGCCACCGTCGGCTACTCGCAAGCGGATGTGGACAACGGCAGGATCGACGCCTGCGTCGTCAAGCTGCCGCTGCTGCGCAACCCGCGGGCGAAGATGCAGGGCATCAGGGACGGCTTTGTGAAGGTGTTCTGCCGTCCCGGCACCGGCATCGTGGTCGGCGGCGTCATTGTCGCGCCGCGCGCGAGTGAACTCATCCACCCCCTCTCGCTCGCAGTCGACAACAACTTGACGGTCGAGCAGATCGCGAATGCCTTCACCGTCTATCCGTCGCTGTCCGGTTCGATCGCGGAAGTGGCACGTCAGCTGCACACCCGTAAGACGTCGAACGCCCGCTAGGATTGTTCCGAGTTCCCGGCCACCTCAGCGAGCATCCACCATCGGGCAGCGCCCACCTGTGCCCCGGCGGCCTGTTCGCCTACGCCAGTTGCCTTGGCGGAGC
>JAFAUH010000205.1 GCA_019243445.1 Streptomycetaceae bacterium | reverse complement strand
CGTCTCCAACACGCGCGGGCGCCTCCAGGCCGTCGGAGCACCGCTGCCCGGAGCCCGGCACGACTCCTTCGCCTACACCGCCTCCAGCATCGAGGCCAGGATCCGCGGACATCCGAAGCTCGGCGACAAGGGCTACCAAGGCTGCGGTCTACTCACCCCGTACAAGAAGCCGACCCACCGCGGGCTCACCACGGTGGAGAAGGACTGCAACCGCACACACTCCGCGATCCGTTCGGCCGCCGAGCGATGCATCGGCCACCTGGAGAACCGGAAGGTCCTCAGCACCCGCTATCGCGGCCCCCTCAACACCTTCCCCGAGGTACTGCGCTGGTTGGTCAGGACCGGGGTCACTGCGCTCGACAACCTCCTGCGACCTGCGCAGATCCGAATCTCAGGCACAGTCCGGCGGGCCTTCGACCTGCATCGATCCCGGTTCTGACCAACCAGCGACTGGAGACCGTCACCCAACTCGAACTCCTACGGACCTACGAACCTGACTGACCGAGACCAGCCATCTCATGATCGAAATCGTTCTGAATAAGCTTCCAGGGGAATCCGTGAGTGCGGGACCATTCACCACGCTTGAATTCGATCCGTGTCCGGGCGATCCGGACGACATCACCGCCCTCGGCGCTGACCTGCGCAAGACGGCCGTCCTTTTGACGGAGACGGCCCTCGAACTCGACCGCACCGACGCCTCCCAGGACCGCTGGAAGGGCCGGGCCGCCGATGCGTTCCGCACGAAGCTCAACACGCACCGCGCGACGCCCGGCAAGGTCCGCGCGGCGCTGGAGAACGCCGCCGCGCTCTTGGACGACTGGGCGCGGGAGCTGCACGACTTCCAGCAGGAGGCCCGCCGCCTCGACGCCGCGGCCACCCCCCTGGACGAGCAGCGCCGCAAGAATGCCCAGGCCCTGACCGCCGTTGCGCGCGAGGCGCACGACTTCGCCGGCCAGCTGACCGGCGTCTTCGGCCAGGCAAACCAGCTCCATGAGCGCTATCTGGAAGCCGCCCGGGCGATCGCTCAGCGCGTCGGCGGTCTCCTCGACCTGCCGTCCGGCACGAAGGGCTGGTATGGCACGGCGACCGACGCGCGGGAGCTGTCGACCCTCCAGGCCGCTGAGGTCTACGACCAGAACGTCAAGGACGCGCTGGCGTACTTCGACCAGCACCTCAAGGACACGAAGTCCTTCTTCAGCTTCTTGGGCCCCTTGCTCATGCTCACGCGCCTTCAGGGGCTTACCAGCGGGGAGTTGGCGGCGTTCGCCGAACACCTCACCCCCGAGCAGATGAATGCGCTCAACGACGTGTTGGGCAGCAATCCCGACATGCGCGCGGCCTGGAGCAACCTGCTGCTCGGCACGGCCTCGCCCGAGACCTTGGCGACCCTCCAAAAAGACGTGCCGAACCTCCAGTTGCAGTTGACCGGCAACAACGCGAACGCCTTCTACCAGCGGTACGACAACACTCCGCTGTTCGGCCCGAACGGCCCGGACATCAGGCAAGACCTCCACCAAGGCGGCGTCGGCGACTGCTGGTTCTTGTCCTCCGTGGCGGCCATCGCCGAGCGCGATCCGGCGTTCTTCCAGCAGCACATCAAGGAGAACCCCAACGGGACCTACACCGTCACCTTCTACCAGGACGGCAAGCCGGTCCCCGTCACGGTGGACAACCAGCTCCCGGTGAGCTCCGCGTGGAACGGCACCGAGTACGCCCATCCCACCAGCCAGTCGATGTGGGTCTCCCTCTATGAGAAGGCGTACGCGCAGTACAAAGGCGGATACAACGTCATCGATGGCGGTCACGGTTACGTGGGCCTGCACGATCTGACCGGGCAGCACACGCAGATGGCGGGCGCCGGTGATACGTCGCTGGACGATCTGGCGAAGAAGATCGACAGCGGATACGCGGTGACATCGAGCACCAAGCAGGAGTCGACCGGAATCCTGTGGTGGTCGAAAGACCAGGAATACGCCGACAACGACAAGGTCGTCTCACTGCACGAGTACTCGGTCGAGCGCGTGAACACGAACGCGCACCCGCCGACGGTCACCTTGCTCAACCCCTGGGGGCCAGGCCAGGTCGGCCAAGACGGCAAGCCGGTACCCCAAGAGGTCACCATGACGGAGGACGAATGGCACCAGCACTTCAACAAGGTCAGCTTCACGAAGACGCGAGTGTGACCCCATGACGCCTCCTACCGGCCCCACCGACCCCGGCATCCTCCGGCTGGGCCGCCGCGCCCAGCGCCGCATCGGCGGCCCCGGCACCGGGATCGTCGACCTCGGCATCATCGCCATGAACCCCGACCCCGCCGACCCTGCCGCCCGCATGAACGTCGTCGACCGTGTCGCCAACACACTGACCGCACACACCGTGCGCCCCGGAAGCGAACTGCTTACCGCCTCTTGGACGTTGCACTTCATCGACATCGTCCCCGCCGGCGCCGACGGCTACGTCACATTCACCGTGCGCCCGACGGCCGGGGGCGGAAAGGACAGGGATGATGTTGACGCGTAAGCGACTGCTGTGGGCGACCGCCGTGCTCGTCGTGGTGGTCATCGCCGTGGTGACCGGCTTCGTGTGGCACGCGCGGCAGCAGGCGAAGACGCCACCGCCGCTGGAACAGCCCACAGCGGGCGTGTACCGGATCACGCAGCACCCGCCGCCCGGCCCGGGGATACCCCGCCCGCCCGACCTGATCGTCCACCTGCCCCCCGACGGGCGGCGCATCGTGGCCATGACCATGAGCATCCCGGACGGCGACAGCATGCCGGGCCAGGCATGGCTCTCGGTCCAGCCGTCGCTGATTACGGCTGTCCACACTTACACCGTCCGCACTGGCAGCCGTTTCACTGCCGACGGCCTGGACGTGACCGTGCTGCACGTCTGGCGAGAGCCGGACCCCGCTCACGACGCGGTCGACATCGCGACGGTACCGGCGCGGTGACAAGGCCGACAAGAGTGAGGCCCGGCTGCACGGGTGGCGGTCCGGGCCTCGGCCGAGCTGGCGGTCACAGTCCGATGCCGACCAGCGGGGAGTCGGTGACCCGGTCGACGTCCTCCATAAGTGGGCGGTCGAGACTGGTAGGGCCCGGTGATCAGGTGGTCGGTGTTCCCTGGGCGATGGCCTGATGGCACAGGTAATTGTTACCGACCGTGGTCGCGAGGCCGCTCCGCGGGGGTACTATCTGGCGCTTGCGGGCTGTGACAGTTCCCCGCCTCACTGCTGGGGCGAGACCCGCGGGTTCGTCCCAAGACGCCCTCCCTGCGGTGCTTGTCAGTCCAGGTCGTAGTCGAAGGTGTAGGGGACGGAAGGTTCGCCGTGCTTGGCGGTGAAGCTGCCGGTTCCGTGCAGTCCGGCCAGTTCTCCGGTCGCTGATCCCGGCACGACCTCGAAGGTGCAGTGCACGGTGCCGTCGGCGTCGAAGGAACCGTGTTCTTCAGCGGCGAAGGTGCCTTCGCGACCGTCGAGGCGGCCAGCCAGTACCTCCATGCCGGTGAACGTGCCGGTCTTCTCCGTGACGTAGACGATGATGTATTCGCAGGTGGTGTCGGTGGCCTCGATGCCGCCGGAGAAGGCGTTGGTGACGGTGGCGTGGGCGAGTTTCGGATTCACCTCGCTCGGCGTGAGGGTGCGCTCTTCCCAGTTGGCGAAGGTGAAGTGGCCGCTGGTCTGGACGGGCATGGCTGTCCTTAAGATCGGTCGCACGGTCTTTCCCGTGCGGTGCGTGATCAGCCTGGCCGCTGTACCTGACATCTCCCGTCAGGTACGGCGGGACAATGGCTCCATGCGTGCCGACCGGCTTCTCTCCCTGCTTTTGCTGCTCCAGAACCGTGGGCGGATGACAGCGTCTGAGCTCGCCGCGGAGTTGGAGGTATCGGTCCGCACGGTCTACCGGGACATCGAGGCGCTCAGCGCGTCGGGCATCCCAGTCTGCGCCGACCGCGGGCCCGCCGGTGGCTACCGGCTGATGGACGGGTACCGCACGCGGCTGACCGGGCTCACCGACACCGAGGCCGCATCGCTCTTCCTCGCCGGGGCTCCCGGGCCTGCGCGCGATCTGGGCCTCGGGGCGGTGCTGGCTGCCGCGCAGCTGAAGCTGCAGGCTGCGCTTCCGGCCGAACTGGCCGATCGGGCCCGGCGTATTCAGGACCGGTTCCACCTGGATGCGCCGGCCTGGTTCCGGGACGCCGATCCGGTTCCGTATCTGGGGCCGGTGGCCCAGGCGGTGTGGGGCCAGCGGGTGCTGCGGGCACACTATCGGCGGTGGGGTGGTGAGGTGCACCGGGAACTGCATCCGCTCGGTCTCGTCCTCAAGGGCGGCATCTGGTACCTGGTGGCGCGGGCCGACGAGATCATACGGACCTACCGGATATCGCGGTTCCTGGCCGTGGATACCACAAGAGATGTCTTCGATCGCCCGGCAGGATTCGATCTGGCTGCCTATTGGGAGGAGTCCTCCCGCCGCCTGGAGGCCGCGCTTCACCAGGGAGTTGCGCTACTGCGGATCTCGCCTCGTGCCCAGCGGCTGTTGCCCATGCAGTTCGGCGCGGCTGGCGCACGAGCCCTTGAGGGAGCCGGGCTGCCGGATGCTGAGGGCTGGGTGCAGGTGGAGATGCCGGTCGAGACGCAAGCCGTCGCGGTCAGCGACCTGCTCAGACTTGGTATCGAGGCCGAGGTGATCGGCCCGCCCGAACTGCGGGAGGCCATCGCCCAGACCGTGGCCGCGCTGGCCAGCCGCTACGCGGCATCGCTGTGAACGCTTGGGGCTGGGACTGTACGGTCATCAGTCGGGTTGGGCGGCGCCAGCGTACGGAGTGAGCTTCACGGCTAGGTCCATGTCAGGGCTGATTCCAATTTCTTTGAGAAGACGCTCATCCCTTGCCCGTCCGTGCGCTTTTGCCCATCTGGTACCCATGTCATTGAGGAGGCGTCGGCTTTTTCGGTCCACTAGTAGGGCTTGGTCAGGTAGGTGATGCTCTGGCGTGTTGGAGTGGGGGTAGCGGTGTCTGGCATAGCGGGCAGTGCCCTGCCCAGCGGGCCAGCAGGACCTGGAGTGTGGCCACGAGCTAGCGGGGAAACTCGGGCTAGGAGCGATCCGAAAACCCCAGTTGATCACGCTGTAGGCACAGTTGAAGCGCGCGTTCAGTGTCCCCTGCGCGTTGGTGTAGGTGGGGTTCGTGTTGCAGTACAGCAGGTACGGCCCACCGTACCTGGCTGCTGGGGCCGACGTCTGGGCCTGTGCTACTGCCAGACGGGAGGTGAGAGAGGCATACAGTTCTCCAAAGATTCTCGCGGGTGGTCTGCAACGGTCACCGGAGCCCCGTGGCAGCCACCGGCCTTCTCGTAGCGGGCGAGGTGCCCCTTCTGAGACGGTCAAGGCCGGTCGAGAGTTCAGGCAGCTGTCACCTGGTCGTCTCCCGTAGGCGCAGGCCGCGGGCGGCCACGGGAGTGCCGCGCTCTCGATCCCGCGGCCACAGAGTTGCCAGGAACGGCGCGCCGCGCCCGGCTGCGCTCGGGGGGCTCGCGCACTCAGGGAGCGGATGAGGCGGGTGAGGCGAGTGCGGTGGCGGAGAAGCCGGTCGGGCCCAGGCCGCGGGGCGGGCCCTGGCAGCCCTGCGCAGTCGCGATCCCCAGCGCGACCAGCAACGTCACCGTGAAGAAGACGATCAGCCGCTGCCGCAGCAGTCTGCGGTCGGGGCCAGGACGGCGCGCAGGCGACATGCGTGCCGATGTCGCGCGCCCACCCCTGGAGACTGCCCGCGCCGCAGGACGCGCTGCTGCAGTGCGCGGCCCGGGCGGCCGGGCAGCTGCCGCTCGTGCCGTGTTGCCGTGCGGCGGCGTGCGTGCGGAGCCGCCGCTCGTGGCGCGGGAGGACGGATCCACACCCGGGGCCCTGCGCTGGGTCTGCTGCTGCGCGTGCTCCTCGGCTCGCCGTCCCGTCGGCCGCTCGACGCGGGAAGCCGTAGGCTGCGGCGTGGCGACTGTGTCCCAGCGGAACACATCGAGGCCGCGTGCCTCGCGGGCTGCGATCTCTGCCAGCCGCTCAGCCAGGCGGGAGGTGCTTGGCCGGTCCTCCGGCTCCTTGGCGAGGCAGGCGTGGACGAGCGGGGCGAGGGAGTCCGGTACACCGTGCAGATCCGGCTCCTCATGCACCACGCGATACAGCATCACCTCCGAACTTCCCTGCCCGAACGGCGAGTCGCCCGCGGCTGCGTACGCCAGCGTCGCGCCGAAGGCGAAGACGTCGGTGGCGGGCGTGACGGCGGCGCCCCGCACCTGTTCGGGCGCGAGGAAACCGGGGGAGCCGACCGCCGTGCCGACGTGAGTGAGGGTGGAGGCGCCGGTCGCCCAGGCGATACCGAAGTCGATGATGCGCGGACCCTTGGGGGAGAGCAGGATGTTCGATGGTTTCAGGTCCCGATGCACCACGCCGGCGTCGTGCACGGCCACAAGGCCCTCGGCGAGCGCCGCGCCGATTGCCGCGACCTCGGCCGGGAGCAACGGACCTTCAGTCCCCACCTTGTCGTAGAGGGAAGGGCCCGGCACGTACTGCGTTGCAAACCAAGGCCGTTCTGCTTCGAGATCCGCCGCCACCAGACGCGCCGTGCAGCCGCTACGGATCCGCCGGGCCGCGGAGACCTCGCGTGCGAACCGGTGACGGAACTCCTGGTCCTCTGCCAACTCAGGCCGGATCACCTTCAGTGCGACCCGCTGGCCGCGCTTGTCCGAGCCCAGGTAGACCACACCCATGCCGCCGGCGCCCAGCCGCCTGTGCAGCCTGAACATGCCGACGACACGCGGATCCTCGCGCCGGAGCCGCATCATCGTCATCTAGTCCCCCTGCCTTGGGTGGGGAGGCCCTACCCTGCTGCCCGTCTTCCGGTTGCCAGTTTGCCGATCTGACGTGGCACAGCTTACGGACTGGTCGGGCGGTGCGCGTGTAAGGCACCGCAAGCGCCAACGGTGCGATTGTCAGTGGGCGGTGGGATCCTGCAGTCATGGGGAACAGCCCGCCGAGGCGCCGGTGCACGCTCTTCCCTCAACCATCAACTTCCAGCAAAATGAGGTTAATTGACGATATGAAAGGTGATCGCGTGGAGATAGTCGTCAATGCCGGTGACGCAATACGTACATACGACATAGTGGCTACCCATGGGGGCAGTGCGTGACGACAGCGGTACAGCGTGGTGTGGTCGAGGTGAGCGAAGTCACCTGGAGCGGTCGACCGCTCTCCCCTCCATAACCACCCGGAACTGAGATGTACCTCCACCTAGCGGAGTATCCCGACACGTTCGGAATCATCCTCTGGGAGGCCAGGCAAACGGTACGACGGCATGACGACCATGGCTTCGCGCACGCCTAATGTTGAGGATCAGCGGCGGGCGCAGCACTCGTCACCCCTGAGGCTGGACGCCGTCGCCCCACAAGTGAAGATCATGAGCGCAGAGACCAGGGGGAGAGCATGATGACGGACACGGCGGTACGCGCAGTCAGGCGAGCTCGCGATCTGACGTCCGACGCACTGTCCGGTGGACGCCGCTCGTCGGGGACCCGGCATCCGTTGGTTGCCACCGCGATGGCGGTGCCGCTGGCCGTACTGTTGGCCGTCGTGTTCGGCGGCTGGCACGCCGTGGTCGTACAGGCCTCGTCCGTAGCTGGGTTGATAGGGCGCTGATCGGCGCTCCAACGCCCGCTGCGAGGTCGCGGAGGAAGGCCGAAGCCGGGGCTTCGGCTCCAGCTACCGCTATGTGATGTGGACGATACTGGGATTGAACCAGTGACCTCTTCCGTGTCAGGGAAGCGCTCTCCCGCTGAGCTAATCGTCCTTGTGCGAGCTCCTCACTGAGACCCATGAGACCCACACAAATGCTGCAATCACACAAGCTGCAACCACACAAAACGTGATCCGCACAAGATCAACAAAGATCACCGTGGAATCTAGTGCGCGATACTGGGATTGAACCAGTGACCTCTTCCGTGTCAGGGAAGCGCTCTCCCGCTGAGCTAATCGCGCGGAGGGCCCCATGGGCCCAGTGGACGATACTGGGATTGAACCAGTGACCTCTTCCGTGTCAGGGAAGCGCTCTCCCGCTGAGCTAATCGTCCGAGGTGGAGACGGGATTTGAACCCGTGTAGAC
>JAFAUH010000195.1 GCA_019243445.1 Streptomycetaceae bacterium | reverse complement strand
TGGCCATGACGGGATGATGAACTGGGATCACTCACGGTTCACTCATGCTCACCAACGATGACGCGGGGCGGGGCTTCCATGCACGCGCAGGACGAGGAGATCACCGTCGAGCAGGCGGCCGAGGACTTCGCGGCCGAACTCGCGCGGTAGCGGGAAGTACGCGGCATGTCCAAGCGGGCCATAGCGCTGGCCATGGGGTTCGACCCGTCCTACGCCAGCCACATGGAATCCGGCCGCCACAAGCCCACCGAGGAGTTCGCGCGGCTCGCCGACGAGGCCCTGAACGCCGGGAAGGCGATCTGGCGGCGTTGGTGCGACTACGAGCAAGCCAAGAACCGGGAGACACGGGCCCGGCGCCCTCCTGTGGTCCCACCGGCTCCGCGCAGGTCCGAAGAGCCGTATGCGGCCGGCTCCGCCCTCGTAGTCGAACACGACGCCGCCCGACTCCAGTACGACGGCTGCTCCTACCGGCTCACCATGCGGCGGCTGCTGCGGAACACCGGCACCGAACCGGTCACCCGCTACCTGATCCGCATCTCCGTCGACCGCTACCCCGGCGACCCCGAGCGGTCCAACGCCCACTACCGGACCCATCCGTTGACATGGGATGAACTCGGCCTCACCACCACCTGCCGCGGTGAGGCGATGCGGTGGCAGGCCAAGCACGACCGCGATGCCTTCAAAGAGGTCTGGTTGCTGTTCGACAACGAACACGGCCGCTTCCCGCTCTACCCGGGCGAGTCCGTGTGGATCGAGTACGCCTACGCCATCAGTGACGACAAGTGGGGCAACTGGTTCCAGCGGGCTGTCCGGCTGCCCACCGAGCAACTCGAAGTCCAGCTCATCTTCCCCGCCGCCCTCGACCCAGTCGTGTGGGGCACCGAAACCTCCATGACCGCCGAAGCCTCTCCACTGCGGACCCCTCCCGTCCGCAGCGACGACGGTGAGCTACGGCAATTCACGTGGATCACGACTACGCCCGCCCTGCACGCTCGGTACCGTCTGGAATGGCGGTTCCGGGCACGGCCAGAACGCGACACGAATCAAGGGGAGTTCAAGTGATGGACGTGCGACCCAGCCAGCGCATGCGAGACCTCGGCATCGTCCAGCACGGCGCCGGCATCCTCGCCGAACCGGCCCGCGCCTTCGAGCTGCCAGCCGAGCGTTACGAGGCCGAGCGCATCGTGGACGAGTTGTTCGCCGCCATGGAACGGATCGGCCAGGTCCACCCCTTCGCCAAGGGCATGGGCCTCGCAGCGCCGCAGGTCGGCATCGCACGCGCCGCCGTCGTCCACCCGCCCGGCGACGCCCCCGCCATCATCCTGCTCAACCCACGAATCACCGACCACTCCGAAGAGACAGACGAGCAATACGAGGGCTGCCTGAGCTTCTTCGACGTCCGCGGCCTCGTCCCCCGCCCGCTGAAGATCACCGTGGAGACCACCGCTTTGGACGGCAAGACGGTCGCCACCGTCTACGAGCACGGGCTGGCCCGGCTGATCCATCACGAGATCGACCACCTCGACGGGCTGCTCTACACGGACCGTATGAAGACCGGCGTCAAACCGATCCCGGTGGAAGAATACCGGCAGACAGGCCTTATCTACAGCTGTCAAGCATCTGCACAGGTAGACCGGTTGCCGCGCTATAAGGTACGTGAGGCACGTGGCCTTTCTGCAGTTGAACGAGGAGCACACCAGTGACCACTCCGCCCGCCGCCAGGGACACCATGAAGTCGATCGGCATCGTGCAGGAAGGGGACCCCGTCCTCACCCAGCTGACCCACCCCTTCGAACTCCCACGAGAAGCTGCGGAGGCTCAGGAGGTTGTGGCGGCGCTTCATGCGGCTGCCAACCGTGCGACAGCCGTGCATACATTCAGCAAGGGGATTGGGGTTGCCGCACCGCAGATCGGGGTTGGTCGACGTGCAGCCATAGTCCGACCGGCCGAGAGCGATGCCATCACTCTCTTGAACCCTGTAGTAGCCGAGGAGTCGCCAGACACCGATGAGCAGTTCGAGGGGTGCCTGTCGTTCTTCGATGTCCGCGGCAAGGTCCCTCGCCCGCGCATGCTTCGGGTAAAGCATCAAGATCTTGGCGGGAATTGGCGAACGACAACCTATACCGATGGGCTCGCCCGGCTGGTCGCGCACGAGGTCGATCACCTGTATGGGGTGCTGTATGTTACGCGGATGTCCCCAGGCAGCAGTACGATCTCGGTGGCCGAGTACAAGGGCACGGGACAGAACTGGCAGTACAGCCCGCGCTCCGGAGCATAGGTTCAGAAGGGCCTTGGCAGCGGCAGGTTGGGTATCTGCTGGTGCCGTAACTGTTGGCCGCCATCGTAGACGTGCAGGCGGAAGGTCTCCGGCCCCGGTCGGTCGGCTAATCATCGCCCCCACCGCCGTCCACGCGGCACGGCCGAAGCTGGTCCGGGCGGATCCAGTTATTACAGTAGACAACGTGGATCTCGGCAACCGGCGGCTCATTGTCGGCGTCCACGTCCGTCCAACCGAGGTAAGCTCGTCCTTCGCCGGACTGGAACTTCTGGAACTAAAGTCGGGCTCGGCGTCGGCCCAGTGCGCCTCTGGCACACCGGCGGCGAGGGTGCGACCGAGGGGACCGGAGGAACAGCGACACGCCTGCCGCACGGGAATATCGGCATCAAGCCGGTAATCGGCCTCTGGCGATAAGCTAAACCGGTGTCGGATCACGCTACGCCGTTCGCCGAGTACCTTCCCGAACCGTCTGGACGCCTTTCGCCTGTGGACGCGGTGTTGAGGGAAGCGAGCCTCCCAGACGTGGGCCCACTTGCCGCCCTGCAGGCGGAAGCGCGCGGCGGTTCGGAGCGGGATTGGTCCGACCGCATCGCGAAGACGCTCGCTCGCGAGCGCGGAACTGTCGTGCTCGCCCATGTCGACGAGGCGATCGTTGGCTATGCGAACGTCGCGTTTCTGCCCGAGCATACGGTCGACGGAGCGCCAGGCGGTTACTACCTGACCGGTGTCACCGTGGCCCGGCAATGGCGGCGGCGAGGTCTGGGCAGGTCGCTCACCCGCTGGCGGATGGACTGGGCGTGGGAACGAGACACGTACGTCTGGTGTTTCGTCTCCACAGCGAACCGGGCCTCGATCGACCTGCACCGTGTGCTCGGCTTCAGCGTGGTGCGAAGCGGAAGCAGCTTCCAGGGCATCTCGTTCGACGCCGGGACGGGCGTACTCATGAGCGCTCACCGGTCACCAAGGTCTCCCGTCTGATCGGTCCGCTCGAGCCGTGCCACGCGGCGGCGCGAGGTGATAGCGCGGATTCGTTCGAGCAGCTCAGGCAGCGGTGCGCTGTGCCAGTCGTTGAGGCTGTCCGTGAGATCTGTTCCGGTAGCCCGCGCCAGATTCACCTCCGAAGTCTCGTAGAGCCAGTCAAGCTGGGCGATCAGACCGGTCGCCGCCGCGGTCAACTCGACCATTTGGCCCGTGATGAGCGTGCCGTTCGAGGCCAAGGGTCGGCAGTTCTCCATCGTGCCGACCAATGCCTTGACAACGGTGAATGATCGGCGCGGGCTTGTCACGGTCAGCTGCGCCCCAGGCGGGACGATAACGGTCCAGCGGTTCCGTTCCGATACGGGGTTGGAGATCTCGTTGTCGCCCGGCCATGAGCCTCGGATCCAGACCGTGAGCGGGGCGCTGAGAAAGTGCTGCTCGACGCGCGTCCGGTCGAGGTAGCCGCCGAGCCGGGGATCCTTGAAGCGCATCTCGGAGAAGTCATCGGTCAGGTCAAGGCAGCCGTGGTGGACCCGGAAGGTACCCTCCAGCCTCGGGACGCACAGCAGTCGCTCCACTGCTGCCGTAAAGTCGGGTTGAGCCATGGTCAGAGTCCCAACTGTGCGATGGCGGCTACAGCGATTGCCTCCGCGTCGGCGGCGACGTACCCAGGCATCCGCCGTCCGGCTGTGAGCAGCTGCGAGGCGAGGGCGTACGGCTGCGGGCGAGAGATCGTGAAGGTGAGGTGTGTCGATCGCTCCGACGTTGTTCGGGCGCGATGCGGCCAGCCGTGCGGCAGATACAAGAGATCACCTGGGCTCAGGACGAAAGTGAACCGCTCGCCTTTCGGATCGGGTTCCAGGCCAGCGTTCGGGTTGGCGGACCTAGCCGGGTGAACGATCTCCCACTCCTTGTGACCCTGAAGCTGAAAAGCCACTACATGAGACGCGTCCCGGTGAAAGCTCAGCCCCTGTGACTCGGTCGGCGTGACAAAGGCGTAGGCGGTAGTTGCCAGGCCGAAGTGGGCTTGCAGCTCAGCGACACCAGCACGGACCGTGCTGTCAAAGTCCTCCACTCGCTGGAATTTCATGGTGTACCCCTGGTCGACCAGGTTCCGAAGCCGTTCGAGGTCAATCGCACGCTGACGGTAACCAGGGATGGGAGTGGTGAATTCTCTAAGCGCCGGTTGGGTGCTGGATTGGACCAGGGTCAGGTAGGGCCAGTGCAGGGCGGGGTCTGTGAGAAGGTTCAGGACGCGTTCAGCACTGTTCTCGGGCGAGAGCGCGGCGCGACCGATCCAGTGGCGATCGTTCCAGCACTCTGACACGTGGTCCAGAGCTGCGGTTGGGATGAAGGGCATGGCGTCACTTCCTTCCAGGCGGTGAGACGGCGGGATGAGCTAGCCGCTGGACCTGCCAGAGATAGCTGATGAGAACCGCTCCAGTCAGCAACGCGGCCACCGTGACGCTGGCTCGGATCCCTACCGACGAGGCCAGAAGCCCACTCGCGACGGCGCCCAGCGGCATGCCCGCCACCGAGATCGTGCGGAAGAGCGCCATCGTCCGGCCTATCGTGGCCTGTGGCGCCGAGCTCATCAGAAGCGTGGACGACGGGACGTTCCACAGGCCCGCTGCCAATCCCAGGACGGCCATTCCCATGACCAGTGCGGTCAGCGAATACGCCAAGCAGATCAGCAGGAAGCCGGGGATCTTCAAGGCAATTGCCACCGCAGCAACATGACGGTGCGGGACCTCGTGAGCCGCAAGCCGACCTGCGGCCAAATTACCCAAGACCATACTTGCCGCGTTGGCGCCGGTCAGGAAGCCGAAGGCACCCGGATGGACACCTATGTCCCTGATCACCAACAAGGGTAGAACACCGCTGTTGAGGCCGTTGCAGAAGTTGTTGGTGGCCACGCAGAGCAGGAGAAGTGAGAGGAGGCCGTGGCCCCGCACACTCCCCAACCCTTCCCGGATCTCGAGGGCAAGCGCGCGGAGAATACCGCCTGGTGTGCGGGAGGCCGGCTGTGTACCGGCGCCGCGTGTGGACTCACCGACCTGTCGGTCGATGTCAGGCGGCAGCGACGTCACCCAGCCCGCCGCAGCGCCGAAGGTCAGGACGTTCAGCAGGAACGGCAACGCGCCCCCAATGGACGCGAGGTAGCTTCCCAGCGGTGCTGCGGCGATACCCACGGTGGACTGGGATGCGCTGAGCCGTGCGTTGGCGGTTCCCAGGTGCTCGTTGGGGACCGTGGATGGCAGCAGGCTGGTGAAGCAGTTGTCGGACACCGTCTGCAGGGTGGTGAGAGCGAAGACGAAGACAATCAGGAGCGGCATCGAGAGCCGACCCGCAAGCGTGGCCACGACAAGCGCTGCCGCGAGGGCACAGCGGATGCTGTCTGACAGGAGGAAGGCGCGACGCTTGTCCCACCGGTCTACCAGTGCTCCAGCTGGCAGCCCGAAGATCAGCCACGGGGCGAAAGACATCGCCGAGACGAGGGAGACGACAGCCGGGCTGCCGGTCAGTTGGGCCCCAAGCACTGCGACCGCCGAGCTCCGGGCTGAGTCCCCGAGCCGTGTTCCCACCGCCGCCGCGTAGAGCTTCTCGAAGCGGGCCCCATAGGTGCGAACCACGTCGGCTACGCCTCCGTGAGGAGCGGGCTGACGAATTCGGGCACCGGGGCGAGCCCGGTCGGCACGGTCAGCGGTGCACGCCCGAGAACGATGTCGCAGAAGGCGGCCTCGGCGTCGTGGCGTTTCACATCCCAGACGGCATGCTGAGCGGGAGCCAGGTAGTGCAGGGCGAGATCCAGGTCGCTGGGCCCTGCACCGGTGCCGCCGATAAGGAACTCCTTCGCCAGTACGCGAAGTGCGGAGAAGCTTCGGTCACCGAAGTACAGTCCCGCGATCCGACGGCGGTAGGCGTCGCAGGCTGTCCGCTCGATACCGTGGGACTCAAGCAGTGCGCACAGCATGTCCGCGTTGACCATGGGCACGGTCAACGCGCGGTACTGGTCGTCGTGCAAGAGGACGACATTCTCATCCGAGGTCCGTACACCGGTCAGATACTCGAGGAAGATCTGGCCGAGGCCGATCATCCCCCAGGGACGCGCCTCTACCGCCCGCAGCGCACCCATACTGCTGCAACCGTAGACTCGGATCCCTTGTTGGAGCATTTCCTGGAGCTCCGTCAAGTTAATGGCCTGTCCGGCACCGAAGTATCCGTCGATCACGAGAACATTAGCCGGTGGCGTGGTGGCGCTCGCTACCGCCATCAGGTCGCCGTCCCGGACCGGCGGGAGGATCAGATGTGACCCGATCTCGACAAGCGGGGAGCCCACCAGGCTGGGTCCGGCGAACACCACCAGATCGGTCTGGTCAAGGTCGGCGAGCACACTGCGCAGTACGGCAATCTCGGTTTCCGGTACTCCCTTCATGTTGGGCGCACTCCTCTGGCCTGCTTGTAGAAACGGCTGCCGATTCGGGAGGGCTCGTTGGCTGCGAACTCCAGGCCCGGCACGATGACTTTGGCGACACACGGGAGACAGCCGCCGACGCTGGGCAGGCTGCCTGGTGGGCCAGCCAGCGTCAGGTCGGCCACCAGGATGCGTCGTAGGCCAGCGCTGAGCAGGCTCCGGCGAACGGTCCTCAGGTCGGCTTGCAGATCGTCGTCCGAGTGGTTCGGGATTTCGTCAAAGCCGATCTGTTGCCACCCACGCGACCAGTGAACCGCCCGCTCGTGCGCCGCCTGGTAGGTCTCTTCGCGCCGGTTTCGGTAGCGGGTGCTGAAATCCTCGCGCGCACCAGAGATGACGCTCAAGCGGGACTGTGCCAGCTCGGTCAGGGCGCGGGAGACGCCCACTGCCGGGTTCAGGTGGCAGCCGGCTCCGGCGTTGACCAGCATCGGGTTCTCAGCAAGGCGATCATCGCCCAGAGCGAAGAAACTGGTGATCTCCAGCGAGGACCGGAAAGCGAAGAGCGCTACCGATATACCCGCAACTTCGAAGATCCGGGCGAGCAGCTGCAGGTCCGGTGGCAGTGAGTCAAGGGCGACTCGATGGCCGAGTCGAAGCACCTCTCCAAAGGAGCGACTATCGCGCTCGATCAGTTCATAGAGCGCGTGCAGGGTAGCCTCGGCAAGGCAGTTGCCGGAGGCGAGCCCGTCCGAGTGGTGGGCGAACAGACGGGCCCCTCGAGTCGGGTAAGGGGTGAACACCGCGTCCGCCGGGACCTGCACCACGGCGCCGCTCACGAGGTCCCGAGTGGGGATCCACTCCAGAGGGATACCCGGTTCCCAGTCGGTTCGCGTGTCGAGCACGAGGTCTCGGGGATCCAGGACCTCCGGGAACCGCTCCCGCGCCTGGGCCATGGTAAGAACAGTGCCGAGTCGGCCCTGCTGCTCACCGCAATAGCGCTCGTAAGCCTCCATCAGCGCAGAGACGAGCGCTGCTTTGCGGGTGCGGCCCTTGCCACAGGTCACCGTCAGGTTGCCGGGCGCCGCAGTGGTCCGGTAGGTGTTGAAAACAGGAATGCCGAGCCGGTCGAGGCTTGTGATGTCGGCGACTCGAGAGATACCCGAGAGCGCACGCATGTTCCAGGCGGCTTCGATGGTATCGTCCGTCGGCCGATGGCGCCCGGTTGTGGCGTAGAGTCGTTGATCGCAGTGAGGGCCGGTGTCGACCAGGATCGTTTCGGCAGCCGGTACCAGGCTGTCGATGGGTGTCGTAGTCGTCATGCGCCATTCATCTCACACGAAGTCGCTGAGGTCGGCTGCCTGGTAGGCCGATTCCTGGGGCTGAGGCCGGGACAGATCTCCGATGGCGAGTCGTCGCAGTGCCTGCGGGTTGCTCTTGGCGATCCGCGTGAAGGCATCCAGAGCGAAGCCGATCAGTACCTTCCGTTCCTTGCAGACCGCCGGGAGCGTACCGAACTCGCCGGCACCCGCTGACAGCGACCGGTGGTAGCACTCGCCGCCGCAGATGTGTTTCGCCCAGCAACGACGGCACGGTTCGCGCTCATCCACCCGCTTGAAGTGCTGGGTGCGGACCTCGACGATCGGCAGGCCCTG
>JAFAUH010000178.1 GCA_019243445.1 Streptomycetaceae bacterium | reverse complement strand
GGCCCGAGCTGCCGATCCGTACTCCCAGGCCGCGCCCGCCGCGGTCGGCCGCCTGATCTGACCCACCGACCCGCAGAAGGCCGGGGCACCGCACATCGGTGTCTCGGCCTTCTGCTCTTGCGACAGGAGTTCGCACCATGAAGCACTACATCGGCCGTCATGAGGCCAGAAACACCGCCGAGTTCATCGAGCTCGCCCTGGGTACCCCGCTGGAGTTGTGGCTGGGTGAGGAGAACGAGACGGAGGAGGAGCGCGCGGCCCGGCTGGACGCGGCCCGCGACATCCTCGCCGACGACCCGGGCATGGTGGACCGCACGACACGGCTGGCGGTCGAGACGATCGGCGCCACGATGCCGGACCTGCTCCGCCTGGCCCCCTCCACCGCTCACCAGCCGGTGATCCGCCCGCGTTCGCGTCGTGCGCCCCGGACGGGGGTGGCGGCATGACCGCCTTGTTCGCCCAACGGGCCCGACTGCTGGCTGTATTGGCCGGGTTGGCGTGGCTGCTGGGGTTGATGCCGTCGGCGCCGGTTCGGCTGCTGGTGGTCGCCCTGGTCGTCGTCGGCACGGTACTGGATGCCGTCTCCGATGCGGTGTCGCCCCCGGCGGCGGTGCGTGTCACGACGCTGAGGGGGAGGCGCTGATGTTCGGCCGTAAGCCCGCTCAACAGCCCGCCGAGATGCTCGCTCAGGCGGAGCAGACCCGTGCGGATGGTCTCGCCCGCCGTATCGGGCAGATCAGTTCCGACCCGACGAACCCGTCCCGGGGCAGCCTGCCGCTGTATCAGGCCGCTTACCAGGACGCGTCGGGGAACGCCGCCGCGCACACCGCCCAGCCAGAGAAGCCGCGCCGGAAGTGGGGGCGGGGGAAATGAACCGCAAACTGCAGGCCGCCCGCCGCCAATTGGAGCGGCTGGAGTGGGAGCACGCGCGGGCCTTGCCTGACAGTGCCACAAAGCTCCATCTAGAGGCGCAGATCCGGGATGCGCGGTGGGCCGTTGAGGACGAGCAGCGGGCCGTCGACACCCGTTCGGTGCGCGCGGCCCGTCGCACGGCCGTCGTCCTCGACTTGGTGCTCATCGTCGTCGCGGTCTTGGTGATGGTGTTCTCGCTGGGTAACGTGCACCGGTTCGCCGTCGGGCATGGCGTCCTCGATCCGCTGGGGTGGCTGCTCGCCCCGGCGGTCGATCTGGCCCTGGTCGGTTCCCTGAGCGCGGACGCGTTCCTCTCCCGTCACGGCAGCGACGCCGGGGGGTGGGCAGCCGCTCTGCGCTGGTTCGCAGGGCTTGCGACGCTGACCCTCAACGCGTGGAACGCGCTCACCCGTGGCGCCGTCGGCGACATCGTGGCGACCGTCATTCCGCCGCTGTTGTTGCTGCTGCTCGCCGAAGCCGCACCGCGTCTGAGGCAGCGTGCACACCTGGTCGTGGAAGCGGTGCGCACGCAGACGCAGCGCACGCCGGACGCACCCCGCACCGGTGCGACACCTGCGACGCCGGACGCGCGTCCGACCGGTGCGGACGAGCGCGCAGACGACACCGCCGTTCCGGCAGGCCAGCCCGCGACTGCTCCCGCGTCCGATACCGCGCCTAAAACCACGTCTGAGGACGTGTCCGCATCTGCGTTTGAGGGCGCGCACGAGCACCCGTCAGCACCGCGTCCGAAGCCGCGCACTGCTGCGTCTGGCCGTGCGTCCGGACGCACCCGGCAGACGTCGGGAGCGGGCAGGAACGCGCGTCCGGTGCGCACCGATGAGGAGCTGATCGCCGAGCTTCTTGAGCTGCGTACCGGTGCGTCTGAGCCTTTCTCGCAGCGCGCCGCACAGGCCGCACTCGGCATCGGGGCGCCACGGCTGCGGGCGCTACTGGCGACGTACGGGCTGACCCTCGACCCGATCCCGTTGCCCGCACCCCGGCCGCTGCGTGCGGTCGAGACCGAGACCGCGCCTGCGGCCGTCGGCGTTCAGTAAGGAGGACAGCCCAGTATGGCCATGCCACGCCGCTACCACTTCGACATGCCGTTGCCCGCGATCCGTGAGACCGCGCCACCGGCGGTTTATCAGCCGCAGCCGCTGGCCCCGCACGACGGGCAGCCGCATCCCGTGGTCGTCCAGCACATCCATCAGGCCCCACCCGACCGCACCATCGCCCGCGTCGCCCTCGGGGCCGGCATGGGCGGCGGGGCGATCGCCGCCGGGGTGTACTTCGGCCCGCTGCTGGTCGCCACCCTCGCCTCCATGGCCGCCTCGATGGCCTTCATCGCCCTGATCGCCGCTGTGTCCGGGTGGGCCGTCGTCAGCGTCGTCCGCTCTGTCGGGGGCCCGGACGGCAAGGCAGCCGCGAAGAACATCCGCAAGCTCCGCAACCGCTGAAGGAGACCGTCATGCCCTACACCCCCCAGGACCGGCCGTTGGAGCTGGGTGAGCTCACCGCGGGCGAGAAGGCCCGTATCGCTTGGCTCGGCGTGCGCATGTGCAAAGCGTCCATCCCGGGCGACAACGCCACCGTGCGCAAGTACCAGCGCGATGTCGACCGGATCCTCGACCGTGCCCGCAAGCGCGCGGACGCGGCCTGACGGTTGCCTGCGGTCCCGGACATGCCCGGGGCCGTGGGGAGCCGGAGCAGACCGCCCCGGCACCACCAACACCGAAGGAGACACACCGTGTTCGGACGCAAAACCGACCCGAAAGCCATCGCGGACCACAAGGCCGCCAAGAAGGCCCTGCACACCAACCAGCACGCGGAGATCAAGGCCGGGATCCGGGAGGAGACCGACACCTACCGGGCACTGAACGCCCGCGTAGTCGAGACCGAGAAGAACGTGCCCTGGTACCGCCGCTGACGGCCCCGGGGCGGCCGTCTCACGGCCAAGCGAACCGGCCGCCCCGGGCCTGCCTGACCGCCTTCGAGCAGCACAGGAGAACACCAGCATGACCGACACCCTCACGGAGGCGCCCACCGTGGGCACCCTCCACGACCTCGACCAGCACCGGGCCCGCACCGCTCCCGTCAGCCTCGCCAAGAACACCACCGCCCCGGTATCCGCGCCCGCACCGCCGGTCGACCAGCCGGGGCCCGTTGCGCCGTCGGAGGCGGACACGGTCACCTTGACCATCCCGGCCGATGCGGAGGCCGTCGACCGTGCGGATAACCCGCTGGCCGACTGGCTGACCGTCCCCGATGTGCCGATCGTGCCCGTGTGGGCCCGCTCCGCCGCTTCGGTGCGGGCCAACGCCGCCGCGCTGGGCCGTCTCACCCGCTACCACGCAGGGTTCCACTCGGTGCGGTTGCCCAAGTACGGCGTCAAAGTCGCCTGGCTGGGCGCGAAAGGCGGCTGGCGGGTCAGCTCCCGGCTGTGGCCGGTCCTCACCTGCCGCGAGCACAGCGAAGTCGTCCGGGCGCTCGCGGCTCAGGCCGCCTCACGGTCCGGTGGGAAGATCACCGATGCCACGGCCGCGATCCAGTACCAGGTAGCCCACCGGGCCCGAACCGTGGCGCGCAGGTGGCGGTTCGGCGCCGCCATCACGGTCGCCGCCGCATCCTCCATGGTGCTGATGGTCGCCACCGCCCCCGTGCTGATGACCACCACGGCCATCCTGCTCGGTGTCCTCGCCGTCATCGGCCGCAAGAGCGCCGATGTGCCGCTGTTCGACCAGCCCGACGTGCCGCTACGCGTCGATCTGTCCGCGCAGCAGCTCAACGACGCGCTACGCGCCGCAGGGCTCCTCAAGCAGGGCAAGGGGGAGGAGGAAGGCCCCCGCGTCTCCTGCGTCATGGGCCCGGTCCGCGACGGCAAAGGATGGGCGGTCATCTTCGACCTGCCCCGCGGCGGCGGGAAGACCGCCTCCGACGTGCTGGGCAAGCGGGAAGTCCTCGCCCAGGAACTCGGCGTGGATGAGATCCAGCTCATCATGTCCCGGGTCCGCGCGGCCAAGGGCGGCAACGCCGGGCGGGTCTCGCTATGGGTCGCCGACGATGACCCCTACCTCGCCGAGCCCACGCCGTCGCCGCTAGCGAAGCTGGAGCGGTTCTCCATCTGGGAGCCGATCCCGTTCGGGCAGGACGCCCGCGGCAACCGCATCACCGTCCCCGTCATCTGGCAGTCGATGTTCTTCGGCGGCCTGCCCCGACGGGGCAAGACCTTCACCCAGCGCATCATGACCGCCGCCGGACTGCTCGACCCCTGGGTACGCCACTACGTGGCCGACTTCAAAGGCGGGCAGGACTGGATGGGCATGAAGCACGTCGCCCACCGGCTCGTCCTCGGCGCCGAAGACGACGCGATCGAAGCGTTCAAGACCATGCTCAAAGAGCTGCTCGCGGAGATGGAACGCCGCTTCGCGCTCTTCCGGGGCCTGCCCACCTCGATCTGCCCGGAAGGCAAGCTCACCCCGCAGATCATCGAGAAGTACCAGATGCCGTTCATCTTCCTGACCGTCGACGAACTGCAAGAAGCCTTCCTCGCCATGGACGACAAGACCCGTGAGGATGTCGTCGACGACCTCGGCCGGATCGCGCGGCGGGGACCGGCCGCCGGATTCATCTCCAACTACGCCAGCCAACGCCCCGACGCCAAGAGCGTGCCGACCAAGCTGCGGGAGATCATCACCATCCGCTGCTGCACCCAGGTCACCGACAAAACGTCCTCCGACATGGTTCTCGGTTCGGGAAAGGCCGCCATGGGTGCGGACGCCTCGCTGCTGTCGGAGGACCACAAGGGCGTCACCGTGCTGGTCACCGGCCCCGCGAGCCATGCCACGGTGAAGAACGACCTGCTGACCACAGCGGAGTTCAACGCCATGTGCCTCAAGGGCCGCGCCCTGCGGGAAGCCATCGGGCAGATCAGCGGGGACGCGGCAGGCGACGTGACCGCCGTTGCCGACGCGGTCGGCCTGGTCATCGCACCCGTGCTCTCCGACTCCCTCGACGCGATGCGGCACTCGGACCGCATGCACACCGTCGACCTGCTCGCCCGGCTGGTCAACGCGGACGAGGACCGGTACGGCGACTGGGACCCCGACCGCCTCGCCGCCGAACTCGAAGCGGCCGGCGTGGAACGCACCAGCAAGCAAGTGAAGATCAACGGCGTCAACCGGGCCGGATACCGCCGCGCCGACCTCGAAGCCGCCGTTCCCGCCGAACTGCTGCTCGCAGCCCGCTCCACCGACCCCGCCCCGCCGCCGGCACAGCCGGTAGAGGGGGCCCCGTCTACCACCCCCGCTACCTAAAACCCCTCACCGGCAGGGGTCTACCCCACCCCTGCCGGTAGCGGGGGGCCGCTACCCCGGTAGACCCCCCGGTAGAGGGCCCCTGACCTGCACGGTAGCGCCCGGTAGAGGGGGTCAAGCCCACCCCCCGCCAACCCTGCTGTACCCCCCTTTTCGACCCTCGGGAGGCCACCCATGCCCACACTCATCACCGTCGCGCTCATAGCCGCCGCCTGCTACGGCCTGCTGTGCGTGTGCAGCCCGTTCGGTGACTGCCACCGCTGCCGCGGCTTCGGCTACAAGCTCACCACCGACCGCAAAGGACGCCCCAAGCGCGGCAAACCCTGCCGCCGCTGCAACGGCCACGGCAAACGCGTCCGCATCGGCCGCCGCCTGTACAACGCCACCCGCCGCGCCCGCCGACGCATCGTCTAACCCTCCAGTCCCCACGCCACAACCGAAAGGAGACCCCCGCCATGGCCGTCACCATATCCACCGCCCTGCTCTTCGGCGTCCTTCTCGCCTTCCTCCTCAAATCCGGCAACCTCGGCGCCGGTTCCTGCTTCGTCGCCGTCATGTTCGGGTTCTTCCTCGCCTCCACCGGCGCCGCCCCCACCGTCAACCGCCTCACCGCCACCATCGCCCACACCTTGGCCACCCTCGGCCACTGACCCTGCGCCAACCCGGCCAATCGCTCCCCGAAGGGAAACCCATGACCAGCACGACGACACACGAGACTCATCAGCGCCGCGCAATCGAACCGAACGGCACCGTGCACGCCGCCCGGTACGCCGGTGACCGTGCCCACTTCACCACTGCCTGCGCCGCCTACCCGGCGCCCACCATCGAGACGCTGGAAGACGGCCCTTCCCCGGCGGTCACCTGCCCCAGCTGCCAGGCCGTCTGCCGGGGCATCGACCCCGACGACGCCACCACTGGCACCCGCTGTCCCGCAGCCCATCCCGAAGACCCCACACCGTGCACCGGCCCCGCCGTCGTCACTGTGCTCGACACCCGGAACCACGGGGCGGACGGCTGCGAACACCACGCCGCCCGGCTCCTGGCCTCGTTGAAGGGCAGCCGCGTCTACCACCTGCCCCACGCCCCCGAGGGCGCCGCCATCCGCGTCTTCACCGCCGCCGGTGACCTGCCGCCGTTCGCCTGGATGCACCCCACGCCCGACCACTGACCCCGCCCGGGACGGCCGCCCCTCTCGCCAAAGATTCGCGGCCGTCCCGGCACCCACCCATCCCACGATCAGGACAGGAGAACCCCCAGCATGACCCACGACCCCCGATCCGCGCTGCTCTCGGCAGCGCTGGAGGCCGCCGAACGCGGCTGGCCCGTCATCCCGCTCCGCCCCGGCAAGAAGGTCCCCGCACTCCACGGTGACCGCACCTGCCCCGGCGCCGGGGAGTGCGCCGACGGTCACCGCACCTTTGAGCAACGCGCCACCACCGACCCCGACCGCATCGAACGCTGCTGGTCCACGGGCCCGTTCAACGTCGGCATCGCCACCGGCCCCGCCGGGCTACTGGTCATCGACCTCGACACGCTCAAACCGAAAGACGAGAACGGCACGCCTGACGGCGTGACGAACTTCCTGGCGCTCTGCGAGCGCGCCGGACAGGCCGTCCCCACCACCTACCGCACCCGGACCGCGAGCGGCGGACACCACCTGTACTTCACCGCCCCGCCCGACACCCGGCTGACCAACACCGCCGGACTGCTCGCAAAGAAAATCGACACCCGCGCATGGGGCGGGCAAGTCGTCGCCCCCGGCAGCACCACACCCCAGGGCCCCTACACCGTCCTCGACGACACACCCGCCGCACCGCTCCCCGAATGGCTCCACACGACCCTGACCACCCCGCACAAGCCCCCCACGGCACCGCTCCTGCTCATGCCTGCCCACAGCCACAGCCGCTACGCCGATACCGTCCTGGCACGGGAAACCGCCGCCGTCGCCACAGCGGACGAGGGCGGCCGGAACGCCGAACTGCTACGCGCCGTAAGAGCCGTGGGCCGATTCGTGGCCTGGGGAGACCTCGACCGCGCCACCGTAGAAGCGGCTTTTCAGGCGGCGGGCGAGACGGCCGGACTCCCGCCGGCCGAGTGCCGCGCCACCATCCGCAGCGCCCTGAACTGGTCCATCCGCACCGCCCGCCCCCGGC
>JAFAUH010000164.1 GCA_019243445.1 Streptomycetaceae bacterium | reverse complement strand
CAACACAGCCCCGGCCCACCGGGCGCCGGACCCGGGCCGGATTGCCCGAGGCCTGTGACGAGCGGGCCCGTGGACGGCAATCACTCACACAGCGTCACTAACCTGGGCGCGAGCTACCGGCAAAGGACCTGCGACGCGCTGCACTAGCGATGTTGGCGGGCTCATCCTGACCCTCGACATGAAAAAGAGGGTCGTGACCGTGGAGTCACGACCCTCTCACACATGTTAGGTATGGAGCGTGTCCGAGGGGGGACTTGAACCCCCACGCCCGATAAAGGGCACTAGCACCTCAAGCTAGCGCGTCTGCCATTCCGCCACCCGGACCAGGTTGCCGCCATCCGGCATGCCTGGCCCTGTTCAGGGCCGCTGCCGTGGCGACGGGGTAAACGATAGCAAAGATCTGGGAGTCCCCGATCGCGCCCGAGGTGAGCCTGGTGAAACCAGGGGTATGACGGGCGTGTGTGGCCGGGAGGGGCCTTGGGGGCGCGCGTTTCGCGGGGGAGGATGGCGGGACGAGTCCCGTTCGGCCGGGTGCGGCCGACGGGGATGAGCGCGGTACGGACGAGGAGGCAGCGTGAGTGAGTCGAATCCGGTGCGGACGGTCACGGGTGAGGAAGAGGTCGTCGACCTGTGCCGCGAGCTGATCCGCATCGACACCAGCAATTACGGCGATCACTCCGGCCCGGGGGAGCGCGTGGCCGCCGAGTACGTTGCCGAGAAGCTCGTCGAGGTCGGCCTCGAACCGCAGATCTTCGAGTCGTACACCGGGCGGGCATCCACTGTCGCCCGTATCGCGGGGGAGGACCCTGCCCGGCCGGCGCTGCTGATTCACGGGCACACTGATGTCGTACCGGCCAACGCCGACGACTGGACGCACCATCCTTTCTCCGGGGAGATCGCCGACGGATGCGTGTGGGGGCGCGGCGCGGTCGACATGAAGGACATGGACGCGATGACGCTCGCCGTCGTACGCGACCGGCTGCGCAGCGGCCGCAGACCGCCACGTGACGTGGTCCTCGCCTTTCTCGCGGACGAGGAGGCAGGAGGAGCCTTCGGAGCACGGCATCTGGTCGACAACCACCCCGACCTGTTCGAGGGCGTGACAGAGGCGATCGGCGAGGTCGGCGGCTTCTCGTTCACCGTCAGCGAGAATCTGCGGCTCTACCTCGTCGAGACCGCCGAGAAGGGCATGCACTGGATGCGGCTCACCGTGGACGGCACGGCCGGGCACGGCTCGATGACCAATCCGGACAACGCCATCACCGAGCTGTGCGAGGCCGTGGCCAGACTGGGGCGGCACACATTCCCGGTGCGGGTGACCAAGACCGTCCGATCCTTCCTCGATGAGCTCTCCGACGCACTCGGGGTAGAGCTGGATCCGGAGGACATGGACGCGACCCTCGCCAAACTGGGCGGTATCGCCCGGCTCATCGGTGCGACGCTGCGCAACACCGCGGCTCCCACCATGCTCGGCGCCGGCTACAAGGTGAATGTCATCCCTGGTCGGGCCACGGCCCACGTTGACGGACGGTTTTTGCCGGGACACGAGGAGGAGTTCCTCACCGAGCTCGACCAGGTGCTCGGTCCGCGCGTCAGGCGCGAGGACGTGCACTCGGACAAGGCGCTCGAGACCAGCTTCGACGGTGCGCTGGTCGAGGCGATGCAGTCCGCGCTGCGTGCCGAGGACCCGATCGCGCGGGCGGTTCCGTACTGCCTGTCCGGCGGGACCGACGCCAAGTCCTTCGCCGACCTCGGTATCCGCTGCTTCGGTTTCGCCCCGCTGCAGCTGCCGCCGGATCTCGACTTCGCCGGGATGTTCCACGGTGTGGACGAGCGGGTGCCGATTGACGGGCTGAAATTCGGGGTACGTGTGCTCGATCGTTTCCTCGACCAGTGTTGAGCGACCAGTGTTGAGCGATGAATGGATTGAAGAACTGGCGGAGAACCGCTGAACAGCTCGGCAAGAGACAGGGGGCGGAAAGGGTATTTCTGGGCAAAGTGGAGCAAGGTGGGCGTCTTCATCAAGCCGAAAGAGTGAATGGAGCGTCGGGGTCGTAGCTTGCCTCCGCCGTCCTCGTTGGGTCATGTGCGGTCCGCGGCTAGGGCCGTACCGCCAACAAGGAGGAATAATGATCAAGAAGGTCGTCGCTGCCGCGGCTGCCACCAGCGGTCTGCTGCTCGCGGGTGCGGGTGTGGCCGCCGCCGATGCCGGCGCGCAGGGCACCGCTACTAACTCCCCCGGCGTCCTGTCCGGCAACGTGGTCCAGGTGCCGGTGCATGTGCCGGTCAACGCCTGTGGCAACACGGTCAACGTCATCGGGCTTCTCAACCCCGCCTTCGGCAACACGTGCACCAACGTGTGATGCCGCGTCAGATCGGCTGACAGTCTGACTCCAGTCGGCCCCGGGTGCGCGTATCGCACTCCGGGGCCGCTGTCGATACTCGGGGAACCACGCAGGAAATCAGATCTTCATCCGTTCCCCATAGCGGCACAGGTCCGCTTGCGGCATATGCCGCGAATAATTCCGCAGAACCAGAAGGCAGGGCAATTGATGAAACAGGTCGCAAAGAAGGGCCTGATGACGATGGTCGCGACGAGCGGAGTTCTCGCTGCGACCAGCGGATTGGCGTACGCCGACGCCGGCGCGCAGGGGGCGGCGGCCGGCTCTCCGGGCGTTTTGTCCGGGAATCAGGTGCAGGTCCCGGTGCATGTGCCGGTGAATGCATGTGGCAACACGGTGAACGTGGTCGGGGGGCTCAATCCTGCCTTTGGCAACCACTGCGTCAACACCTCCAGGCGCCCGGCCGGCACACGTCATGGCGGGGCATCCGCCAATGGTGCGGCGACGGGCTCTCCGGGCGTTTTGTCCGGGAATCAGGTGCAGGTCCCGGTGCATGTGCCGGTGAATGCATGCGGCAACACGGTGAACGTGGTCGGGGGGCTCAACCCCACCTCCGGCAACAGCTGCGCGAATGCCGACTCGGCCCCCGGCTTCGCGCCTCACCGTGACATCTCACAGTCCCACCACTGGGCGCCGAAGCTTCCGCCGATCCACCACCGTGGGTGGAGCGAGAGCACCCCGGAGCTGGCGCACACCGGTGCGGACCCGCTCGGTCTGGCCGCCATCCCGGTCAGTGCGGGCCTGCTCATCGGCGGCGTCCTGCTCTACCGCCGAGGCCGTCGAGCCGCCGTCCGCGGCTGAGCACGAAGAGCTCGGCGAACACGGCATAACGTATGTGGGGCCCTGCAACCGTAGGGCCCCACATACGTTTACCAAGTCGACCTGACCTGGCGGATGATCCGTCTTCGTAGCCGCACCTTGCGGCTGCCGTCGGGATACAGGCGCAGACGGTCGAGTTCCCAGTGGCCGTACTCGGCATGATCGGTCAGCATGCGCCGTGCCGCGTTGCGAGACACCCCACGCGGCACATACACGTCTTGAAATTCGTATTCCGGCATCGCATCCATTGTGCGGGAAACCGGTCGGTACAGATAGCGTCTGCACCATGTCTGATGCCGTGCAGCCCACCGTGGCCGAGGTACGAGCCGCCGCCGAGGCGGTCAAAGCAGCGATCGACCGACACCTTGTCGCGATCGAGAACCGTGTGGGCGAGGACGATCCCGCCGTCTACGCCGCATTCGATGCCCTCGCCTCGGCGGCCGAGGCATACGACGAGCTTCTCTACGAGGCATACGACGAAGTGACCCCCTTCGAGGTCTCCGCAGGCGAGGCGCTTCCCGCTTACCGAGGCCCCGCCGAGCCGGGCGCGATCAGCGTGCTGATCCGCCGTGACTACACCGTCTCAGAGCCGCACCGGCTGATCACCCAGGCCGCACGGGTCGCCGAGGAGGTCATCGGAGCCGGTGCAGAGGTGGGCGCCGCGATCGGAACTCTCTTCGGCGAGTACGAACCGGACGAAATCGCCTCCCGTCACAAGGAATTCGGCCTGGAGGAGGGCGACTCCACTTTGTGGGTGCAGGCCGCCGACCCCACCGAGCCGGGAGAGTGGCTCACCGCCCCCTTCGACCAGGCCGACCCCGAACTCACCCTCTACCGTTTCGACATCAGCGCCGTGTACGACGACGAAGAAGACGAGGACGACAGCGGCGGCAGGCCCGGCGGGGAGGGCTGACGGGCTATATCCCTTCGGCTTGCTCCCGCAGGATCGTCCGCAACCGGGTCGTACGCTCCTTCACCGGCACCTTTGCCACCGCGTGCGGTAGCGCCTGCTCCACACCGTGCACGACCGACAAGTGACGTTCGGCGCGCCCGAACGCGGTGTAGACCCAGCTGCGTGTCAGACATGAGGCCGCGTCCCCGGGTAGCACCGCGACCACAGCGGGCCAGCGCCTGCCGACGGCCTGCTGAGCCGTCACCGCCCAGCCGTGCCGCACGGCAGACGCCACCTCGTCGCGCGGCACGAGCACCGCGGAGCCCTCGCAGTCCAGGTGGAGCCCTTGCGCATTGCCGGAGACCACCATCCCCGGCATGGAAATGGGCATGGCCCGGCCTGCCGCCGCTTCGTACACCACACGGTCGCCCGGGTCAAAGCCGGCGAAGCGGCCAGGGCCGGGATTGAGCCGTTCCTTCAAAGCAGTGTTGAGTATCCGGGTGCCGGCGGAGCCGCCGTGCCCCGGAGCAATCACCTGAGTCTGTGAGGAGGGAACACCGATCGCCCTCGGGATTGAATCCGCGACCAGCTGGACCGTACGGTGCACGGCCTCGCCCGCGTCGCGTACGGGTACGATCACCACTTCCCTGTCCGGAGCCTCGACCGGCGCCAGCTCGCCGACGCCGATACCGGAGATCAACTCCCCGATAGGGCCGGGATCCGGAGTGCGGGAAGTGACGTGCGGGCACACCTTCGCTGCGACGATATCGGCGAAGGCCCGTCCGGGACCGCTTGTGGACCACAGGAGGCCCGGATCGCCACTGAGCACCAGCCGCGCGCCATCCGGTACCGATTCCACCAGCGTGGCCGCCGACTCCACATCGAGCTGCGGCGCGTCCAGCACGGCGAGCACGTCGAGCGCCAGCGTTCCGCCTTCGCCACGCCCAGGCCCCTGGGCGCCCGACAACAGCCCGTCAACGGTGACCGCGAACGCTGCTCCGTCTTCGCCCAGGCGCTCTACGAGATACTCCACGAGCCGCCGCCTGCCGTCCTCGGTGTATGCGGCCGCATAGGCACGCAAGCCCACCGTGCGCGCCGCAGCCACCAGCGCCGCAGGCTCAGCATGGGCCGCCTCACTGCCGGAGTGGGTCACCACAGCGCTGCCGGTGACGGCTCGGATGAGTTCAGCGGCGGACGGTGATGACGCGGCGGAGGCGGCGGCCTCCCAGGCGTCCCTGGTCTTCCCGGCTACGCTCTCCTCCGCCTCGAAGGTGTTGAGCAGGCGGCCCAACCCGTCCGCGAGGCTCTCTTCGGCGAGCGAATAACGGTCGAGACCGAGCAGAAGAGTGACAGGTGCGTTGTCATCGCCCTCGGCTCCCGGCGCGGCTCCCGGAACCTCCTGCACATCGTGAAAGGCCATCACCTGGCCGTTTTCGAGAGCCGTTCGCAGCGTGGTGTCGGAGTCCGGCACCGCCTGTTTCTCCAGTGCGGTCCGCAACGTCTGCCACTCCAGCGCCGTATGCCCCGCCTCAGCGGCCCGTTCGAGCAGCCAGCTGACGAGCGCGCGTCCGCGCCGCTCGTCATCCGGTCGGCATGCGTCGCCTAGCAGAGCCCGTGCGAAACCGTCGGCCGCTGTGACCTTAACCCTTGCCGCAGCGGACCCCCCGCCTCCCGCGAGGGACAGCACCAGCCATGGATCCTCGCGCAGTCGCTCGCCGGCTCGTTCGCCCAACGCCTCCACGGCCGCTTCGGCCAGCTCCAGCGGCGCACCGCCTTCGCCCAGCACCTGGCGGACCGCCTCGACGGGCTCCCCTGACAACTCGCGGCCCAGCTCCTGCAGCCGTACCGAGGGCTGTACCGCAGGCTGTACCGAGGGCAGTGCCGGAGGTTGCGCCACCACAGTGTCGGGCGCAGCTCCCTGCCCGCCGACGGGTGCACGACCGCCACCGCGTTCTATCTTCCGGACCGCCTCGGCGAGGCGAGTCAGGGTCTGTGCCGAGTCCTCCGCCGGGCTCGGCACAGACCCTGACTGGGCTGACAGCTGCCCGTGGGAGCCGGGCGCCTCGTGGACGCCCTCCTCCTCGGCGGTGCGGTCAGTGCTCACAGGGTGCTCCACTCGTGGTCGGGATAGCGATGCACCGGCGCCGACACGTCGTCGAGCGCCTGACAGATCTCACCCGGAAGCGTAAGGGCTTCCACTGACAATGCCTGGCTGAGTTGTTGTGCATTGCGCGCACCGAGGATCGGCGCTGCCACCCCGGGCCTGTCCCGCACCCAGGCGAGAGCGACCTGCAGTGGCATGACCGCGAGCCCGTCGGCGGCCGTCGCGACCGCGTCGACGATGAGCCGGGCTGTCTCGTCGAGGTACGGCGCCACGAACGGTGCGAAATCCTCGGATGCGCCGCGCGAATCGGGCGGTGTGCCGTGCCGGTACTTGCCGGTGAGCACACCGCGGCCGAGCGGTGAGGACGGCAGCAGGCCGACACCCAGATCGAGCACGGCCGGCAGCACCTCGCGCTCGATCCCGCGCTGCAGCAGGGAGTACTCCATCTGCGTACTGGCCAGCGCGCTGCGGCCGTCGCCTGCGCGCTGCCAGGTGGCGGCCTTGGCCAACTGCCAGCCGCAGAAGTTGGCGACCCCGGCGTAGCGGGCACGCCCCGAGGCGATGGCGATGTCGAGCGCCTGCAACGTCTCGTCCAACGGCGTCTGCGGATCGTAAGCGTGTACCTGCCACAAGTCGACGTAATCGGTGCCGAGCCGCTGCAGCGAGGCGTCGAGTGCGGAGAGCAGATGCCCGCGCGAGCAGTCGAAACGCCGGTCGGGGGCCGGCACGCTCCCCGCCTTGGTGGCGATCACCAGATCCGAGCGCGGCACCATACCGTCGAGCAGCCTGCCCAGCAGGTACTCCGCGTCGCCGTCTGCGTACACGTCCGCGCTGTCCACCAGCGTCCCGCCGGCCTCCCAGAAAATCTTCAGTTGATCGGCAGCGTCTCGTTCGCCGGTATCCCGCCCCCAGGTGAGCGTGCCAAGACCAAGCCGCGAGACGCGCAATCCCGTTCGGCCGACGTGCCGTTGCTCCATGGGGGGTGACACTACTGGCCTACGCGCGGCCGTGCCGCGTGCAGCGCACTCGGCAGCCGCGGATCGTCCTACGACGCGCTACAGTCCCCGGAGACAACGACGTTACTGATCGGTAAGGGGTGTGCTATGCGGCTCGGGATCAACCTCGGTTACTGGGGTGCCGGGATGGACGCGGACAATCTCGCCGTCGCCCGCGAGGCTGACCGGCTCGGGTACTCGGTGTGCTGGGCCGCCGAAGCCTATGGCTCGGATGCGCCGACGGTACTGACGTGGGTCGCGGCGCACACCGAGCGGATCGACGTGGGCTCGGCGATCCTGCAGATCCCGGCGCGCACGCCCGCCATGGCCGCCATGACCGCTGCCACCCTCGACTTGCTCTCCGGTGGCCGTTTCCGCCTCGGACTGGGCGTCTCCGGGCCTCAGGTCTCCGAGGGCTGGTACGGGGTCAGGTTCGACAAGCCGCTCTCCCGGACCCGGGAGTATGTGGAGATTGTCCGCAAGGCGATGTCACGCGAACGACTGACGTACGAGGGCGAGCACTGGACGCTGCCGCTGCCCGGCGGACCCGGCAAGCCGCTCAAGCTCACCGTTCACTCGGTGCGCGAGCGCATCCCGCTCTACATCGCGGCCATCGGCCCGAAGAACCTGGAGCAGACCGGTGAGATTGCCGAAGGCGCACTGCTGATCTTTGCCGCGCCCGAATGCCTGGAGGACACGGCACTTGCTCCGTTGCGCGCCGGCCGGGAGAAGGCGGGCCAGACGATGGACGGCTTTGACGTCTGCCCGACCGTGCCGCTGGTGCTCGGCAGTGACAACGGCATCGACGCCCTCGCCGATGTTTTCCGCCCGTACACCGCGCTTTATGTGGGCGGCATGGGCAGCCGCAAGCAGAACTTCTACAATCGGCTTGCCCAGCGCATGGGCTACGAGAAGGCGGCGGCTGAGATTCAGGACAAATACCTGGCGGGCGACAAGGACGGCGCCGCGGCGGCCGTACCGCGCGAGTTGATCGATTCTACGACGCTGCTCGGCTCCGTCGAGCGCATCGCGGACCGCATGCAGGCATATGCCTCGGCTGGGGTCACCACGTTGAGTCTCGCCCCGGCTGGGTCCACCCGCGAGGAGCGGATCGCCGCCCTGCGTGCGGGCGTCGATGCGCTGGAGCACGCCGGGCTCGCGTGACCCTTATGACGGCGTTTGAGACCGGGCGGCGTGGGTGGGTGCCGCAGACTGAGCCACAGACTGCGACATGAGACGTTTCTGCGGCCGTGGTGGGGGCTCGGGCGTCTTCCCCGCCACGGCCGTCACCATCACAACGCCCAGTGACGGCAAAGGGTTACGGCCGGCAGAGCAGCGTCGGCCGGAGTTGTGCGCCGGAGCCCTGTCAGTGGGGGGTCGTACTCTCGAACCATGCCCACTGTGATCCTGGCCCGCCACGGCCGGTCCACCGCGAACGCCGACGGAGTGCTGGCCGGCTGGAGCCCCGGCATCACACTCGACGAAAACGGCCGGGGCCAGGCGGAGGGCTTGGCAGCTCGGCTCGCCGAGCTGCCGATCGCCGCCGTCGTCACCAGTCCACTGCAACGCTGCCGGGAGACGGTGGAGCCGCTGCGTGGCGCACGCCCGGAGCTGACCGTACACACCGACGAGCGGGTCGGGGAATGCCGTTATGGCGACTGGACGGGCCGCAAGCTCACTGAACTCGCGGACGAACCGCTGTGGCAGACCGTCCAGCAGTACCCGTCGGCCGCCGTCTTCCCGGGCCCCGAGGGGGAGTCGGTGCGTGCCATGCAGGTGCGCGCGGTGGACGCCATACGCGACTGGAACGCCCGGGTCGAGCGGGAGCACGGCCCGGATGCGCTGTATCTGGTGTGCTCGCACGGGGACATCATCAAGTCGATCGCCGCGGACGCACTCGGGCTGCATCTCGACCTCTTCCAGAGGCTGTCAGTGGAACCGTGTTCCGTCACTGTGATCCGCTACACTCCGCTGCGACCGTTCCTGCTGCGGCTCGGCGACACAGGCGAGTTCGGCGGACTGCGCCCGCGTCCGGTGGCCGGCGACGGTGATGCGGTGATCGGAGGGGTGGCGGGCGCACCGTGATCGCTGTCCGCAGTAGGGTGGTGCCGCGGAATTCGCACGCTGCCACCCAGAATCTGATCCTGCCGGGAACTCGATACAGACCTGGATACAGACCTGGGAGCCGCAGCCGACATGTGACCGATCAGTCGAGTACGAGTAAACGGAGCAGGACGTGCCCCGTCAGGTGTTCTTCTATGAGCAGCCGGACCGGTTCGTAGCCGGTACGGTTGGGCAGCCAGGCCATCGTGCCTTCTTTCTACAGGCGACGGCGGCCGGCCGCACCACCAGCGTGGCACTGGAGAAGACCCAGGTGGAGGCGCTTGCCGAGCGCATCGACGAGCTTCTCGACGAGGTGCTGCGCCGTTCGGGCGGTGCTGCGTCGGTGCCCGCCGTCGCGCCTGCGGAGCTGAACGACACGGCACCTCTCGACACGCCGGTGGAGGAGGAGTTCCGCGTCGGCACCATGGCACTGGCCTGGGACACCGCTGCCGAGCGCATGATCCTTGAGGCACAGGCACTGGTCGAGATCGACGCCGAGTCGGAGCTGTCGTCGGAGGACCTGGAGGCGGCCGAGGAGTTGCTCTTGCAGGACGACGAGAACGGTCCGCCGATGCTGCGGGTCCGCCTCACCGGGGCGCAGGCTCGGTCGTTCGCCAAACGAGCGCTCGAAGTGGTCTCGGCGGGCCGCCCACCGTGCCCCCTGTGCAGTCTGCCCCTCGACCCGGAAGGACACGTATGCCCGCGCCAGAACGGGTACCGCCGGGCGGGCTGACGTCCGCGGAGTCCGCCGACGGCGTCGAATTGTTGGTCAAAGGGGAGCTCACCGTCCGGGGTCGGTTGCGGGAGGCGTCCAACACAGCACTGTACTGCACCGTGGCGCACGACGGCCGCGAAGCCCACTGCATCTACAAGCCCGTCGCGGGCGAGCGTCCGCTGTGGGATTTTCCCGACGGCACCCTCGCCGGCCGAGAGGTCGCCGCGTACCTCGTCTCGGAGGCGACCGGCTGGGGCCTGGTGCCGCCGACCGTGCTGCGCGAGGGGCCCTACGGCGAAGGTATGTGCCAGCTGTGGATCGAGGCCGCCCCGGAGGCAGAGCTGCTGGCGCTGGTCGAGGGCGAGGAGCCCGGGCCCGGCTGGAAGGCGATCGGGTTCGCCGAGGTGGAGGGGCGTACGGCGCTGCTGGTGCACGCAGACGACATACGCCTGCGCCGGCTCGCCGTGCTCGACGCCGTGATAAACAACGCCGACCGTAAAGGCGGCCATTTGCTGCCCACGACCGAGGGTCGTCTCTACGCGATCGATCACGGCGTGACCTTCCACGTCGATGACAAGCTCCGTACCCTGCTGTGGGGCTGGGCCGGAGAGCCGTTGACCGACGAGGCCCGCGAAGTACTGGAGAAGCTCGCCACCGCTCTCACGGACAGCCTCGCAGACCGCTTGGCCGGGCTGCTCACCCCGGCCGAGATCACCGCCCTACGGGACCGGGTCGCGGCGCTGCTGCGCACCGGCCGCCACCCTGAGCCGGGCGGTGGCCGGCCCGCTATCCCCTGGCCGCCGGTCTGACGGCCCTGCCAGATCTTCGTTCGCCCCGGCCCACCCGGGGAAGGCTCATGTCTCGGTCGGTCACTCCGCTTGTTCGCGTGCGTCGTCGCTCACTCGTTGAATCACAACCGGCGCTGCGGCGCAAGATCACCTATCAAGCCATGTACCGCCGGCACCTGGGACTCGGCTCGTGGACGGAACAAGGGGCCGGTTAGGCTCGAGCCATGTATGCCTGGCCCGCTTCGGAGGTCCCTGCCCTGCCCGGCACGGGACACGACCTCCGTCTCCACTCCACCGCGACCGGCGGTCCGGTCACCCTGGCCCCCGGTCCCGTGGCCCGCATCTACGTGTGCGGCATCACCCCGTATGACGCCACCCACATAGGACACGCGGCCACCTACAACGCGTTCGACCTGGTGCAGCGTGTGTGGCTGGATACGAAGCGGCAGGTGCACTACGTCCAGAACGTGACCGACATCGACGATCCGCTGCTGGCGCGGGCAGCGGACACCGGTGACGACTGGACGGCATTGGCCGAGCGCGAGATCGCCTTGTTCCGCGAGGACATGACAGCTCTGCGGATGCTGCCTCCGCGGCACTACATAGGCGCTGTCGAGGCGATCCCCGGCATCGTCCCTCTGATCGAACGGCTGCAGCAAGCAGGTGCAGCCTACGAACTCAAGGGCGATGTGTACTTCTCGATCGAATCCGACTCCAACTTCGGCAAGGTCTCCCGGTTGGATGCCGCCGCGATGCGGCTGCTCTCTGCCGAGCGCGGAGGTGACCCCGACCGGCCCGGCAAGAAAAACCCGCTCGACCCGATGCTGTGGATGGCAGCCCGTGACGGGGAGCCGAGCTGGGACGGCGGTTCGCTCGGCCCCGGGCGCCCCGGCTGGCACATCGAGTGCGTCGCCATTGCCCTCGACCACCTCGGCATGGGCTTCGACGTGCAAGGCGGCGGCTCCGATCTCGCCTTTCCGCACCACGAGATGGGCGCCTCGCACGCCCAAGTACTCACAGGCGAATACCCGTTTGCGAAGAGCTATGTCCACGCCGGCATGGTGGCGCTGAACGGCGAGAAGATGTCCAAGTCCAAGGGAAACCTGATCTTCGTCTCCACGCTGCGCCGAAACGGCGTTGCCCCGGCAGCCATCCGGCTCGCCTTGCTGGCACACCACTACCGAGCCGACTGGGAGTGGACCGACGGTGTGCTCGAGGAGGCTGTCGCCCGGCTCGGCCGCTGGCGCTCGGCGGTCTCGCGACCGGACGGCCCCTGCGCCGACGCCGTCGTCGAGGAGATCCGCGCCGCGCTCGCCGACGACCTCGATGCACCGGCCGCCCTGGCCGCTGTGGATCGCTGGGTGGTCCGCCAGGAGGCTGAGAGCGGCTCGGATACGGGCGCGCCAGGGCTGATCTCCCGGACGGTCGACGCGCTGCTCGGTGTGGCGCTGTAGCCGCACGCGGTACGACCCGTGAGGGGTGCCCGCCGCGATCGGCGGGCACCCCTCACACCTCTGCGGTCACACCTCTGAGGCGCAGGCCCCAGAAGGTCCAGAAGGTCCTAGGACTACTCGCCGTCCTCGCCGTTCTTCCCTGGCTCGTCCCGCTTGTCCTCCTCCGTGTCGTCATCGGTCGGCACTTGCGGTCCTGACGTCGTGCCGCGCAGGAAAGGCCCGAACTCCCGGCCTTCCCCGCTCTCCGACGCGTGCGAACCAGGCTGTCCATCCCTGCGCCGCAGATAGCGCTCGAACTCCCGGGCAATCGCCTCGCCCGATGCCTCGGGAAGCTCCGCGGTGTCGCGTGCCTCCTCCAGCGTCTGCACATATTCGGCCACCTCGCTGTCCTCAGCCGCGAGTTGGTCCACGCCGAGCTGCCAGGCCCGTGCGTCCTCCGGCAGTTCACCAGGCGGGATGCGCAGATCGATCAGATCCTCGAGACGGTTGAGGAGCGCGAGCGTCGCCTTGGGATTGGGCGGTTGCGAGACGTAGTGCGGAACCGCCGCCCACAGGCTGACCGTTGGGATCCCGGCATGGGTGCACGCCTCTTGCAAGATGCCGACGATGCCGGTCGGTCCCTCGTACCGCGATTCCTCCAGGTTGAGGCTGCGGGCCAGGTCCGGGTCGGAGGTCACACCGGTGACGGGAACGGGACGGGTGTGCGGTGTGTCGCCCAGCAAAGCGCCGAGGATCACCATCATCTCCACGCCCAATTCATGGGCGAAACCCAGGATTTCGTTGCAGAAGGAGCGCCAGCGCATGCTGGGTTCGACGCCCCGCACCAGCACCAGGTCGCGCGGCTTGGGGCCCTGTACCCGCACCACCGACAGTCGCGTGGTGGGCCATGTGATCCTCCGCGTGCCGCCGTCCATCCACACCGTCGGCCTGTTCACCTGGAAATCGTAGTAGTCCTCGGCGTCGAGCGCCGCGAACACCTCGCCCTTCCACTCCCGGTCCAGATGGGCGACCGCGGTGGAAGCGGCGTCTCCGGCGTCGTTCCAGCCTTCGAACGCGGCCACCATGACCGGGTCGATCAGCTCGGGCACGCCCTCGAGCTCGATCACCCAGCGCCTCCTTCCGGCCGCAGCGGCTGATACTGCCCGCCGCGGCGTTTCCTTCACTCTTCCCCGGATTCTTGCTTCCCCGGATGCTTGCGCCCCCAGCCTACGGCTTCGGCGGCCCTCGACTGCAGTCCTCAGCACCGGATGATCCGCAGCGAAAAGCAACTATTTACCGCAGCCCGCGACGCGACGCGCGTGTCCACGCTTCGGAACTCACTGCGGCGGCCAAGGCGCCGACGGTTACCCTGGCCGGGTGCGGATGCCAGTGAAAGTCCGCATAGCCGACAGCCGTCGCATCCAGGGAGTATCGTTCATGGCCTCGCCGTCCCAGCAGACCGTCCAGCAGTCACGAGCCGCCGCCTTGCGTGAAGCACTGGCCAGCCGTGTGGTGGTGGCCGATGGCGCGATGGGCACGATGATCCAGGCGCAGGATCCCTCATTGGAGGACTTCGAAGGGTACGAGGGCTGCAACGAGATCCTCAACGTTACCCGCCCGGACATCGTACGGTCGGTGCACGAGGCGTACTTGTCCGTCGGTGTCGACTGCGTGGAGACCAACACCTTCGGCGCGAACTATGCGGCGCTGGGGGAGTACGGGATCGCCGACCGCATCCATGAGCTCTCCGAGGCGGGCGCCCGGCTTGCCCGTGAGGCAGTGGACGAGTTCGCCACGCCGGACCGGCCGCGCTGGGTGCTGGGCTCGGTGGGACCGGGCACCAAACTGCCGACGCTCGGCCACGCCCCGTACACCGCGCTGCGCGACGCTTATCGCACCCAAGTGGAGGGGCTGCTCGCCGGCGGGGCCGATGCCGTGCTGGTCGAGACGACGCAGGATCTGCTGCAGACCAAGGCCGCGCTCATCGGCGCCCGGCAGGCGCTGGATGCAGCAGGGATCGACCTGCCGCTGCTGTGCCAGGTCACCGTCGAGACGACAGGGACGATGCTGCTGGGGTCGGAGATCGGTGCGGCGCTCACAGCGCTGGAGCCGCTCGGTATCGACATGATCGGCCTGAACTGTGCCACAGGCCCGGCGGAGATGAGTGAGCATCTGCGCTATCTGGCACGCAACGCCCGTATCGGGGTATCGGCGATGCCGAACGCGGGGTTGCCGGTGCTGGGCAAGAACGGTGCACACTACCCGCTGACTCCCAAGGAGTTGGCGGATGCGCAGGAGGTATTCGTCCGCGAGTACGGCCTGTCGCTGGTCGGCGGATGCTGCGGTACGACGCCGGAGCATCTGCAGCAGGTCGTCGAGCGGGTACGAGGCCGCGAACTCACCACGCGTCGGCCGCGCCCGGAGGCGGGTGCCGCCTCGCTCTACCAGACCGTCCCGTTCCGTCAGGACACCTCGTATCTGGCGATCGGGGAGCGGACCAACGCCAACGGGTCGAAGAAGTTCCGCACCGCGATGCTGGAGGGCCGCTGGGACGACTGCGTGGAGATGGCGCGCGAGCAGATTCGCGAGGGCGCGCACTTGCTGGACCTGTGCGTGGACTACGTCGGCCGCGACGGGGTCGCGGACATGAAGGAGATCGCCAGGCGACTTGCGACCGCCTCCACGCTGCCGATCGTGTTGGACTCCACCGAACCTGCGGTCATCCAGGCCGGACTTGAGCTGCTGGGCGGCCGCGCGGTGATCAACTCCGTGAACTACGAGGACGGCGACGGGCCGGATTCACGGTTCGCGAAGATCACCCAACTGGCGGTGGAACATGGTGCGGCATTGATCGCGCTGACCATCGACGAGGAGGGCCAGGCCCGCACCGCCGAACACAAGGTGGCGGTGGCCGAGCGGATCATCGCCGACCTGACCGGCACATGGGGCGTCAGCAAGTCGGACATCCTGATCGACTGTCTGACGTTCACCATCGCCACCGGCCAGGAGGAATCCCGTAAGGACGGCCTGGCGACCATCGAGGCGATTCGGGAGCTCAAGCGCCGCCACCCCGAGGTGCAGACCACCTTGGGCCTGTCCAACATCTCCTTCGGGCTCAACCCCGCTGCTCGGCTCGTGCTCAACTCGGTCTTCCTCGACGAGTGCGTCAAGGCCGGCCTGGACTCGGCGATCGTGCACGCGGCGAAGATCCTGCCGATCGCACGGCTGGACGAGGAACAGGTCAAGGTCTGCCTGGATCTGATCTACGACCGCCGTGCGGACGGCTATGACCCACTGGCGAGGCTGCTCGAACTCTTCGAGGGCGTGGACACCAAGTCGATGAAGGCAGGCAAGGCGGAGGAACTGGCCGCCCTTCCGCTGGAGGAGCGCCTGCAGCGCCGCATCATCGACGGCGAGCGCAATGGCCTGGAGGCCGACCTCGAGGAAGCCCTGCAGACCCGCCCCGCGCTGAAGATCGTCAACGACACGCTGCTGGCGGGCATGAAGGTGGTCGGGGAGCTGTTCGGCTCCGGGCAGATGCAGCTGCCGTTCGTGCTGCAGTCGGCCGAAGTGATGAAGACCGCCGTCGCCTACCTCGAACCCCACATGGACAAGTCCGACGAGGCAGGCAAAGGCACCATCGTGCTGGCCACCGTGCGCGGCGATGTGCACGACATCGGCAAGAACCTGGTCGACATCATCTTGTCCAACAACGGCTACACCGTGGTGAACCTGGGCATCAAGCAGCCGGTCTCGGCGATCTTGGAGGCGGCCGAGGAGCACCGGGCCGATGTGATCGGCATGTCCGGGCTGCTGGTCAAGTCCACGGTGATCATGAAGGAGAATCTGGAAGAGCTCAACCAGCGCGGCCTGGCTGCACGTTTCCCGGTCATCCTCGGCGGCGCAGCCCTGACCAGGACGTACGTCGAGCAGGACCTGCACGAGATCTACCAGGGCGAGGTCCGCTACGCCCGCGACGCCTTCGAAGGCCTGCGGCTGATGGACGCCCTGATCGCGGTCAAGCGCGGCGTCCCGGGCGCCGCCCTGCCGGCGCTGAAGCAGCGCCGCGTGCCGCAACGCGCACAGCCCGTCGACGAACCGGCGGAGAATCTCGGCCTGGTCCGCTCGGATGTGACCACCGACAATCCCGTCCCCACCCCGCCGTTCTTCGGGACCCGCGTCATCAAGGGCATCCCGTTGAAGGACTACGCCTCCTGGCTGGACGAGGATGCGCTCTTCAAGGGCCAGTGGGGGCTGAAGGAGTCCCGAACGGGCGGCCCGTCCTACACCGAACTGGTCGAGCGCGAGGGCCGTCCGCGGCTGCGCGGCCTGCTGGAGAAGCTACAGACTGACTCCCTGCTGGAAGCGGCGGTGGTCTACGGCTACTTTCCCTGCGTGTCCAAGGGCGAGGACCTGATCATTCTCGGCGAGGACGGGGCGGAGCGCACCCGGTTCACCTTCCCCCGCCAGCGCCGCGGGCGCCGCCTGTGCCTGGCCGACTTCTTCCGGGCTCAGGACAGCGGCGAGACCGATGTGGTGGGCCTGCAGGTGGTCACTGTCGGTTCGAAGGTCTCCCAGGCGGCCAATGAACTGTTCGCCACCGACTCCTACCGCGAATACCTGGAACTGCACGGCCTGTCCGTCCAGCTCGCCGAAGCCCTCGCCGAGTACTGGCACGCCCGCGTCCGCGCCGAGCTCGGCTTCGCCGGCCAGGACCCCGCCGACATGCAGGGCATGTTCGACCTGGAATACCGCGGTGCCCGCTTCTCCCTCGGCTACGGCGCCTGCCCCGAGCTGGAGGACCGCGCCAAGATCGCTGACCTCCTTCGCCCCGAGCGCATCGGTGTCGAACTCTCCGAGGAGTTCCAACTCCACCCCGAACAGTCCACCGACGCCATCGTCATCCACCACCCCGAAGCCAAATACTTCAATGCACGATGACATGAGGTGATTGCTCCAACAGGGTGAGGCGGACGTCACGCGCGCCAAATCCGTAACAGCCGTACACTGGACGGTCCGGTAGAGGCCGGTTGTTTCCGCCATGAAGCATGGCGTGCGACCGGCCTTTCCGCCCCCCATGGAGGTGCAACCCGGATGACCAGCAGCACTCCAGCAGTCCAGTCATGGCAGGCCGACGGCTCGGCTCTGCAGGCCGTGCTCCTCGACATGGACGGCACTTTGGTGGATACTGAGGGATTCTGGTGGAAGGCGGAGACCGAAGTCTTCGCCGAGCTCGGACACGCCCTCGACGAAGAGCACCGGCATGTGGTGGTCGGCGGTCCGATGGCCCGCAGCGTCTCCCATCTGATCTCCGTCACCGGAGTAGATCTCACCCTCACTGAGCTTTCGGTGCTCATCAACGCACGCTTCATCGAACTCATCGGACGTGGCGTGCCGTTGATGCCAGGCGCTCGCCGGCTGCTCGGCGAACTCGCCGCCCATGAAGTGCCCACCGCACTGGTCTCGGCCTCGCATCGGCAGATCATCGACACCGTGCTGCGCTCGCTCGGCCCCGAGTACTTCGCACTCTCGATCGCCGGGGACGAGGTGCTCCGGACCAAACCCCACCCCGACCCCTATCTCCTGGCCGCCGCGGGTCTCGGCGCCGAACCGGCACGCTGCGTGGTCGTCGAGGACACCGCGACCGGAGTCGCCTCCGCCGAAGCGGCCGGCTGCCGGGTGGTAGCGGTTCCCTCCCTCGTACCCATCGGACGGGCCCCGGGCCGTAGCGTCGTCCCGTCGCTGGAACACGTGGATCTCGCCTATCTGCGGGCGCTGGTCGCGACGTGACCACCGCGTTGCGACCACCCCGGATTTCCGAGACCACCACTCCCATGGTGTGATATTTCTCATTCACCTCCCCGCCGTCGGCTGAATGCATCTGCAAGTCAGGCCTTTTGACGGTATGTGAGTGATGTCGTTGTGTCCGGATTAGTCACGCCAAGCGGAGAACGTTCCCCCATCGGGATATAGGAACCGCTGGTGCCATTATCGCAGTATGATGCCCACTCAACTCCTCAACCCTCTTGTGAGTTAGGGACTTACCGCTGATCTCCTCGCTGGCGCGTCACGTACGCGGGCGCGAGACGGCTCATCAACCACCAGTAATGGAACTGAAGTTGCCGGTAGGGATGATGTACCCGGTAGGGATGATGTACGAGGCGAGTAGTGTCGGCTCAGCGCCTTCCGGCAGCTGAACCGCCGACGCCGATGAGGAGATCTACGAGTGAACCGCAAGCTATTGGTGCTGCCGGCCATGGTGGGGTTGATCGCTCCTGCCCTGGCGGGATGCGGTGATTCGAATGGCGGCAGCGACGATGCCATCGTCGTGGGCACAACCGACCAGATACAGACGAGCCCAGGCCGCCAGGGACCGCTCGACCCGGCCGCGGCGAACGACATCGGCGCCCAGGACGTACTGCGCAACACCTTCCAGACGCTGCTGAGCGTGGAGCGCGTCGGCAGCGACCCTGCCCCCGATGCCGCGTCCTCCTGCTCCTT
>JAFAUH010000024.1 GCA_019243445.1 Streptomycetaceae bacterium | reverse complement strand
CACCTTCGCCGCGGTCTACAATGCGCCGCTGGTCTTCTTCTGCCAGAACAACCAGTGGGCGATTTCCGAACCCACCGAGCGGCAGACGCGAGTGCCGATCTACCAGCGCTCCGCCGGTTTCGGTTTTCCGGGCGTACGCGTGGACGGCAATGATGTGCTGGCCTGCCTCGCCGTCACCCGCGCCGCACTGGAGCGGGCGCGGGGCGGCGAAGGCCCCACGCTGGTCGAGGCGTTCACCTACCGGATGGGCGCGCACACCACTTCCGACGACGCCACCCGTTACCGGACGGCCGACGAGCGCACGGAGTGGGAAGCCAAGGATCCGATTGCCAGGCTGAAGGCGCACTTGACCAAGGAGGGCCTGGCCGACGACGAGTTCTACGCCGGACTCGACACGGAGAGCGAGGCGCTCGCCAAGCGGGTGCGCGAGGGTGTACGCGGGATGCGCAACCCCGACCCCATGGCGATCTTTGAGAACGTCTACGCGGACGGACACGCTCTCGTCGACGAGGAGCGCGTCCAGTTCGCTGCATACCAGGCGTCGTTCGCCGACTCGGCAAACGGGGAGAGGCACTGATCATGGCCGAATCGACGATGGCGATCGCCAAGGCGATCAACGAATCGCTGCGCAAAGCCCTTGAGACCGACCCGAAGGTCCTGGTCATGGGCGAGGACGTGGGCAAGCTCGGAGGCGTCTCCCGAGTCACCGACGGGCTGCAGAAGGACTTCGGCGAGGCGCGGGTGATCGACACTCCGCTCGCGGAGTCGGGCATCGTCGGCACGGCGATCGGTCTGGCACTGCGTGGTTACCGGCCGGTCGTGGAGATCCAGTTCGACGGGTTCGTCTTCCCGGCGTATGACCAGATCGTCACGCAGTTGGCGAAGATGCATGCGAGGGCGCTCGGCAAGATCAAACTGCCGGTCGTCATCCGCATCCCCTACGGCGGCGGGATCGGCGCGGTCGAGCACCACAGTGAGTCGCCTGAGGCGTTGTTCGCGCATGTGGCGGGGTTGAAGGTGGTCTCCCCGTCGAACGCTTTCGACGCTTACTGGATGATGCAGCAGGCCATCGACTGCGATGACCCGGTCATCTACTTCGAACCGAAGCGCCGCTACTGGGACAAGGGCGAGGTCGACACGGCGGCGATCCCGGCGCCGCTGCACACCGCGCGCGTGGTGCGCGAGGGCAGCGATGCGACGCTCGCGGCGTACGGGCCGATGGTCAAGACCTGCCTGGAGGCGGCTGCCGCGGCCGAGGAGGAGGGCAAATCCCTCGAAGTCATCGATATGCGGTCACTGTCGCCGATCGACTTCGACACCTTGCAGGCGTCGGTGGTCAAGACACGACGTCTGGTCGTGGTCCACGAAGCCCCAGTTTTCTTCGGCACGGGTGCCGAGGTCGCGGCCCGGATCACCGAGCGCTGCTTTTACCATCTCGAGGCTCCGGTGCTGCGGGTGGGCGGCTTCCACGCCCCGTACCCGCCGGCCCGGCTCGAAGAGGAGTATTTGCCGGGCCTGGATCGTGTGCTCGACGCTGTCGACCGCGCGCTGGCGTTCTGAGAGCCGAGGAGATGCAGTGAGCATGACTGCGGAGCGTTTCCGTGAGTTCAAGATGCCCGATGTGGGCGAGGGGCTCACCGAGGCCGAGATCCTCAAGTGGTACGTGGGGCCGGGCGACACTGTCCACGACGGGATGGTGGTGTGCGAGGTGGAGACGGCGAAGGCTGCCGTTGAACTGCCTATCCCCTTCGACGGCGTGGTCCATGAGATCCGCTTTCCGGAAGGTCGGACCGTCGATGTCGGCGCGGCGATCATCACCGTCGACACGCAGGTGGGCGAGGCGCCCGAACCGGCGAAGCCAAAGACGCCGCAGCAATCGCAGCCGCCGCAGCCGCCCGAGCCGCAGCAGAAGCGTCAAGCGGTGCTTGTCGGTTATGGCGTGAGCGAGTCGTCAACAAAGCGGCGACCACGCAAGCCCGTTGCCGCGGTGCCCGCTCAGGCAGCGGAGTTCAACGGGCGCGGTGGGACGCCAACTTTGGCTGCCCCGCCTCCCATTGCCCCCACGCAGCCGCGTCCGCTGGCCAAGCCGCCGGTACGCAAGCTGGCAAAGGACCTTGGCGTCGACCTGGCGAGCGTGGTCCCGACCGGACCGCATGCCACCGTCACCCGCGAAGATGTCCACGCCGCGGCTGCTCCGCCGCAGGCACAGGAGCGGGTTGAGCAGCCCACGCCCGCCGTGCCGATGGCCGCTGCCGCGGAACGTGAGCGTCGCGTCCCGGTCAAGGGCGTACGCAAGGCCACCGCGCAGGCGATGGTGGCCAGCGCGTTCACCGCCCCGCACGTGACCGAGTTCGTGACATTCGACATCACTCGCACTATGCGGCTGGTCCAGCAGCTCAAGACGGACCCGGCCTTCGAGGGGCTCAAGGTCAGCCCGCTGCTGCTGGTGGCCAAGGCTCTGCTGATTGCCATCAGACGCAATCAGGAGATCAACGCCTCCTGGGACGAGGAACGCCAGGAGATCGTCTACAAGGGCTATGTGAACCTCGGCATTGCCGCGGCCACCCCGCGTGGCCTGATCGTCCCCAACATCAAGGATGCCCAGGCCAAGACACTCCCCGAACTAGCCTCCGCAATCGGTGAGTTGGTCGCTGCAGCCCGCGAGGGCAAGACGTCACCCGCCGCAATGCAGGGCGGCACGGTGACCATCACCAACGTCGGTGTCTTCGGTATCGACACCGGCACGCCCATCCTCAACCCCGGCGAATCCGCGATCCTCGCCTTCGGCGCAGTCAAGGAACAGCCGTGGGTTCACAAGGGCAAGGTCAAGCCCCGCCAGGTCACCACGCTGGCGCTCTCTTTCGACCACCGTCTGGTCGACGGGGAGTTGGGTTCCAAGGTGCTGGCTGATGTCGCCGCCATCCTGGAGCACCCGAAGCGCCTGATCACCTGGGCGTAGTCCCGTAATCCGTAGTCCCACTGTGCCCGTCGTGCCGTAGTCCTGGCGCGGCGGGTCACGGGCCCGTCCCGTCGCGGCAGCGGCTGGTGTCAGCGCGTGTGCGCGCCGGGCCTGAGCCCGTGCTCGTACCCGTGCTCGTACTCGTACTCGTACTCGTGCTCGTGCTCGTACTCGTACTCGTACTCGTACTCGTGTCCGTGTCCGTATCTCGGACGCGGACTCCCCTCGCATATGTGATGTATCTATGATGTGCTTATCATGATGTCCACCGTCGCCGGTCCCAGCAAGCAGCTGCCCGCTGCCGAGCGGGTCTACACCCATGTCAAGCAGGCAGTGCTCGAACGGCGTTACGAGGGCGGTGCGTTGCTCACTGAAGGCGATCTCGCCGAAGCGGTCGGCGTCTCCCGCACCCCCGTACGGGAAGGGCTGCTGCGCCTCGAAGCAGAGGGGCTTATCAAGCTCTATCCGAAGAAGGGCGCCCTCGTGCTGCCGGTCTCTGCACAGGAGATCGCCGATGTCGTCGAGACCCGGCTGCTCGTCGAGGAGCACGCGATCCGCAAGGTCATCCCCATCTCCCCTCAACTCCTCTGCAGGCTCGAGGAGTTGCTGGAGGAACACGAGGAGCACGCCCGTACCGGTGACCTCGCCGCCGCTGCTGTCACCGACCGGTGCTTCCACGCCGAGATCGTCCGCGCCGCAGGCAATGCGATCCTCTCCCATCTCTACGAGCAACTGCGCGACCGCCAGCTGCGGATGGGGGTGCAGGTGATGCACGCCGATCCGGGCCGCGTCGCCAAGAACATTGCCGAACACGCCGAATTGCTCGCCGCGCTGCGCAGCGGTGACGCGGATGAGGCAGCCGCAATGGTTCACCGGCACGTCAGCCGGGTGAAGGCTTTGGTGAGGGGCGAGGCATGAGCGCGATCGAAACCGACAAAAGCAAGCTGAGACTGCCCGGCGACCCGCCGGGCGGTTCGCGTGCCATCGCCGTATGGTGCATCGGTGTCCTCGTCTACATGATCGCCGTCGTGCACCGCTCGAGTCTCGGTGTCGCCGGGATCGACGCGGCGGTCCGCTTCCACATCAGCGCCGCTGAGCTGTCCACCTTCTCCATCCTCCAGGTGCTGGTCTATGCGGGGATGCAAATCCCCGTCGGCCTGTTCGTCGACCGCTGGGGTACCAAGCGGGTGCTCAGCGTCGGCATCGTGCTGCTCACCGCCGGACAACTCGGGTTCGCCCTTTCCCACTCGTACGTCCTCGCACTCGGCGCGCGTGCGGTCCTCGGCTGCGGGGACGCGATGACGTTCATCAGTGTGCTGCGGCTCGGCTCCCGTTGGTTCCCGGCGCGGCGCGGGCCGCTGATAGCCCAGGGCGCTGCCCTGTTCGGTATGGTCGGCAATCTTGTCAGTACGCTGGTGCTCTCCCGGCTGCTGCACTCGGTCGGCTGGACGCTGACCTTTGGGGGCACAGGGCTCGGTGGCGCGCTCGTCCTGATCCTCGTGCTGACCTGCATGAAGGACCACCCGGAGGGTTACGAACCGCCACCCGGGGAGCTGCCGTCGGCCGGTGCCGTCCGCAGGCAGCTCGTCGACGCCTGGCGAGAACCGGGCACCCGGCTCGGCATGTGGGTGCACTTCACCGCACAGTTCTCGGCGACGGTCTTCCTGTTGCTGTGGGGGATGCCATTCCTCGTCGGGTGGCAGGGCCTGTCGCGGGGTGCGGCCGGTACGCTGCTGACCCTCGTCGTGGTCTCCAACATGATGCTGGGGATGGTCTTCGGCCAGCTCATCGCCCGCCACTACGGTGCGCGGATGCCGCTCGCGCTGGGCGTGATCGTAACGACGGCCACCACTTGGATCGCGGTGCTCTCCTGGCCGGCGGCCCACGCGCCGATGTGGCTGCTGATTGTGTTGTGCTCGGTGCTCGGGGCCAGCGGCCCGGCGTCGATGATCGGCTTCGACTTCGCCCGTCCGGCGAACCCACCGGAGCGGCTGGGCACGGCGTCGGGAATCGTCAACATGGGTGGTTTCATTGCGACGATGATCGCGCTGCTGGCGATCGGCGTCCTGCTGGATGCGACGGGGGGCAATTACCAGATCGCGCTCAGCAGCATCTTTGTGCTGCAGGGCCTCGGCCTCAGCCAGATCCTGCGCCTGCGCCGACGCGCAGCGCATCGCGAACGTGAACGCATCACGGTCAGCCGCATTTCGGCCTCCCACGTTCCGGCATGACCGGTCGGATCGGACCGGGTCGGATCAGACCGGGTCGGAGCAGGTCGGACCGGAGCAGGGCAGACCGGATCAGGTTGGATCGGAGTCAGGCGGGTTGGATCGGATCGGCTACGGTGTCACCGCGAAGTGGGAAAGGATCGCTTCTGCCAGTGGCTTGTCGCCCTCGACCTTGAGGCTGTCCTTGACTGCGCGCGGGTGGACACGGCCACAGGCCAGGCGGACGAATGTCTCCCAGTCCAGCGTCAACGTCACTGTGGGGCCGAGGGAGATGGAGCTGTCGATCGTGCCTTTGCCTTCCGCGTGGATGCGGACGGTGCGCAGGAACTCCAGGGGACCGGACACATCGAAGACCACCACGGAACCGGCCGGTGCCGCCGCGCCTTTCGCGACTACCCCGGGCAGTGAGGCAAGCAGGGCATCGCGCGTCACGACCGCGCCCGGCGAATCGAGGTTGCCGGGTGCGCCCAATGCCCGGCGCAGGTCCTGCTCATGCACCCAGATGTCCACCACGCTTGTCTGCAGCAACTCTTCGAGCGTTGTCTCCCGGCCCATCAGGCCGCGCACCTTCGTCTGCGGGGCGCGGTTCTCATTGCGCAGCTGCCGTGCGCGCCGGATGATCGTGTACTCCAGCTCGGCCGTCATCTCCGGGCCGGTATGGCAGCGCCGCACATCGACCGGCACCTCCATATAACGGCTGAATTCGTCCTTGACGTGGAAGAGATCGCGGGGAAGCGGGTGGATGGGCCGGGGGTCGCCGAGCTTCTCGCACTCGGTACCGATGATGTGCGAGACGACGTCACGGACCGACCATCCCGGGCATTCGGTCGCCTTGTTCCACTCGCCCTCTACGAGTGGAGCGACCAATCCCGATATGGCTTCTATGGATTGGGTCCAGGCGTCGATGTAGGACTGGAGCGTGCTGTGGACGGTCACGGGACCTCTCGAACGATCGGTGCGTGGTCGTGGCGGTGTGCGCCCCAAATTACGCTGTGCGCCGCCACCATGGCATTGCTTTCGTGTGACGATCGTAGGGCCCGTATGGGCGGACTGGATTATGGAAGGTGATATTTTGCGCGTTTCGCTTCTCCAGATCGATGTCAAGCCGGACGAGCCGGTGGAAACCCGCCGGGAGCGGGTGGCGGGGCTGGTACGCGCCCAAGACGGTGCCGATCTGGTCGTACTGCCGGAACTTTGGCCGGTCGGCGCGTTTGCGTTCGATACCTTCGCCGATCATGCCGAACCGGTGGACGGGCCAACCGCTCGGGCGATGGGCGCGGCGGCACGCGATGCGGGCGTGTGGCTGCACGCAGGGTCGATCGTGGAACGTGACCAGACTCCCCAGGGAGATTGCATCCTCTACAACACCTCGCTGCTCTTCTCGCCCGACGGCGAGCTGCACCGCATGTACCGCAAGATCCACCGCTTCGGCTTCGACAAGGGCGAGGCGATCTTGATGGGAGCCGGGCATGAGATCGTCACCGCACGCCTCGACGACGCCGTCATCGGCCTCGCCACCTGTTACGACCTGCGTTTTCCCGAGCAGTTCAGGCTGCTCGTCGATGCCGGGGCGCAGTTGTTCGTCGTGTCCGCGGGGTGGCCGGCGCGGCGCCGCGCGCACTGGTCGCTGCTTGCCCGCGCCCGAGCCGTGGAGTCGCAGGCGTATGTGCTCGCCTGCAGTACGGCCGGTAGGCACGCGGGCGTCGAGCAGGCCGGCTACAGCGTCGTCGTCGACCCATGGGGCGAGGTCGTAGCGGAGGCCGGAGCAGGTGAGGAGACGCTGAGCGTGGAGCTCGACCCGGTGCACGTAGTGAAGACGCGCACGGAATTCCCAGTGCTGCGTGACCGCGTGCTCGGGCTCCCGGCGCCGACAAAGTCAACAAAGCCGATAAAGCCGTAATCCCCACCAGGCTTCGGAGACGCTTCGGAGAGTCTGTTGGGCACGTCCAACCGGTCCATGTGCGGGCTGGCAGTGGGTGTGTGGCTGCGTGGCTGCTTCTCGTGAGCGAGAGCGCCCGCTGCCTCACCCCTCCAGGAACGCCTTCAACGCTCGCGCCAGCAAGAACGGGTCGTCCGCACCGCACAGTTCGCGTGCCGAGTGCATCGACAGGATCGCCACACCGATGTCGACGGTGGTGATGCCGTGTCGTGCGGCTGTGATCGGGCCGATCGTCGTGCCGCACGGCATCGCATTGTTGGAGACGAACGACTGCCACGGCACATCCGCCTGCTCGCACGCGGAGGCGAAGATGCCGCGACCTGCGCCGTCTGTGGCGTACCGCTGATTGACGTTGACTTTCAGGATCGGGCCCGCGTTGGGGAGCGGCCAGTGGCCGGGGTCGTGCCGTTCCGGGTAGTTGGGGTGCACGGCGTGGCCGGTGTCGGAGGAGAGGCAGATCGTCCCGGCGAAGGCACGCGCCCGGTCGTCGTACGTACCCCCGCGGGCGAAAACCGACCGCTCCAGCACACCGCCGAGCAGCGGTCCCATCGCTCCGGTGTCGGCCTGGCTGCCGTTCTCCTCATGGTCGAAAGCGGCGAATACGGGGATGTACGGCAGCCGGCTGCCCGCCACCGACGCGAGCGCAGCCGTACCGGCGTGCACTGACAGCAGGTTGTCCAGGCGCGGCGCCGCCAGCAGCTCGCGGTCCCGGCCAAGGTAGGCGGGCGGCTGGACATCGTGCGTCATCAGATCCCAGCCGACGACGTCGTCCGCGTCGAGTGACGCCTCCTGCGCGAGGAAGCGGATGAGCGCGCCCTCGTCGGTCTGCCCCAGACCCCAGATCGGCTGCAGGTGCCTTTGGCGGTCCAGCGTCATGCCTTCATTGGCCTGGCGGTCCAGGTGGATGGCGAGCTGTGGTACGCGCAGCAGCGGGCGATCCACGGCGACGAGCCGGTGGCTGCCGTCGCGTAGCGAGAGCCGTCCCGCCACGCCGAGGTCACGGTCGAGCCATGAGTTGAGCAGTACCCCGCCGTAGATCTCGACGGCGACCTGCCGCCAGCCGTACCCACCGCTGTCGGGGCGCGGCTTGACGCGCAGATTGGGTGAATCGGTGTGTGCACCCACGATGCGGTAGGGAGTGTGGGGATTGGCATCACCAGGGACGTACCACGCGATGATCGCGCCGCCGCGCAGCACGTACTTGCCGCCGGGCTGCGCGTCCCACGCGTCGGTCTCCTCGACCTGCCGGAAACCGACCTTCGCCAGCCGCTCGGCACAGCTCGCCACCGCGTGGTACGGCGTCGGGCTTGAGTTGAGGAAGGCGATCAGGTCATCGGTGTGGGCGCGGTCGAAGCTCATGCGGAAAGCATAGAAGTGCGCGGTGGCCCCCGTTCTGCTGAGGAACGGAAGGGGAACGGGCCACCGGCGCCCTCGCCGAAGCCGTCGCACAGAAGACTGGCCAGAAGACTGGCCAGAAGTCAGAACGCCTCTTCCGGCAGCTCCATGAGTTCGGTGGTTACCGACTCGGCCTGCTGGCGCTGGACCGCCACGCCCGGCAGCACGGTCTCGGCGAAGAACTTCGCCGCCGCGATCTTGCCGAGGTAGAAGGCTACGTCTTTATCGGACACGACCTTCTCCTGCGCACCGGCCAGCTTCTCGGCGGCCACCGCCGCGCCCTTGAGCAGCAGGTAGCCGACGATCACGTCGCCGGAGGCGAGCAGCAGGCGGGTGGTGTTGAGGCCCACCTTGTAGAGGGACTTCACCTCCTGCTCGGTGGCGGCGAGGTCGGTGAGCATGACGCCGACGATCGCCTCCAGGTCGACCGCCGCCCTGGCGAGCTTCTCGCGCGCCGTGGCCAACTCCTCGCCACCGGTGGCGCCGGCCAGGAACTTCTTGATCTCCTCCGACAGTACGGTGAGCGCCTGGCCCTGGTCGCGGACGATCTTCCGGAAGAAGAAATCCTGACCTTGGATGGCGGTGGTGCCCTCGTAGAGGGTGTCGATCTTCGCGTCCCGGATGTACTGCTCGATCGGGTATTCCTGCAGATACCCGGAGCCTCCCAGGGTTTGCAGGGACTGCGCGAGCTGCTCGTACGACTTCTCCGAGCCGTAGCCCTTGACGATCGGCAGCAGCAGGTCGTTGAGGCGGTGCGTGGCGGAGGCGTCCTCACCCGCCGCCTCCTTGATCAGGATCTCGTCCTGGACGGCGGCGGTGTAGAGGACCAGGGCGCGCATGCCTTCCGCGTATGCCTTCTGGGTCATCAGCGAGCGGCGTACATCCGGGTGATGGGTGATGGTGACGCGTGGTGCGGTCTTGTCCATGAACTGGGTGAGGTCGGCGCCCTGGACGCGCTCCTTGGCGTACTCCAGCGCGTTGAGGTAGCCGGTGGACAGCGTGGCGATGGCCTTCGTACCGACCATCATCCGCGCGAACTCGATGATCTTGAACATCTGGCGGATGCCGTCGTGCTTCTCGCCGAGCAGCCAGCCCTTGGCCGGATGCTTGGCACCGAAGGTCATCTCACAGGTGTTGGAGGCCTTCAGGCCCATCTTGTGCTCGACGTTGGTGGCATAGACGCCGTTGCGCTCGCCGAGCTCGCCGGTCTCCCAGTCGAAGTCGTATTTGGGGACGACGAACAGCGACAGGCCCTTGGTGCCCGGTCCTGCGCCCTCGGGGCGGGCCAGTACGAAGTGGATGATGTTTTCGGCCATGTCGTGCTCGCCCGAGGTGATGAAGCGCTTGACGCCCTCGATGTGCCATGTGCCATCGGGCTGCTGGATCGCCTTGGTACGGCCGGCGCCGACGTCCGAGCCGGCGTCCGGCTCGGTGAGCACCATCGTGGAGCCCCACTGCTTGTCGGTCATCCGCTGGGCGATCTTGCGCTGCTCGTCGGTGGCTTCGTCGTAGAGGACACCTGCGAAGGCCGGTCCCGAGGCGTACATCCACACGGCCGGGTTCGAGCCGAGGATGGTCTCGGCGAAGCCCCAGAGCAGGGAGCGCGGTGCGGTGGTGCCGCCGATCTCCTCCGGAATGCCCAGCCGCCACCACTCGGCGTCCATGTACGCGGCGAAGCTCTTCTTGAAGCTGTCCGGCACGGGCGCGGTGTTGGTCCGGGGGTCGAAGACCGGAGGGTTGCGGTCGGCGTCGGCGTATGATGCGGCGAGCTCGTTCTCCGACAGACGGGCGATCTCGCTCAGGACGCTCTTGGCGGTGTCCACGTCCATGTCGGCAAAGGGTCCGGTGCCGTAGATCTTGTCGCGGCCGAGAACCTCGAACAGGTTGAACTCGATGTCGCGCAGATTCGACTTGTAGTGGCCCATGACGTAAGGCTCCGTCTGCTCGGGGGGAGGCTTCTACTGGCTGGTGGCCTACTGGCTGGTGGCTCCGATATGCCGCTGGCGCGGCGTGGCGTCACTATGCTACCCATCGGTAACAAAAGGCAACCCCTATTCGCAGCTATGACCCTCGTTACTCTGTAGGGCGTGTACGGCTATGACCAGACTTCTGCAGCAGGCTCCGCCCCGCCGCCACCCCCCGGAGCGCCGGGACCTGGCGGCTACGCCGGGCAGCCGCCGCTGTACCCCGAGCCGTCGCCGCCATCGCTCGCCGAGGCGGTGCGCGCCTTCACCACCGGGTCGATGGCGGCCGAGGACTTCCAAAACATCTTCTCCACCTCGAAGGTCTACTGCCCACGTGGTGAGAATCCCGGTTTCTTGGCGCTGCACAACACCCAGCACCCGGTGATCCCGATGTTCACCTCGCTCAAGCAACTGCGCCGCTATGCGGGCAAGGAGTCCAAATATTTCGTGATCACAGGTGCGGAAGTGCTCGACCTGCTGCCCACGGGGTATGGGTTCGTGCTTGATATGGAAGGCGAGCACCGCATGGTCTTCGATGCGAAGGCGGTCGAGCAGATGGTCGACTTCGCGATGCGCCGCATGTATGGCTGATTCCGACTGACCTTGGCCAATCCCGGCCGTTTCGGAATATGGGCACCCTTGCGGCTTGTTCAGCCTTCAACTAGGTTGAAGAGTGAACAGCCGAGGAGGTTGCCATGCCTGCCGTGACCACTGAGAACCCACTGGCTCTGCCGCGCGTCGCAGTGCCCCCGGGAGCCGCCTGTCGGCCGGTGCTCACCGTCTCCACTGCACCGAGTGGCTTGGAGGGCGAAGGTTTCCCGGTACGCCGCGCCTTCGCCGGCCTGAACTACCAGTATCTCGACCCGTTCATCATGATGGATCAGATGGGCGAGGTGGATTACCCGGCCGGAGAGGCCAAGGGAACGCCCTGGCATCCCCACCGCGGCTTCGAGACCGTCACGTACATCATCGACGGAACGTTTGTGCACCAGGATTCGCACGGCGGTGGCGGCATCATCACCAACGGCGACACCCAGTGGATGACTGCGGGTTCCGGTCTGCTGCACATCGAGACCCCGCCAGAGGAGTTGGTAGCCTCCGGCGGGCTCTTCCACGGCCTGCAACTGTGGGTGAATCTGCCGCGCCAGGACAAGATGATCCCGCCGAAATACCAGGACATCAGGGGCGGGAACGTCAAGCTGCTCGCCTCCGAAGACGGCGGTGCGCTCATCCGGCTGATCGCGGGCACTCTCGCGGACCATCTCGGGCCGGGTGCGACGCACACCCCGATCACGATGATTCACGCCTCCGTCACTCCAGGAGCCCAGCTGACGCTGCCATGGCGCGCGGAGTTCAACGCCCTCGCGTACGGGCTCGCCGGGCAGGGCACGGCAGGCGCGACGGGACAGCCGTTCCGCATGGGTCAGGCGGTCGTCTTCGGCCAAGCGGATCCAGCAGCGCGCAGCACCTCCGGTGCGGGAGACTCCCTCACCATCTGCGCCGACGCGACGCAGGACTCCCGCAGCGCCAACTTCGAAGTCGTACTCCTCGGCGGACTGCCGATCCGCGAGCCGATGTTCCACTACGGCCCGTTCGTGATGAACTCCCACGCAGAGCTGGCCCAGGCCTTCGAGGACTTCAAGACGGGACGGCTTGGCACCATCCCCGCAGCGCACGCTTGACGGCGCACACCTGCACCCGCCCCAGGCGGCAAAGTCATGCATATGACAATGATCGGGGCGGGTCGTCACGGTACGCTTTGGGGAATCTGCTGTGTTCTGTGTTTTTATGGCCGGCCGGGGGCCTGCCCCTGGCCCCCAGAGTTGGATGGACGATGCATCGGTACCGGTCCCACACCTGCGGCGAGCTCCGCGCCGCCGACGTCGACGCCAGGGTGCGCCTGTCCGGTTGGCTGCACAATCGGCGTGATCTGGGCGGCATCCTCTTCGTCGATCTACGGGACCACTACGGCGTCGTCCAGCTCATCGCCCACCCGGGGACCTCGGCATACGAGGCGCTGGACAAGCAGACCAAGGAATCCGTGATCCGTGTCGACGGCCTGGTGCGGGCCCGCGGTGCGGAGAACGTCAACCCGGAGCTGCCGACCGGCGAGATTGAGATCGAGGTCACCGAAGTCGAGGTGCTCGGCGCCGCCGACCCACTGCCCTTCCCCGTCTTCCCCGAGGACGGCGTCTCCGAGGACAAGCGCCTCACCCACCGCTTCCTCGACCTGCGCCGCCAGCGCATGCACCGCAACATCATGCTGCGCTCGGCTGTGATCGCGGCCATCCGCGAAAAGATGACCGCGCTCGGCTTCAACGAGCTGGCCACCCCGATCCTGTCCGCCACCTCTCCCGAGGGCGCGCGCGACTTCCTGGTGCCCTCGCGGCTGCACGCCGGCAAGTTCTACGCACTGCCGCAAGCCCCGCAGCAGTTCAAGCAGCTGCTGATGATCGCCGGCTTCGACCGCTACTTCCAGATCGCACCGTGCTTCCGTGACGAGGCCAGCCGCGCCGACCGCTCTCCTGGCGAGTTCTACCAGCTCGATGTCGAGATGAGCTTCGTCGAGCAGGAGGACGTCTTCGAGGTCGTCGAGAAGGTGATGACCGACCTGTTCGAGGAATTCGGTGGCGGCCGTCACGTCACCTCGCCGTTCCCGCGTATCCCGTTCCGCGAGGCAATGCTCAAGTACGGCTCCGACAAGCCGGATCTGCGCGCCAAGCTCGAACTCGTCGACGTATCGGGGATCTTCGCGGACTCCGGCTTCAAGGCGTTTGCGGGCAAGCACGTCCGCGCCCTGGCCGTACCGGACACCGCGGACCAGCCGCGCCGGTTCTTCGACCAGTTGGGTGAATTCGCAATGGAGCTCGGCGCGAAGGGCCTCGCCTGGATCCGTATCGGCGAGGACAACGCACTCACCGGCCCGATCGCCAAGTTCCTCACCGAGGCGGACACCAAGGCACTGGTCGAGGCGGTGCACGGCAAGCCTGGCACCGCGGTCTTCTTCGGCGCCGGGGATTTCGACGAGGTCTCGAAGATCATGGGCGCGGTGCGCGTCGAGGCCGCCAAGCGGGCCGGCCACTTCGAGGAGGATGTCTTCCGCTTCTGCTGGATCGTCGACTTCCCGATGTTCGAGCGGAACGAGGACACCGGGCAGATCGAATTCAGCCACAACCCCTTCTCCATGCCCCAGGGCGGGCTCGAAGCGTTGCAGACCAAGGACCCGCTGGACATCCTGGCATGGCAGTACGACATCGTCTGCAACGGTGTCGAGTTGTCCTCGGGCGCGATCCGTAACCACGAACCCGAGGTGATGTATGAGGCGTTCGCGATCGCCGGCTACACACACGAGCAGGTGGAACAGGAATTCGGCGGCATGCTGCGCGCCTTCCACTTCGGTGCCCCGCCCCACGGCGGCATCGCGCCCGGCGTGGACCGCATCGTGATGCTGCTCGCGGACGAGCCCAACATCCGCGAGACAATTGCTTTCCCGCTCAACCAGACCGCGCAGGATCTGCTGATGGGTGCGCCCAGTGAGGTCGACGAGGCGCGGCTGAAGGAACTCCACCTGAGCATCCGCAAGCCGCCGCCAAGCAAGTAGGGCGTGTATTCGACGCTTGATCGCGTCTTGACGGCGGTTCAGGTCGAGCGTCGCCCTGCGACACGAGCAGCTGCAGTGTGCCGGTCGCCCTGCTGCGCCGCGGTGTAGGTGGCTGTGGCATACAAGTTCCCGCTCCCCAATGAGCAGCGCCGTACGCCGGTGGAAGACCCCCTGGCGAGAAACAGTAAGGTTGCCCTAACCTAACTTCGGTCTGTGTGATCACACCAGGGGAGGAGCAGGGCACGCCAATGTGGGATGACGCATTCCCTAGTTTTTTGATCGGCCTGAGGGAAGGACTCGAGGCTGGTCTCATCGTCTCCATTCTCATCGCTACCATCGTCCGGGCCGACGCCAAGTCGCGCCTGCCACAGGTATGGACGGGCGTACTGGCGGCGATCGTCGTCGCCTTGAGCTTCGGCGCGGTGTTGACGTTCACCGCGGCCAACCTCCCCACCACCGCCCAGGAGGCATTCAGCGGCGTACTCAGCGTCATCGCTGTCGCCTTCGTGACTGTGATGATCTTCTGGATGCGTCGTTCGGCGCGCAGCCTGTCCGGCGAGATCCGGGAGAAGGTCACCACTGCGCTCACCATGGGCACGGGCATGCTCATCTTCACGTCGTTCCTCGCGGTCGGACGCGAAGGTCTGGAGACCGCGCTCTTTTTGTGGACGACGGCACGCGCCGCGGGTGAGTCGGCAGGTCCGGTGACGGGGGCCGCGATCGGACTCGTGGTCGCGGTCGGCCTGTGCTGGGGCCTGTACTGCCGGGTACTGAAGATCAACCTGACGAAATTCTTCACATACACCGGCATGGTGCTCATCGTGATCGCGTCGGGAGTCCTCGGCTATGGTTTGCGCGACCTCCAGGAGGGCGGCACGCTGCCCGGCGCCACGGCCTACGCCTTCGACCTGAGTTCCACCATTGACGCGGGCTCTTGGTACGGGACGCTGCTGCAGGGCGTGTTCAACATCATGCCCCAGATGACCTGGCTCCAGATCCTGGCTTACGGGATGTACGGCGTCGTCGTGATGACCCTCTTCATTCGCGGCGTGCGCACGACGAAGCCCGCGCCGAGGGCCGTTGACACGGCAGGGAAGCCTCCCGTACCAGCGGCGCAGCCGGAGGAGGGCGTCAGCTGCGCCACCGCGGTGCCTGCAACACCTACAACACCTGCAACACCTGCAACACCTACCTGTGAGGGCGCATCCGCCGACGCTACGGGCAACGGCGCGTCCGCCGAGCCCGCCGCAGAGGGCTGCGCCCCCGAAGAGACCGCGCGCAAGCGTGAGCGTGCCGCGCGCCCCATGTGGGTCGTGCCGGCAGTCGTCGTCGCCGTGCCTGTCGTGATCGCCGGGACCGTCATCGCGTTCGCCGGCTCGAAACCTGCCGAGGCGCAGACCGTCTCCGTCTCCGAGACGGATTGCGGCAAGGGGTTCACCGCCCCCCAGCCCGGCCGTCAGACGTTCACCATGCGGAACACGGGCAGCAAAACGTCCGAGGTCTATCTCATCGACCCGGCGAGCAATGCCGTCTACGGCGAACTCGAAGGCCTTGCTCCCGGCACCAGTGGCGTGCTGACCGCCACCATCGGCAGCGGCGACTACGCCTGGCGCTGCGTTCCCACCGGCGGCAAGGTGGCAACGTCCGCCGCCGTCCATGTCTCCGGAGGATCCGGCAGCGGTGCTGTCACCGCCGTGGCCCCCGTCACGGATGCCGATCTGCAGCCCGCACTGACTGCGTACCAGGACTACGTCAACAAGGGCCTGGCCACCCTCGTCACGCAGACCCAGCAGCTCCAGGGCGACATCAACCGCGGCAAGCTCGATGCGGCGCGGAGCGACTGGCTCACCGCCCACCTCACGTACTCCTCGCTCGGCGCCGCCTATGGCACCTTCGAGAACTTCGACAAGAAGATCAACGGCCGCGCCGACGGACTCCCGCTCGGCATCAAGGACCCGGACTTCACCGGCTTCCACCGCATCGAGTACGGCCTGTGGCACGGCGAGAACGCGAGCAGCCTGCAAGGTCCCGCCGACCAACTTGCCAGCGATACCGCAGGACTGCAGAAAGCTTTCCCCACTCAGGACTTCGATGTCTCGGACCTGCCGCTGCGTACCCACGAAATCCTGGAAAACACCCTCCAATTCGAGCTCACCGCCGACACCGACGAGGGCAGTGGCACCAACCTTGCCACCGCCAACGCCAATCTTGCGGGCACGCGCGAACTGCTCTCCGTCCTCCAGCCGTTGATCGCCAAGCGCTCGCCGTACCTGCTCTCCACGATCGACACCGACATTGCCCGCGTGCAACAACTTCTCGACTCCGCGCACCACAGCAACAGCTGGACGCCCGTAGAACAGCTCGACCCGACCACCCGCGCCACCCTCAACGGAGCCACCGGCCGGCTTCTTGAGGGCCTCTCGCCGATCCCCGACCTCCTCGAGATCAGGAAGTCCGCCTGATGAGCAGCTGCCCTGTCAACCACGAGTCTTTGACCCAGCCCCCGCAGAGCGGCGCTTGCCCCGCAGGAAACGGTCGTCGGGCCTTTATGCGGGGCGCGCTCGCCGCGGGCGCTGCCGGTGCCGCATTGGCGGGCGGCGGCGTGGCGCTCGCCGCCGCCCGCCCCCACACCGCCGACGACTCCGCCACGGGCCGTGCTCCCGCCGTCGACTTCCACGGCGCCTACCAGGCGGGCATCACCACCCCGACGCCCGGCTACGCCGCCTTCGTTTCCTTCGACGTCATAGCGCAGCAGCGGGGCGACCTCGCCGAACTGCTGAAGACCATCACTGAGCGGGCCCGTTTCCTCACCGCCGGAGGCATCCCCGCCGACCTCGGCGTTGGCGCGCCGCCGTCCGACAACGGCATCCTCGGCCCCGTCATCCCCGCCGATGCGCTCACTGTCACCGTCGGCGTCGGCTCCTCGCTCTTCGACGATCGTTACGGCCTGGCCAAGGCCAAACCGCGCCACCTCGCCCCGATGCGCACCTTTCCCAACGACAACCTCAACCAGGCCGAATGCCATGGCGATCTGTCGCTGCAGATCTGTGCGGGCAGTCAGGACACCGTCTTGCATGCGCTGCGCGACATCGCCAAGCACACGCGTGGTGCGATGCAGGTCAAGTGGCGGATCGACGGCTTCCAAAGTGCGCCCCGCCCGACCGGCGCTCAGCGCAATCTGCTGGGTTTCAAGGACGGCATCGCCAATCCCGATGTCACATCCTCCCGTGAAATGGACCAGTTGGTGTGGGTGACGCCGGGCAGCGGCGAGCCCGCGTGGGCAACGGGCGGCAGCTACCAGGTGATCCGGATCATCCGCATGCTCGTCGAATTCTGGGACCGTGTCTCGCTCAGCGAGCAGGAACGGATGTTCGGCCGCCGCAAGGACAGCGGGGCCCCACTTGACGGTGTGAAGGAGACCGATACCCCGGACTACGCCAAGGACCCCCAGGGCAACGCGATACCCCTCGACGCCCATATCCGCCTGGCCAATCCTCGTACTGCCAAGACCGACGAATCCCGTATCCTGCGCCGCGGTTATAACTATGACCGTGGGATTGACAATGTGGGCAACCTCGATATGGGCTTGGTCTTCTGCTGCTATCAGCAGGACGTGATCCGCCAGTTCGAAGCTGTCCAGACCCGTCTGATCGACGAGCCTTTGGTCGACTACATCTCCCCGACCGGCGGTGGCTATTTCTTCTGCCTCCCGGGCGTGCGGGACGAGAAGGACTGGCTGGGCCGGGGGATGATGTCGGCCTGACGATCTGGACCGGGCCCCGGGACCACGCCGGCCCCGGGGCCCGGCGGATGCGCGGGGCTCGGCGGTCGTGCCGGCGTTACGCCGTCTCCTCCGTGCCGCCGAAGCGGGCGCGGTAGGAGTCGAGGTCCTCCTCCGTGATTTTGGTGAAGAGAACCGGAGGGACGGTGAAGGCCGTACCCGCCGGGACGGAGTTGAGAGCGCGGGCCTGCTCGGCAGTGGTCCAGAGTGCGTCGTCGCCGACGAGGGCGAATGCCGATCGCATTGTCTTCGCCGAGGCGGGAATGAAGGGTTCGGAGACCACTGCGTACAGATGGATCAGGTTCATCGCGGTGCGCAGCGTGAGCGCAGCTGCCTCCTGGTCGGTCTTGATCTCCAGCCAGGGGGCTTTCTCCTCCAGGTAGGAATTGCCCGCGCTCCACAGCGCGCGCAGGGCTTGCGCGGCCTTGCGGAACTGCAGGGATTCCATGTGCTCCTCGTATTCGGCGAGCAGCCTTGCGATCTCCTCGCCCAGCCTCCGCTCCGTTTCGCTCGGCTCCTTGCCCGCTGGGACCTTGTCACCGAACCGTTTGCGGGAGAAGGAGAGTACGCGGTTGACGAAGTTGCCGAGGGTGTCGGCCAAGTCCTTGTTGACCGTGGCGGAGAACAGCTCCCATGTGAAGCTGGTGTCGTCCGACTCCGGCGCGTGCGCCATCAGGAAGTAGCGCCAGTAGTCGGCGGGCAGCAACTCCAGCGCGGCGTCGGTGAAAACACCACGGCGCTGGCTGGTGGAGAACTTGCCACCGTAGTAATTCAGCCAGTTGAAGGCCTTGACGTAGTCGACCTTCTTCCACGGAGCGCGCGTGCCGAGCAGCGTGGCCGGGAACATCACCGTGTGGAAGGGGACGTTGTCCTTGGCCATGAACTCGGTGTAGCGGACGGAGTCGTCGGCCTGCCACCACCAGGACTTCCAATCGCGCTCAGCGGGTGCCCGGTCGGCCCATTCCTTCGTCGCGCCGATGTACTCGATCGGGGCGTCGAACCAGACGTAGAAGACCTTGCCCTCGGCTGCCAATTCAGGCCATGTGTCGCCCGGTACCGGGACGCCCCATTCCAGATCGCGGGTGATCGCGCGGTCCTGAAGGCCCTCGGTCAGCCACTTGCGGGCGATGGACGAGGCGAGTGTCGGCCAGTCCTTGCCGTGCTTTTCGACCCATGCGCCGACCTCGTCGGCGAGCTTGGACTGGAGCAGGAACAGGTGCTTGGTCTCGCGCACCTCCAGCGCGCTGCTGCCGCTGATCGCCGAGCGTGCGTCGATCAGGTCGGTCGGGTCCAGGACGCGGGTGCAGTTCTCGCATTGGTCGCCGCGGGCTTTGTCGTAGCCGCAGTGCGGGCAGGTGCCGACGATGTAGCGGTCGGGGAGGAAGCGCTCGTCGTCCAGCGAGTACACCTGGCGGATCGAACGTTCCTCGATGAATCCGTAGCGGTTCAGTTCGCGCGCGATCTCCTGCGTGATCTCGATGTTCTGTGCCGAGGAGCTGCGGCCGAAATAGTCGAAGGCGAGAGCGAAACCGTCGTAGATCGTCTTTTGCGCGTCGTGCTGTTGTGCACAGAATTCGGCGACCGGCAGCCCGGCCTCCTTGGCGGCCAGCTCAGCCGGTGTGCCGTGCTCGTCGGTGGCACAGATGTAGAGGACGTCATGGCCGCGCTGGCGCAGATAGCGCGAGTAGACGTCAGCGGGGAGCATGGACCCGACCATGTTGCCCAGGTGCTTGATGCCATTGATGTACGGCAATGCGCTGGTTACCAGGTGTCGGGCCATTGCTGGGAGCTCCCGTGCGTAGTGGAGTGAGGTCGCTACTGAGCGTGAGTTTTTGATCTACTGACTGTCAATATCGTATCCGACCTGTGGTGGTGGCCTCCCGTGCCGCTGGTGCGCAGCAGTGTGCCGCCGCGGTCTGTCGCGATTGGCCGGTGCGGGGGCTGGGTGGGAGGGGGGCGGGGTGGCGATGGGGCAAGTTAAGCGCTAATGGGGAGATTGTCCGATTTAAGGAAAGGGGTATGAGAGGCAGATAAGCATGCCCTGATGCCCGTCAACCGAATTCGCTATTTCCTTCCCTCGGGGTAGCTGTCGCTCGCGAAACTGGAGTCGGCGGACAGGGTTATCCACAGGGTGGTGGGGATTGTTTTCCCTTGTCCACAGGGTGTGTGTGCACTCTGTGGAAGACGAGGGAGATCGTTTCGAGTGGTGCGCGATACCTGGGTGTGATTCTCATCCCAAACCTCGTCAACGCTCACTTTCGAGTGAGAATTGGCCTCTCTGTGGAGCTGATCAAAGCAATTATGTGACCGGCGGCGACCTGCTGTGGTGTGGGCGAGAGGTGGGCGCCGTGGGGGTGATTTGTCGACTAAAGTCGCGTTGGTGTACGCCCGGCTTCCGCAGCGGTGTACCGACTTACCCCCAGGGCACGAGAGGTGCCTGTGGATAACTTTCGTGGATAACCACAGCAGGCCGGGACAGAGACCTCAGAGGCGAGATGTCAGAGGCTTTCGTCCACCCCGCCGCACCAGCAGCTGATGTCACAGCCACCCGCTCGCGTGCTCCGCGGACCGCCTCGTCCGCCGCGCCAGCGGCTGATGTCACGGCCGGCCGACCAACTCCGCTTGCTCGCGGCCCCTTATGTCAGGCGTCCGTCGAGTGCGCGGCTCAACCAGTCCGCGGCCGCGGTGAACTCCTCGTCCGTCGTCCCCGGCCGCAGCTGCGGCTCCGCCTCATCCGCCCGCGGATACGAACCGAGGAAACGCACCTGCGGGCAGATCCGCTTCAGCCCCATCAGCGCTTCACCGACTCGGCGGTCGCCGATGTGGCCCTCGCAGTCCACCGAGAAGCAGTACCGCCCGATGCCCTCGCCCGTCGGCCGCGACTCGATCCGCGCCAGGTTCACCCCGCGCACCGCGAACTCCTGCAGCAGTTCGAGCAGCGCGCCCGGGTGGTCGTCACGCAGCCAGAAGACCGCCGATGTCTTGTCCGCCCCGGTACGCGCCGGTGGCCGCCCCGGACGGCCCGCGAGCACAAATCGGGTGTGCGCGCTCTCGGCATCATGAATCCCGGTGACCAGCGGCTCCAGACCATATCTCGACGCCGCGAACTCGCCCGCGAACGCGGCGTCGAACCGCCCCTCCTGCACCAGCCGCGCGCCGTCCGCGTTCGAGGCCGCCGACTCCCACACCGCGTCCGGCAGGTTCGCGGCAAGCCAGTTGCGCACCTGAGGTTGCGCGACCGGGTGCCCGGTGACCGTTTTGACGCTCACGAGATCGGTGCCCGGCCGTACCAGCAACGCAAACACGATCGGCAGCAGCACCTCACGGAGGATTATCAATGGTTCGCCGGTGGCGAGCTCATCCAGGGTCGCGGTGACCCCGCCCTCCACCGAGTTCTCGATCGGCACCAGCGCCGCCGCGGCCTCCTCACTTCGTACCGCGTCAAGCGCGGCCGGCACCGACACCATCGGCACCAGCTCACGGGTCGCCGCCTCTGGCAGCGTGCGCAGCGCCGCCTCGGTGAAGGTGCCTTCGGGACCGAGGTATGTGAAGCGGGCTGCTGACGACGACATCATCATGACCTTCACCCTAATGCGGTCCAGACCCGCGCGAGACAGGATCATCAAGATGGGACAGGACCATCAAGATCATGACTCCAGCAGCCGCTGGCCCACATACTCACCCGGCTGAGCTCCGCCCGGTACGGCGAACAGCGCGCTCGATTCGTGCCGGATGAATCGCGTCAGCCCGTCACCGCCGTCGAGCTTCCGCTGCACCTGCACGAATCCGTACGTCGGATCCGCCTGCCAGGCGACGAAGAGCAGCCCGGCGTCGGGTGTCCCGTCCGGGTCGTAACCGTCGTGGTACGAGAAGGCGCGCCGCAGCATCGTCGCCCCGCCGTTCGACTCCGGCGCCGCCACTCGGATGTGCGCGTCTCCGGCAATCGCCAGCGAGCCGTCCGGGTTGATCTTGTTCAGGTCCACGGGGGTCGTCTCGGTGCCGCCAGACAGTGGTGCGCCGTCCGACTTGCGCCGGCCGATGACCGCCTCTTGATGGGCCACGGGCAGCCGGTCCCACGAGTCCAGCAACATGCGGATGCGGCGCACCACCGCGTACGAGCCGCCCTCCATCCACGCTTCGGAGTCGGCCCTGCTGTCGGCCTGGGTTCTGCCTGTCCTGCCTGACGCGAAGATCTTCGCATTGAAGTCCTTCTCCGTCGGCTTGGGGTTGTTGGTGCCGTCGATCTGGCCCATAAGATTGCGCCCGGTCATCGGCCTGGCGGTGGCGCCCGGAACGCGATTGAAGCCGTTCATCTGCCAGCGCAGTGTCGCCGTACCCGCGGCCTGTTTTTGCAGGATGCGCAGCGCGTGGAAGGCGACGAGAGGGTCGTCGGCGCCGATCTGGATCCACAGATCGCCGTCGCTGCGCCTGGGGTCGAGAGCATCGGACGGGAACGCGGGCAGCGGCTGCAGCGCCGCGGGGATCCGGTCGTGCAGCCCTGCCTTGGGGAAGAAACTCAGCCCGAAGCCGAAAGTGACGGTGAGTGAGGAGGGGCCTGCGTCGAGCGCGATTTGGCCCGCCGCGCCAGCGGCTGATGTCGCTGTGTCCGTCGGCGCGCGGCCCGCCGTCATCGCCTCGGCTGACGCTGACCAGCGGCGCAGCAGTGTGACCGCGTCCTTGCGCCCCGCGCCCGGCGCGAGGTCGAAGGCGACGAGGTGACCGCAGGACTGCGCGGGGGTGGTGATCCCTGCCTGGTGGAGGCCGTGGAAGGGAATGGCGGTGCTGCCGACCGAGCTCAGCGCGGGGCTATCGCCTTGTGCGGCTGCGTAGCTGAACGCCCCGCCTGCGCCGCCCACCGCCAGACCGGCTGTCCCCGCAGCCCCAGCCGTACTCAGCAGTCGTCGGCGGGATATGTTTTTCTGGCTCTCTGTCATGTGGTCAGGTGATCCTTCTTCATCCGTCGATCGTTACATTCCTGGTGACGGTTGTTTCGTCGATGGCGTCCGTGCGTACCGTGACGCTCAGCTGCCACTGCCCCGGCATCGGAAGCTGCAGGCCCGTCGCGACCCACTCCCCGGTGTCGGCGTGCCGCAGTCGCACCGGGATCGGCCCGAGGCTCTTCGCCGGGAGGGTGAAGGCGATGTCCAACTTGGGGACGTCGAGCGGTTTCCCCGAGGCGTCGGTGACGCTCAGGTGCAGCAGGTTGGGCCCGGTGCGCGCCGGAGCGAGATGAATGCTCGCCGCGCCCTTGCCATTCGGCCCACCAGTGTCGTAGGGAAGGGAGAACAGCGCCGAGCCGCCGCCGAGGGCGGCGTTCCCGCCGCTGGATGCCGTGATCGCTTCTTCGGCGGTACGGCCTGGTTCGCTGCTGCTCAGCATGGTGGTGACGGCGAGGATGAGCACGGCGATCGCGGCCTCGGCGAGCACCGAACGACGTAGGCTGCCGCGTGCCGGATCGGCGTCGCGCAGCTTCTTTGCTCGTTCCGCCGTCAACGCCGCACGCTGACGGGCGAGTTGTGCGGCGCGTTCGGGGTTGTCGGCCGCCGTTACCTCGGTGGTGATCTCCACAGGCTCCACGGAGTGCGGCTCGGATTCGTCCTGCCTGTCGGCCGCCGATTCCGTGAGCCGGCCCGTCCAACGCCGCGAGATCGCCGCCGTTCCCAGCATCAGCACCACCAAGCCGATCTTGACGATCAGCAGTTGCCCGTACTTCGTTGCGAAGAGAGCATGCCAGGAGCCGACTTGCCGCCACGCCTGGTAGATCCCCGTGCCCACCAGTACGCAGACACATCCGAAGGCGATGCGCGAGAAACGCCGTACGGCTGTCCGCTCGATGCCCGTCGTTCGGTACAGAGCGGTGAGCAGCGCCACCAGACCGCCCAGCCACACCGCCATCGCCAGCAGATGCAGCATGTCGGCCGGGACCGCGACAGCCGGTTGGATGCCGACAGAGGCGTGTTCGGACATCGCCCACGTCGCCGCGATCCCGGCCGCGATCACCGCGCCTCCGAGGGAGAGGCCTGAGGAGAGGCCTAGAGAGAGGGAAAGGCCGAGGCCATGCCGCTTCTCAGAGCCCTCAGAGCCCTCAGCGTCCTCAGCGTCCTCACGCCGGGTGTACGCGCCGAAGAGCACGGCGAGAAAGACCGCGGCGGCGGCGAGCAGCAGCAGCCGCGACACCAGAGCCGAACCCGCTTTGCTCGCCGCGGCGGCCTGCACCTGTCCGAGGTCGAAGATCCCGCCAAGGCCGGTGCCGTTGACGTATGGGCTGCGCAGCAACAACAGTGCGATCGTCGAGGCGGCCAGCGTCACCCAGCCGCTGACCGCGACCTTCTGCATGACCCGCAAACGGGCGCCGCGCGGCCAGCAGACGGTGAGGAAGGCGCAGCCGCCGACGAGCAGCGCGAAACCGCCGTAGGAGAAGGCTCGACCGAGGGAGTAAAGGGTGCCCGTGGCCCCGCCGCCCGGCTGCTGCCCGGGCACGGCCGCTGAGTTCACCGAGGTGGTTGACGGTGCACCGACCGAGAACGTCCAGGCGCCGGCGACCGGATGGGTGTCAGCCGAAACCACCTTCCACGCCACGGTGTACGTGCCGTTGCGCAGTCTTGGGCGCAGCGTGACCGTTGCCGTGCTCTGGTTGCTGCCCACATGGTGGGCCGTGCCCTGTTCGACGTCCTTGCCGGAGGGGTCGAGCACCCGTAGTGAGTCGCCGGAGAGCAGGACGCCCTCGGAGAAGGTGAGCAGCACCTGCGCGGGTGCGGTCTTGACCACCGAGCCCTCACCTGGAGCGGTGCTGAGCAGCGCGGCATGCGCGGATGCCGGGGCCGCTGTGCCGAGCAGCACAGCGGCCAGCGCGCCCAGCGTGCTCAACAGGAACGCGAACCGCTTGGCGCTCGTCATAGCTGGTCAGTCCTCGGGTGGTTGATACGTGGCGGGTTCGACCGGCACCTGGACCGTGATCGGGGACGATTTCGCGAAGTGCAATTCGAACGACACCTTCTCGCCCACCATCGGCTTCTTTCTCAGCCCCATCAACATCAGATGGTTGCCGCCGGTACTCAGCACGAGCTTGCCGTCAGCCGGTATGTGCAGCGATGCGGCGTCCTGCATCTGGCCCGCCTGTGTGGCGGTGTGCATGGACACATCCGAGGCAAACTCGCTGGTGACGCCAGTGAGTTCGTCGGCGGCCTTGCCGGTGTTGGTGACGGTGAAGTAGCCGGCCGCCATGTCGGCCATCGGCGGCTGCGGCAGGTAAGCGCCGCTCACTTTCAGCACAGGCTTGGCGGCCGGGGTTTGAGAGCAGCCGGTGAGCGTGGCCGTGCCGGTGAGCACCCCGCCTATGAGCACCCCGCTTATGAGCAATCTGCGCGCGAGCAACTTGCCTGTGGGCAGTACGGCATCGGTCGGTGCAAGCCGCTTCGCGTGCCACCCGTTTGCTTCGATCATGGCGTCTGTCCCTTGATGAGTTTTTGGATCCCCGTTGTGTACTGGCGCACCGTCACACCCGAGGTGTAGAGGAAGTGCGCCTCGTTGTCCTTGGGTGAGAAGGCGAGCACCTCGGATCCGTGGGTGACGTCAATGCTGCCGTCTTTCTCCGTGACCGGTTTTTCGACGTCCACGCCGACGCTATGGGCCGCTGCCTGGATGGTGGCGAAGTCGCCGGTCAGGCCGATGAAGTCCGGGTCCATGGCGCCGAGCCACTCGGTCAGGCGCTGCGGGGTGTCGCGCTGTGGGTCGGTAGTGACAAAGATGACCTGCAGTTGCCGCTGTTCGTCGGCGGGCAGGATGCGGGCCGCGTTGCCGATGTCGGCCATCGTGGTCGGACAGACGTCGGGGCAGTGGGTGTAGCCGAAGTAGATGAGCGTCGGCTTGCCCGCTGTCTCCTTGACCAGGTCGAACGGCTTGCCGTGATTGTCGGTGAGTTTCGCCTCCGGCTTGACGAACGGCGGGTCGAGTGGCACAGCGCCGGAGGACGAGCCGCCCGAAACCGAGGCGATGGGCTGGTTGTTGCCGTCGTTGCCCGTGCTGCCGTTGTCGCCGGAGAAGGTACCGCACGCGGTGAGGGTGAGGGCGGCCGCGGCGACAAGCGCTGCCCCGGTGGCGAAGCGCTGGGTGCGATGGTGGGTGGGACGGTGTGTGCGACGGTGTGTGCGCATGAAGGATTCCCCGGGAGATGGGTGTGCTCGGCGGTGCCCGGCGGGTGGGGGCCGGGCACCGCCTTGAGAGATCAGGCCTGGTCGCTCTGGGTGGAGCGGCGGCGTGTAGTGAATACGCCATAGGCCACTCCCGCGACGCCCATGACGATGCCGACGATCGCGAGGACGCGAGCGGTGGTGTCGCTGGCGGAGGCGTTGGCGGAGGCAGCGGGCGTGGTCGCCGTGGCCTCCGCCGAGTCGGTGAGCGTCAGTGTGGGCGCGGGGTGCGCGGGCTCGGGGCCGCCCGACGCTGCCGGGGCGTCGATCCAACGCACGACTTGGTTGTTGTCGTACGTCTGCAGCGCCTTGAAGACCAGCTTGCCGGTGTCGGTCGGCAGCGGGCCGACGGCGACCGGGAACTGCTGGAACTCGCCCGGCGCGATCTTGCCGCCAGTCCAGGTGATCTTGGAGACGGCCTGGGTGACCTGACCATCGTCGGTGGTGATCGGCTTGGACAGGGTGTACTTGCTGATTGTCGCCGTCCAGCCGGGCACCGGCTCGGTCTGCACGGAAGCGATCGGGTGGTCGGTGGGCAGATAAACCTCGAGCTTGACGGTATTGGCGTTGTCCTGCTCGTTGGGCACCTTGAAGTCGATCGTGGCCTCGCCGCCCTTCGGCGCGGCGGATGGGTCGACGACGACGTGTGCCAAAGCAGGCCCGGCGGCGGCCAGGACGATGACTCCTGCAGCCGCTGTGATCGCTGGGATCCGGCGCAGGACACGGTTGCGTGACGTGGGAGGTGACGTGGTCATAGTGCGGTGACTCCACGGCTTGTGGTGAAGAAGGTGTCATTGGTGGCAGGCGTGCGGCCCTGCGCGTCCCCAGTACGCCTCACTGCGTGGGGAGAGAACAGGGGAGGGAACAGCTGCTCAGGCCGCGAGTGTCACTGTGGGAGGGCCCCGCCGGACCACGGTGTGCTGCAGTTTGACGGATTCCGGTTGCCCGGTTTCGTCGTCCGCCCGTAGTGCCCGTATCGCGGACAGGCGCCTGTCGAACATCCCCGCGAGCAGGGCGAGTGTACGTACCGAGGCAAGCACCGCGGTCAGCGCCAGCAACGCGGCGATCTGCGCCGCTGTCTGCGCGGAGAGCCCGATCATCCGCCACACCGCGGATTCGCCGCGTCGCAGTACCCAGCCGAGGACAACGGCGGCGGCCACGTGTACGGCGAGCATGGACACAGAGCAGGTCCCGGGGAGCGACATCGCCATGGTGTGCGCGCCTGAAGTCCCGGTGGAAGGTGTCATTCCGGGCATATGGGGCATGGCGATATTCGTCTGCCGGATGATGCGCGCCGCGCTCTCGGGAGTCAGCCGCGGCAGAGAGCCCTTGCACAGCAGTTGGCTCGCGAGCGCCATGACCGCGCCGGAGTTCACGTTCCTGGACGGACTGGCCGAAGAACCGCACCATTGCCCCACGCTGAACAGCAGATGCAGCCCGAGTTCCCCGCCGAGCAGTGCGACTGCTATCCCGGGCAGCGAACGCTCCCGCCCCGCGAGCGGCGCGGCGAAACACATCACCCCGACCCATCCGGCGAGCGGCGCCCACAGCGGCATCCCAGTGCCGGATGCCAACAAGTGTCCGGCCGCGGACAGCGCCACGCAGATCGCCGAGAACACTGCGGCTCTCAGCAGTCTCATGTCGACGCCTGCGCGCACGGGGACAATCATGGCGGTCGTCATCATCCCATCCTGCTTGAGGGTCTCCGACAGGAGGGCGTGCAGGGCGCGTGGTGTGCTGTGCAGGGCATGCGGGCGTGCGGTAATGCGTGACAGGTGTCTCTACCCCGCCGCACCGGCTTCGCGCATCTGCCGAATGAGCGGTTTGGCAGCAACGTCACGCTTACCGGACCTCCTGCGCGGCAATAGGTAAACCGTATGTCGAGCCGCAGCAGGAGGCTGGAGCATGAGCATTTGGTGGTCACTCCATCTGCGGCGCGAGGCTGCGAGCGTTCCGCTCGCCAGACGGCTTCTGTTGGGGACGATGGAGACAGCAGGGGTCGATCCGGACATTTCCTATGAGCTGTCGATCGCCCTGTCCGAGGCGTGTGCCAATGCCGTTGAGCACGGCGGCACCGCCGAGTGGGGTGCCGACGCCGGAAAATACCACGTCACCGCCCATATCGAGGGCGACCGCTGCCGTATCGAGGTCACCGACTCCGGCCCCGGCTTCTCGCCGTCCCGCAACCGTTGCCCCTTTCGGCCCCTCGCCACGGCAGCGGCACATTACCAGGAGGGAGGGCGTGGCCTGTTCCTGATCGAATCCCTCGTGGACCATGTCGACTTCCGCAACAGACCTGGTTGTGGCGCTGTCGTCAGCTTCGACAAGGTCCTCAAGTGGCGTGACGACTCACTGCTCAAAGCGTCCTGAGCTCAAAGCATCCTGAGTGACACACGCCTCAGCCGCGCAACGACGCCATCCATGCCTCGACATCCGCGGCACGGCGAGGAAGCGCCGCAGACAGATTGCGGTTGCCGTCCGCGGTCACGAGTATGTCGTCCTCGATCCGGATGCCTATGCCCCGGTACTCCTCCGGGACTGTCAGATCGTCCGCTTGGAAGTACAAGCCGGGTTCCACAGTGAGCACCATGCCCGGCTCCAGGGTGCCGTCGACGTAAGTCTCGGTGCGTGCCTGGGCGCAGTCGTGGACGTCCAGGCCCAGCATGTGCCCCGTGCCGTGCAGAGTGTAGCGACGCTGGAGGCCGAGCTCGATGACACGTTCGACAGGCCCCTCCAGCAGACCCCACTCGACGAGCCTGTCGGCGAGTACGCGTTGCGCCGCGTCGTGGAAGTCGCGGTACTTCGCACCGGGCTTGACCGCGGCGATGCCGGCCTCCTGCGCCTCGTACACCGCGTTGTAGATCTTGCGCTGCAACTCGGTGTACGTGCCGCTGATCGGCAGGGTGCGGGTGACGTCGGCGGTATAGAGGGAGGTGGTCTCCACACCGGCGTCGAGCAACAGCAGATCGCCGGAGCGGACCGGGCCGTCGTTGCGCACCCAGTGCAAGGTGGTGGCGTGCGGGCCTGCGGCGCAGATGCTGCCATAGCCGACGTCGTTGCCCTCGACGCGGGCGCGCAGAAAGAAGGTGCCTTCGATGTACCGCTCGGAGGTGGCCTCGGCCCTGTCGAGGACCTTCACCACATCCTCGAAGCCGCGGACGGTGGAATCGACTGCATGCTGCAGCTCGCCGATCTCCCACTCGTCCTTGACCAGGCGCAGCTCGCTGAGAAAGACCTTCAGCTCTTCGTCGCGTTCGGCCGTCATCTTGTCGGTGAGCGCTGCCTCGATGCCCGCGTCGTAGCCACGGACGACGCGGACCGGGCCTCGTGCGGCATTGAGATCCTCGGCGGCCTTGCGCACATCGCGGGTGGGTATGCCCAGCAGCCGTTCGCCCTCCGCGAGGCTGTGCCGACGGCCGACCCACAGCTCGCCCTGGCCGTCCAGCCAGAATTCGCCGTTCTCCCGGTTTGAGCGCGGCAGCAGATATGCGGTGGCCTGGTGGCCGTCGGCCGTCGGTTCGAGCACGAGGACGGCGTCCTGTGTCTGGTCGCCGGTGAGGTGCACATACTCCACCGAGGCGCGGAAGCGGTACTCGGTGTCATTCGACCGGGTTTTCAAGTTGCCGGCCGGTATCACGAGACGCTCGCCCGGGAAGCGTGCGGACAGCGCGGCGCGGCGTGCCGCTGCGTGCCGGGCTTGGGGGATCGGCTGCACGTCATGCAGTTCGGTGTCGGCCCAGCCCGACTTCATCAGCTCGGCCAGCTCATCGGAGACAGCCGGGTAGAAGCCGTTCTTCCGCTGTTTGATCTCCGCGTTGACCCTCGCGTTGATCTCTGCGTTGGTCTGCTCGATCCCCGCTGGGCCAGCGGCTTGATCGTTTGTCGTATCACCTTCGGTGCCTGCCGACAGCGCCGACTGATGCGACATTTCCGGGGCGTGCTCCTCGGCCACGTCATGCCTCCTCGCACTTGGGGCCGGTTCTTCGACCGCTCCCGCCATCGTATGCGCGCAGCGGCAACAGCCCCCGGCCCCTGTGGATAACTCCTGACGCCCTTACCTCGTTATGCGAAGTGTGCGGCGAGCAGCACAATGTCCTCGGCGTCATCGGCTTCCGCCCGCCCGTCCGGCAGACAGGTACGCAGGATGTGGTCGACCAGCAGCTCGGGATCTTCCCGGACGTGTCGCGTGGCGTAGGCCGCCGCAGCATGCAGCATTGCGAAGGCGCGGTCGATCGGCTCGCCGGTGCGGTGCAGCAGCCCGTCAGTGTAGAGCAGCAAGGTTTCTCCTGCCTCTGCCTCGACCTCCACACTCGGTGTTTCCCAGCAGCTCAGCATCCCCAGCGGCGCGGAGAGCGACGTCTCGATGTATTCCACCCGCCGCTCGCCGATGATCAACGGCGGGCAGTGGCCGGCGCCGGCAAGCAGCAGGTTGCGCGTTGCCGGTTCCACGTGAGCGAAGATCGCGGTTGCCGAGCGGGCCGGTTCAGTGAGCCGCAGCAGCAGCTCGAGATCGGAGAGCACGGCGACCGGGTCATCGCCTTCCATCACCGCGTATGCGCGCAGGCTGGCACGCAGCCGCCCCATCGCGGCGACCGCGCTGGGACCTGACCCGGTAACGCTGCCGACGGCGAGGCCGAGCGTGGCATCGGGCAGCGGCAGCGCGTCGTACCAGTCACCACCGCCGAGCGGACCGGTGCAGTGCCGCACAGCCATGCGCACCCCCGGTACCCGCGGCAGCCTGCTGGGCAGCAGCTCCTCGCGCAGTATCCCGATGGTGCGCCGCGCCCGGGTCAACTCCAGCTGGCGAGCGATGTGCTGCGCCGCGTACCGCACGTAAAGACCGGCGAGGCGGCGCTGGCGCCCGGCGGGCACCGTGGGCTGGTCGTAGAACCAGACCACGGCGCCGAAGAGGCCGTGGTCCTCAGTGGCGAGCCGCAGTCCGTAGCTGGCTCCGAAGCCGAGCTGTGCAGCGACCTCACGGTGGCGGGGTTCGAGGCCCGGCTCGGCGGCGAGATCGCTGTGCAGCACCTCGAGGGGTCCGCCGGATGAGTTGTGGGCCTGGCTGCCCAGCAGGCGGCTATACGAAGCGGCGCCACCAGCGACGGTTTCGATGATGCCGAGGTCGGCACGGAGCAGGCCATAGCCGACGGAGGTCTGCGGGCCGAAGCCGTCGGAAGGTTCCAGCACGGCGAGGCCGCGACGGGCTCCCATCAGTGACGCTCCCGCACACAGAAACTCTTCCAACGCGGCGTCGAGCGTGAGCGTACGCGCCAGCCGTTCGGTCAGTTCATGGAGTGTAGTGAGATCGGTGAATTCCTCGGAGGCCGCCGACGTGGGATCCTGCTCCGGCTGTTCGAGCTGGTCAGGCGGGCGATTGTGCGCGACGCCCGTAAGAGGGGGGCCGATTCCGGCTACTTTTGAAACGTGTGACGCCCTCATGGTCTTGGGGCTTCCTGTGGGAATTCCTTGGTCAGGTCGACCCGACCAACGGGCCTGCATGGATTTATTCTTTTCTGCGGGGATTTGGCAGGGGTACTCGGCGTGGCGTCTGAACTGCACTTTTATGTCAATAGCATTGCAAACCCTATGTCATGCTGCGCCGCTATCAATACCTCACTTGTACACGCAAGAGTGAGTGCATGTCCAGGATTGCCCGGGTGGGTGCAAAGGTGTCTTTGTGCAGCAGGAGGCGTGGGAGATTGACTGAAAATAGTTGCAGTGCATGTCAATTTGCAGTCGACCGAAGTCGGTTCACTCCTTCGGTTGTTCACTGACCCTCTTCATGAAGGCCGCAAGCCCGGTCGTTCACGGCCGGGTTAGGCCGGATTCGGCCCGCAGCCGAAGCGGAAACCCAACTTGACAATTGGTCAGCCACTTGGGCTAGTGTGCGTGGAGATCGCCATCGGACCACGCCGGGG
>JAFAUH010000222.1 GCA_019243445.1 Streptomycetaceae bacterium | reverse complement strand
GGGGTCGCCGTAGACGAAAGTGATCGCCGTCGAACCCGTGAACAGGTCGTCGAGCGCGGTGATCCCGGCCTCGTTGGCCGCGATCTTGGACAGCGTGTTCTTCGCCACGCGGTAATTGGCGTTCTCACCGAGAGAACGACGCAGCTGCTTGAGCTGCGCCACGGTGAGACCGGTGTACTCAGTGAGCACAGCGGCGTTGGAGTTGCGGAACTTGTCCGTCAGCTCGGCAACCGCGGCAGCCTTGTCAGGCCTTGCCATGAGCCTTGGCCTCCTTCCGGGTGATTGCGGACCGCAAGGAGTGAAGGAGGCGACTGAAAACGTACGAAACGCCCCGGCGCAGGCGCACGGGGCGTTGCTCCACCGGACTCGCCGCGCCAGCGGCTGATGTCACGGAATACACGGGATAACGGGATATCCGGGAGCTCATCCTTGTGTCACCTACGCGGGCCGTCCACCGTAAGCGGATCCTTCGGCCACCGCACCCGGCCCCTTACGGGCAGGCACGACAGCGACCAGCGGTCTTTGGCTTCGGGAAGAGAGTACGTGAGCCGCCTACGGCGAGGCAAATCACGCCTCGCCGTAGGCGGCTCACAGGGCTCACGGAAGGAGCCCGGGCCTGATAGCCCCGGGCTCCTTCACACGAACAGGCGAAGCCGGTGTTCAGACCGTGAGGTCCTCCTCGGCGAGGAGATTCCGCGTGCGGTTCGGGTCAACCTGGATACCAGGGCCCATCGTGGTGCTTACCACGGCCTTTTTGATGTAGCGGCCCTTGGCAGCGGCCGGCTTCAGACGCAGGATCTCCTCCAGCGCCGCCGCGTAATTCTCCACCAGCTGCTGCTCACCGAACGACGCCTTGCCGATGATGAAGTGCAGGTTGGAGTGGCGATCGACACGGAACTCGATCTTGCCGCCCTTGATCTCGGTGACGGCCTTGGCGACGTCCGGAGTGACCGTGCCGGTCTTGGGGTTCGGCATCAGACCACGCGGACCGAGCACACGGCCCAGGCGACCGACCTTGCCCATCAGCTCCGGAGTGGCGACGACGGCGTCAAAGTCAAGACGGCCCTTGGACACCTCGTCGATCAGTTCGTCGGCGCCGACGATGTCGGCACCCGCGGCACGCGCAGCCTCGGCGCGGTCACCAGTCGCGAAGACCAGGACCCGGGCGGTCTTGCCGGTGCCGTGCGGAAGGTTCACGGTGCCACGGACCATCTGGTCGGCCTTGCGCGGGTCGACACCCAGCCGCATGGCGACCTCGACGGTCGAGTCGAACTTGGTGGTGGCGGTCTCCTTGGCGAGACGCACGGCCACGAGCGGAGCGTACTGCTGCTCCCGGTCGACCTTGGCGTCTGCAGCCCGGAGGCTCTTGCTGCGCTTCACTGCTGCTCCTAGGTAGAGGTTCGGAGTTCGTGGTCACGGGCCAGCGCCTGGCCCTCCCACGGAGGTCTTGTGGGCTGTGGATCAGCCCTGGATCAGCCCTCGACGGTGACGCCCATCGAACGGGCCGTACCCGCGATGATCTTCTCGGCAGCGTCAAGGTCGTTGGCGTTGAGGTCGGGCAGCTTGGTGGTGGCGATCTCGCGCACCTGGTCGCGGGTGAGCTTTGCGACCTTCTTCACGTGCGGCTCGCCGGAGCCCTTCTCCACACCCGCAGCCTTGAGGATGAGCTTCGCGGCCGGGGGGGTCTTGGTGATGAAGGTGAAGCTGCGGTCCTCGTAGACCGTGATCTCCACCGGCACGACCATGCCACGCTGCGACTCAGTCGCGGCGTTGTAAGCCTTGCAGAACTCCATGATGTTGACGCCGTGCTGACCAAGCGCCGGACCGACCGGCGGCGCCGGGTTGGCAGCGCCGGCCTGGATCTGGAGCTTGATCAGCCCCGTGACCTTCTTCTTCTTCTTGGGAGGCATTGCTCTCTCCGGGTCCTTGAGTGAGAGTTTCCGCCGTCCATCCACGTCATCCGCGTCATCCGCATCATCCGCATCATCCGCGTCAGTTGGCCGCATCAGGTGGATGGAGGCATATCGCACCACGATAGCGGGTATCGCGGCGAGCCACGTAATCGAGAGTCAGCGCATCGACCGTCGGCCGCAGGAGACTGCCCCCTGCGGCCGACGACGTCACTGCTTCTACCGGTGCTGCCAGGCCCTTTCCAGGCTCACGACCTGGGGAGCAAGAGGGAGCTCGCTCCCTCTTGCTCCCCAGGTCGTGAGAGGCCGCGCGGTCTCTTAGTTCTTCTGGATCTGGTCGAAGCTGAGTTCGACCGGCGTCTCGCGGCCGAAGATCTCGACCAGGCCCTTGACCTTCTTCGAGTCGGCGTTGATCTCGTTGATCGTCGCCTGCAGCGTCGCGAACGGACCATCGGTGACGGTGACGGAGTCGCCCACCTCGAAGTCCAGCACCTGGACCTCGATCTTCTTCTTCGGCGCGGCCTCCCCGCCCTCGGCGCCGGCCGCAGCCGCCTCCTCGACCTCCGGGGCGAGCATCTTGACGACCTCGTCCAGGGTCAGCGGATAAGGATCGTATGCATTGCCGACGAAGCCCGTCACGCCCGGGGTGTTGCGGACGACGCCCCAGGACTCGTTCGTCAAGTCCATGCGCACCAGCACATAGCCGGGCAACTTGTTCTGCTTGACGGTGCGGCGATCGCCGTTTTTGATCTGGACGACCTCTTCCTGGGGCACCTCGGCCTGGTAGATGTAATCCTCGACGTTGAGCGAGACTGCGCGCTGCTCCAGGTTGGACTTCACGCGGTTCTCGTAACCGGCGTAGGTGTGGATCACGTACCACTCGCCGGGCTTGGAGCGGAGCTCCTCCCGGAAGGCTGTCAGCGGGTCGACAGCGGGCTCTGCCGCAGCCTCCTCCTGAGCCTCGAGCTCCGTCTGGTCCGCGGGCTCCTCTTGGGCCTCGAACTCCGTCACCTCGTGCATCGCCGCCTCTTCAGCAGGGACACCGGCGGCGGCGTCGGCAGCCTCGGCCTGGTCGTCGTCGGCGGCCTCAACGATGTCGAGCTCGGTGTCGTCGCCCTGGGCCTCGGCTGCATCTCGCGTCGTCGCAGCCTCGTCGGCCGCGTCGCGCTCGGCGGGCTGGTCGACGTCGTACAGGTTCGGGTCAGACACGATGGCTGCTTCTTCCTGACTTCAATGGGGTTGAACATGCGAACGGGCGCCCCGCTCGGGCGCCCTCCGCGGGGTCTTAGCCGAAGACGTACTTGACGAGTTCGGTAAATCCCCAGTCAATCACGGTCACGATGCCAATGACGACGGCAACGAAGATGATCACGACGGTGGTGTACGACATCAGGTCGTCGCGCTTGGGCCAGACAACCTTCCGCAGCTCCGCAATGACCTGCCGGTAGAAGAGAGCGATGCGCGCGAACGGGCCCTTCTTGCCGCGCTTGCCACCCCGCTTCTTCTTCCTGGCGCCCACATCGAGCGCTTCGGCCTCGTTCTCGGGTCGACCATTTTCAGGCGCCGCGGTGGAGCCCAGGGCTTCCGTCACTCGTCCTCACCTGAATCCGGATCGTGGCCGCGCTGCGCCCTGCCCGGCCACACGGCGTTGCGTTTCATAGTTCACTGTTGTGCATCAGCGTTTGCCTCACACACTGCACTAGCAAGCGTACGCGGGTGCATGTATCGGTGCATGTATCTCTGGCGACGATGCGTGTAGCAGGGCCGGAGGGACTTGAACCCCCAACCGCTGGTTTTGGAGACCAGTGCTCTACCAATTGAGCTACGACCCTTTGACTCCCCCAACGTACAGCATCCGCGCCGCAGCACTGCGTGCGCAGCACGGATTGTCCGTCGAGGACCACGAGGGATGAGTGTACGTGTTTGCGGCCCAGCCGTCGAACGACAATCCCCGCACAGCCCGGCGGCGTACTTCCCTCGTGTCTTCTTCCTCACACCTCACCCCTTGAAGCGACCCGTGGATTCCCGCGTGCCGTGCCGTGGCGCGGTCTGCGACGATTGCAGCCATGACCGCAGCAACTCCCCCCGTTACGTCCACCACCGACCGGCGGGTTTCGGCTCGCATCGGCTCGATCTCCGAGTCGACGACGCTCGCCGTCGACGCAAAGGCCAAGGCTCTGAAAGCAGCAGGGCGCCCGGTCATCGGTTTCGGCGCCGGTGAGCCCGACTTCCCCACGCCGGATTACATCGTCGAGGCCGCTGTGGAGGCGTGCCGCAACCCGAAATACCACCGATACACCCCCGCCGGCGGCCTGCCTGAGCTCAAGGCCGCCATCGCCGACAAGACACTCCGCGATTCCGGCTATGAGGTCGACGCCTCCCAGGTACTGGTGACCAACGGCGGCAAGCAGGCGATCTACGAAGCATTTGCCGCGATCCTCGACCCGGGCGACGAGGTGCTCGTCCCCGCGCCCTACTGGACGAGCTACCCCGAGTCGATCCGCCTGGCCGGCGGTGTGCCGGTGGATGTCGTCGCCGACGAGACCACTGGCTACCAGATCTGCGTCGAGCAGTTGGAAGCGGCGCTCACCCCCCGCACCAAGGTGCTGCTCTTTGTCTCGCCGTCCAACCCGACCGGCGCGGTCTACACACGCGAGCAGGTCGAGGAGATCGGCCGCTGGGCCGCCGAAAAGGGACTGTGGGTCCTCACCGACGAGATCTACGAGCACTTGGTTTACGGTGACACGATCCGTCCGCCAGGGGCGGCTGGTTGGCAGAGCTCTTCCCTCCCGGTGGTCGTGCCCGAGTTGCGCGACAAGTGCATCGTGGTCAACGGCGTCGCCAAGACATATGCGATGACCGGTTGGCGCGTCGGCTGGTTGATCGGCCCGATGGACGTCGTCAAGGCCGCCACCAACCTGCAGTCGCACGCCACGTCCAATGTCTCCAACGTCGCACAGGCCGCGGCGCTCGCGGCGGTCTCCGGTGACCTGACGGCCGTTGCGAAGATGCGTGAGGCCTTCGACCGGCGCCGCCAGACGATGGTGCGGATGCTCAGCGAGATCCCTGGCGTGCTCTGCCCCGAGCCGGAGGGTGCCTTCTATGCATACCCGTCGGTCAAGGCGCTGATCGGCAAGGAATTTCCTCGTTCCTCCGAGGGCGGGAAGCGCCCGGCGAGCAGCGTCGAGCTTGCGGCGCTGATTCTCGAGGAGGCCGAGGTCGCTGTCGTGCCGGGTGAGGCCTTCGGCACTCCGGGCTATCTGCGTCTGTCGTACGCACTCGGCGACGAGGACCTCGTCGAGGGCGTTTCGCGCATCCAAAAGCTGCTCGGCCAAGCGCGCGACTAACTGCACAAGCGCGCGACTGACTGCACCTGACACGCGCCTGACGCGCGAACGTTCGGCAGGGCCCCCGTTCGTAAGACCACGCATCAAAGCGGGTTCCGGCGGGGGCTCCCGTATAGCAGGATCACGGAATGGCTCGCGATGTCTCCCTGCTGCCCAAGGCACACCTGCACCTGCACTTCACCGGCTCCATGCGACCGGGCACCCTGCGGGAACTGGCCGACAAGTACGGCGTGCACCTGCCGGACGCGCTGACCGGCGGTGAGCCGCCCAGTCTGCGGGCGACCGACGAGCGCGGCTGGTTCCGCTTCCAGCGGCTGTACGACATCGCGCGCTCGGTGCTGCGCTCCGCCGAGGACATCCAGCGACTGGTGCGGGAGACTGCCGAAGAGGAAGTCAATGACGGCTCCGGCTGGCTGGAGATCCAGGTCGATCCGACCTCGTACGCACCGCGGCTCGGTGGCCTGATCCCGGCGATGGAGATCATCTTGGACGCGGTGGCCCGTGCGTCGCGCGACACGGGCGTGGGCATCGCAGTGCTGATCGCCGCCAATCGTATGAAGCATCCGCTCGACGCGCGTACGCTTGCCCGCCTCGCTGTGCGCTACAAGGACCGCGGCGTGGTCGGCTTCGGGCTCTCCAATGACGAGCGGCGCGGCTTCGCCCGCGACTTCGACCGAGCCTTCGCCATCGCGCGCGAGGGGGGGCTGCTCGCCGCTCCGCACGGCGGCGAACTGGCGGGCCCCTCCAGTGTCTGGGACTGCCTGGACGACCTGGGCGCCGGGCGGATCGGCCATGGGGTGCGCGCTGCCGAGGACAAGCGGCTACTGGCCCGGCTCGCCGAACGGCAGATCACATGCGAGGTGTGCCCGGCGTCCAACGTGGCGCTCGGTGTCTATGAGAAGGCCGAGGACGTACCGCTGCGCACTTTGTATGAGGCGGGTGTGCCGCTGGCGCTCGGCGCGGACGACCCGCTGCTGTTCGGCGCGCGCCTCGCCGCGCAGTACACGCTGGCACGCGAGGTGCACGATTTCTCCGACGAGGAGTTGGCGGAGCTGGCCCGCCAGTCGGTGCGCGGCTCGCAGGCACCGCAGAACGTACGGGAGCGGTTGCTCGCCGGGATCGACGACTGGCTGGATTAGGGCTGGCCGGGTTAGGGCTGGTGGGATCAGAACTGGCCGAATCAGAACTGGCCGGACAAGCCGTCAGCTTCGCCTTCAAGCCGTCCAGACGGTGCAAAGACGGTGTAGTTGCGGTCGTGGGCACCGATGACCTGCGCCGGGACGCGGGCGGATACCTCGGCCTTACGCCCGAGTCTGCCCTGCCGGGGCAGCCGCATCGATGAGAAGAGCACATACGCGGCGGACCCGACGGCGAAGGCGAGTCGGATCAGCCCGCGTGTGGAGTCCGACGGTACGAACAGGGCGCTGCCGTAGAGCGTGATCAGCGCTATCCAGCTCACCCACGGGACGCGGCGGCACTGTCCAATGGCGTCCCAGATCAGCGTGCCGAGCAGCACGGAGGCGTTGTAGTACGTGTAGACGCTCGGGTCGAGCACAATGCGCGCATCGGCCGCGAGCAGTACGACGGCGGGCCACCGGCCTCTGCGCACCGCCCACGCGCCGAGGCCGAGTCCGAGCGCCATCTGGGCGGGACGGTCCCACCAGGGCGTGACGGGACCGGTGGCGCCGAACCAGCGCAGCGACGACGCGGCCTGATTGGGGATGGTGAAGTGCGCCGCGTTCATGGTGTTCATATTCGACAGATAGAACGGCAACCACGCGACGGCGACCAGCCCGATCACGACAGCGCAGGAGCGCAGCCAGGTCGGTTTCGGCAGGGCGAGCAGCAACGGCAGAAAGGCGACAGCCCAGGGCTTGGAGTCGACCGCGAGGGCGAGGAAGACGCCGACGGCGGTGGCGTTGCCGCGGACGAGAGAGCGCACGGCGAGTGTGGTGAAGAACAGCGCCAGCACGTCGTCGAGGTGCGCGAAGCGTACGGAGACTTCGACCCACATGGGGATGAAGGCGAGTCCGGCGATCAGGACGCGCTGCTGGAGGCGCTTGTGGTTGATGCCGGTGCCGCGGTAGTACTCGGCGGCAGTGCGTCCAATGAGTACGAGCATGTACAGGCCGAGACCGGACATCGCGGCCTCGGCGAGCTTCTCGCCGAGCACGCTGGGAAAGGGCGCGAACAGGCCGGCAACGAGAAAGCTGACTGGGCCTATCTGCAGCTCTGGGTGGTTGGCGTAGAGGGCGAGACCACCGCCGGGCACCTGGTCGAAGAGGAGCTGTTCACCCCTTTTGAGGTAGTGCCAGGAGACGCCGCCGTGACGTTCGGCGACGATGAACCAGACCAGCGTCCACAAGGTGAGCAGTGCGTGGTGCCAGCGCAGCGGCGAACTGCCTATCCGCCCGACGTGTGCTGCAGCCTTGTCCACAGCACTCGCCGCCCCCGCGTTGCTCGCGTTGCTCGCGTTGCGCACGTCCCGTCCTTCCTGTCCTTCCCATCCTTCCCCTCCGCCCTACCGGTGGGCGTTCGGATGAGAATCTCATGAACAGGGCTCTGATGGTCATGGCAGGCCTTGTAAAGATCTGGGCACCATGTCGACACCATGGTGAGTGTGAGTGAGTGTGAGTGGGTGTGAGTGGATGTGAGTGGGTGTTACAGGTGGGCGCCCACCATCACGGGCTCGCTGACGAGCGTCACACCGAACGCGGCCCGCACCCCGTCCCTGACTTCTCGGGCGAGGGCGAGCAGATCCTCGGTGCGGGCGGCGCCGCGGTTGGTGAGCGCGAGGGTGTGCTTGGTGGAGATGCGGACGGGCCCGATGCCATAGCCCTTGGTGAACCCCGCCTTGTCGATCAGCCAGGCGGCGGAGGTCTTGGTGCGACCGTCTCCGTCGGGGAAGGCGGGCGGCTGTGCGTCGGGGCCGAGGCGGTCGCGCACCCGCTCAAGGAAGAAGGCGAAGTCGGCATCCGGGAGAATCGGATTGGTGAAGAAGGACCCCGCCGACCAGGTGTCGTGGTCTTCGGGGTCGAGCACCATGCCTTTGCCTGCGCGTAGCTTCAGCACGGTCTCGCGAGCGGTGGCGACGGGGACGCGCTCCCCGGCGCGTACCCCAAGGGCGCGGGCAACTTCGGCGTACTTGACAGGTGCGGAGAGCCCGCCCGCATCCTCGAGGCGGTAACGCACGCGCAGCACCACGTACCGGTTGAGGTCGGCCTTGAAGCGGCTGTCGCGGTAGGCGAAGCCGCACTCGGCGCCGGTGAGGGTGACGGTCGCGCGGGCAGTGCGGTCGTAAGCGACCACCTCGGTGATCGTCGAGGAGACCTCCTGGCCGTACGCTCCGACGTTCTGGATCGGCGTGGCACCGGCCAAGCCGGGGATTCCGGCCAGGCACTCGATCCCGGCGAGGCCGGCCTCCACAGTACGGGAGACCGCCTCAGTCCAGATCTCGCCTGCGGCGAGTTCGAGGAGGGTGCCATCGAGCGTGAAGCCGCGGGTCGCGATACGCAGGGCGGTGCCGGCGAATCCGTCATCGCCGATGACGAGGTTGCTGCCACCACCGATGAGGAGCAGCGGCGTACCGGCGTCGTCCGCGGCGCGGACGGTCTCAATCACCTCGTCGTCGGTGGCTGCCGTGACGAGGCGGGCGGCCGGCCCGCCGAGCCGGAAGGTGGTCAGCGGGGCAAGCGGGGCGTCGTAGGTCTCCTGCACGCGCTCCACCCTACGGGTGCCTCCAGGGTGCTTATGGGTGCGTCTCACTCAGGCGAGTTGGACCACCGCGCGGGATTGGCCGAGGACTTTCTGGTCCGCGGCCGTCACCGTCAGGTCGACGCGGACGGTGCGCGCTTCATCGTCCAGCTTCGCGGCGACCTTGCCCGACACCTCGATCACTGCGCCCTTGTCGTCGTCCGGCACCACGACTGGCTTGGTGAAGCGCACCCCGTACTCGACGACCGCGCCCGGATCGCCCGCCCAGTCGGTCACCATCCGGATCGCCGAGGCCATGGTGAACATGCCGTGCGCGATCACATTCGGGAGCCCGACCTCCTTGGCGAATTTCTCGTTCCAGTGGATCGGGTTGAAATCGCCCGAGGCACCCGCGTACTGCACCAGCGTGGCGCGGGTCACCGGGACGGTCAGCGGCGGGAGTTCGGTCCCGGCCTCGATCTCGGCGTATTTCAGCCTCGCTGCCATACTCACTCACCCTCCGGAGCCCGTGCCACGAGCATCATCGTCGACGTCACCACGTGCCCGCCGTACTGGTCGTACACCTTGCCGCTGATGCTGATGAAATCATTGCCCGCCACCGACTTGATCGCCTCGATCGCACAGACGACCGAGAGCTGGTCGCCCGCGTGCACTGGGCGGATGTACGTGAATTTCTGGTCGCCGTGCACCACACGGCTGAAGTCGAGGCCCAGTTCGGGATCATCGACCACCTGAGCGGTGGCGGGGTACGTGATCACGAAGGGGAAGGTCAGCGGTGCGATCACATCCGGGTGACCGAGCGTCTTTGCCGCCCGTTGATCGGTGTAGGCGGGATTTGCGTCACCAATCGCTTTGGCGAATTCGCGGATCTTCTCCCGGCCCACCTCATACGGTTCGGTGGGCGGATACGTACGTCCGACGAAGGACTGGTTCAGCGGCATCGGCACCTCCGGTTGACAGGTTCTGCGTCAGTGGCGGTTTGCAGCGGCGGTTTTGCACTGGTGGAAAGGCCTTCAAGGCCGCCCCCGGAGGCGGGGACGGCCTTGAAGGCCTTACGACAGCGTCTGACTCAGCGCGTTTCGCGGTGCGCAGTGTGCGCCTTGCAGCGCGGGCAGTGCTTCTTCATCTCAAGACGGTCCGGGTCGTTGCGCCGGTTCTTCTTGGTGATGTAATTCCGCTCCTTGCACTCCACGCAGGCCAACGTGATCTTCGGGCGGACATCGGTGGCAGCCACGTGAGTGCTCCTTGACGGACAAAAAAGATTAGGTTGACGCAGCAAGAGTAGCCGATTGCTGGACCGATCCCACAATCGGCTACACAAGGTAGCGGCGACCGGACTTGAACCGGTGACACAGCGATTATGAGCCGCTTGCTCTACCGACTGAGCTACGCCGCTGTGATGAGCGGCCGCCCCGCCCGGAGACGGGAAAACCTGCACACCAGAGCCCCAATACGGAATCGAACCGTAGACCTTCTCCTTACCATGGAGACGCTCTGCCGACTGAGCTATTGGGGCGAGCGAGGAAGACATTACACGGTCCACCGCCCGATCGTGAAATCCGTATCCGCGGTGAGCGAGCGACGACTGGGCGAGCAGCGACTGGACGAGCAGCAACCCTCACCCCGGCCGCCCCAAGGCCGCCCGCGCCCCGCTTACGCATCGCCGATTCCTTGCGCACTGCCGTCCATCGACGACACCAGTACGACTATTGCCCTCCTACGCGGCTCGCCACGCCCCGGCCCCTAGGCTCATGCCGCGTGAGCTTGCGTGAGCTTGCGTGAGCTTGCGTGAGCGAAGCGCGCGAGTGGGCGACAGTGACATGAGCTGCTGGCGCGGCAGGGCGAACAAAGAAGCCGGCCGACCCGGACCGGAGGAGCGCGATGACCGAGAGCGTGCCGCCACAGCCCAACCAGCCCCGCAAGCCCGACGGAGGCAACGCAGGTAACGCAGGTAACGCAGGTAACGGTCCCAACGACAGGGCCGGATGCGACGGGTCGCAAGCAGACGGGGGCAGCGGTCATGAACTGCTGCTCTCCGGCGCCCGGCTCAGCGACGGGCGTGTCGTGGACGTACGCCTGCACGGGGGCCGGATCGAGGCGGTCGGCACAGCGGGAAGCCTCACGCCGCCGCCCACCGCCGAGGGGGCGCGCGTCGACCTGAGCGGATATCTCCTGCTGCCCGCACCTGCGGAGCCGCATGCCCACCTCGACACCGCCCTCACCGCCGACGGGGCCGGGCCACCGAGTGACGACCCGGAAAACGTGCAGCGCCGGGTCACCGAAGCCGCGCTCCTTCAGCTCGGCCACGGCGCCACCGCAGTACGCACACACGTACGAATCGGCGATGTCCAGGGGCTGAATGCCCTGGAAGCGGTACTCAAGGCGCGGCGCTCGCTGCGCGACCTCCTCTGCCTCGGCACGGTGGTGATGCCGCGGGTGCTGACCGGCACTGCCGGCACCGAGGGGCTCGCGATACTGCGCGACGCGCTGAAAATGGGCGCGGAGGCGGTCGGAGGCTGTCCGGATCTCGACCCGGACCCAGCCGGTTATGCGGAAGCCGTGCTGGGGCTCGCCGCGGAGTTCGGATGCCCCGTTGATCTCCACACCGACGGGAACGACCCCGCGCGGCTGGCCCGGCTCGCCGCGATGGCGGGCGGGCTGCGGCCCGGGGTGACGATCGGGCCGTGCACGGGGCTCGCCCGGCTCCCGCAGGACGTGGCAGCGCGGACGGCGGAACAGTTGGCAGCCGCGGGGGTGTCCGTGGTGTGCCTGCCGCAGGGCGGCTGCGGCGCCCTGCGGCAGTGGCCGCGCGGCGCGTACGGGCCGGGCCTGGTACGTATGCTGCGCACCGCGGGAGTGCGGGTGACGGCAGGAGGCGGGGCATTGCGGGACACGGCAAACCCGGTCGGTCGGGCGGACCCGGTCGAGGCGGCCTTCCTGCTCGCGTCGTACGGCGAGTGCGAGCCGTCGGCGGCGTACGAGGTGGTGAGCGCGCGGGCGCGAGCGGTGCTCGGGCTGCCGCAGGTGCGGGTGGAGGCAGGGTTCCCGGCGGAGTTGCTCGCGGTGCGGGGGCAGCGGATCGAGCGGGTACTGTCACTCGGCCACAGCAGGATTGTCATCCACCGGGGGCGGGTGGTCTCGCGGACGAGCGCGGTGCGCGAGTACGCGGATTGTGCGGTGACCGAGGCGCTCGACCTTCCACGCCAGTGGCGCAGTGGCGGCTCGCCCGCCTGAAGCCCCATATTCCGGTGCGATTGTCAGTGACCCAGCATCATCGGGCAATTCATCATCGCATGGTTTGCCATCAGATGGTTTGTCATCAGATAGTGGAAGCGTTGCCCTGGAAGCATGAGGAACTCATGAGAAGTTCCTTGAAATAGGTATCCAAGGCGTAGTGCATCCTCGCATGTGCCGAAGACTGCGAGGTATGGCTACAACTGTTCTCACTCCCGCCGTCCCCGCCGGTGCCGTCCGCCGCCCATGGAGATCACCGGCTGATCAGCCCGCCTACGCACGCCCGGCATTGCTGGTCATCGCCGCATTCGCCATCGTGCTCTACGCTTGGGACATCAACAACAGTCAGTACCACGCGTTCTACGCCAACGCGGTGCGGAGCATGACCGACAGCTGGAAGGCCTTTTTCTTTGGCTCATTCGACCCAGGTAATTCGATCACCCTCGACAAAATGCCTGGATTCCTGTGGCCGCAGGCGCTTTCCGCTCGTATCTTCGGCTTTCATCCCTGGGCGCTGACTCTTCCTCAGGTCATCGAAGGTGTCGCGAGCGTCCTGGTGCTCTTCCGAATTGTACGCCGCTGGACCGGTGTCAACGCGGCGCTCATCTCCTGCGTCGCATTCCTGCTGACCCCGGCCGCCACCGGCCTGTTCCGTACCGCTGTCGAGGATCCGGCATTCACACTCTGCGTCCTGCTCGCCGCCGACTTCACCCAGCGTGCTGCCGAGAGCGGACGCCTGCGGTCGCTGATCCTCGCCGGAGTATGGGTCGGGGTCGGATTCCAGGCCAAGATGCTGGAGGCCTGGGCCGTACTGCCCGCACTGGCGGTGGTCTATCTGATCTCGGCGCCGCACACCCTGCGCAAGCGGCTCGTCCATGTCGGCCTCGCCGGAGGGATGATGATCGCCGTCTCCGCATCCTGGATCCTCGCGGTCACCCTCACCCCGGCCAAGGATCGGCCGTATGTGGATGGCACGACGAACAACTCCGCCTTCAGCATGGTCGTCGGCTACAACTTCCTGAACCGCTTCTCCTCGCTCGGTATCAGCGCCGCCTCTACCGGCAGCATCAGCGCCACGCAAGGCGGGGGCCACGGCGGCGGTACGGCGTGGCGTGCCGCGGGCGGCGCGCCGCAGCTGGGCGCAGGGCGGTTCGCCTCCGCCACGGACGGCACTCGTAGGGGCGGTGCAGGCGGGGCCCAGACGGGCGGCGCGGGCGGTTTCGGCGCCCAGACGGGTGGCGCGGGCGGTTTCGGCGCCCAGGACGGCTGGTCGAAGATGTTCGGCTCGTCGCTTGCCTCGCAGACCGGCTGGCTCTACCCGTTCGCGGCCATCGCCCTCGTCTGCGGCCTGGCGTGGCGACGTGGCAAGCCACGAACCGACAAGATCCGCACGGGATTCCTGCTCTGGGGCGTCTGGCTGGTCACGTACTTCCTGGTCTTCAGCGCGGGAAGCGTCGGCGGCCACACCTACTACATGGGCGTGATCGCGGTGCCGCTTGCCGCACTCGTCGGCGGCGGGATCAGCCTGATGTGGCAGGCCTACCGCACAGACAAAGCAGCGGCGAGCAGCGCCTCGATTGAGGGTGGTGGTGGGCGACGGGCAGACAAAGCAGCGGCGAGCAGCGCCTCGATTGAGGGTGGTGGTGGGCGACGGGTGGGCGGACAGCGTGCCTGGGCGCTCCCGGCTGCGGTCGCAGCGACGGCAGTCTGGGGCGCGTACATCTCGCTGCAGTTCCCGTCCTTCCTGCCCTGGCTCGCTCCAGTGTCGATTCTGCTCGGCCTCGCCGCCATCGTCCTGCTCACGCTGGCTCGGCCCGGTGCTCGCCTGGCCTCGCGCAGCAGGGTTGCTCTCGCGGGGCTGCTCGCGGGCCTCGCTGCGGTACTCATCGCACCGGGCGCCTGGGCGGTCCAGGTGTTCAATCCGACGTACAGCAACTCGATGATGGGCGCCGTCGGCCCGTCCGCCATGGGCGGGCACGGCAGAGGCGGCATGGGCAGCATGGGCGGTGCGGGCGGCTTCGTCCGGCCGATGGCCGATGGCCGCGCCGACCGGCTGCCGTGGGCAGCCATGGCGAACGGCGCAGGCCAAGGCGCGCGCGGCACCTCCCACCACGGCGGCGGCATGGGCGGCTTCGGCGACAGCTCGGGCAAGCTCACTGCCCAGGAGCGGCAGCTGCTCGACTACACCGAGGCGCACCGAGGCAAGGCGGAGTACGTCTTTGCCACGACGAGCTGGAGCGCGGCGTCCCCGTACATTCTCGGCGCGAACGCCAACGTACTGCCGCTCGGCGGCTTCACCGGTGATGTGCCGTTCCCGACACTCGGCCAGTTCCAGCAGCTGGTGGGCTCCGGCAAGCTGGAATACGTCCTGATGAGCAGCGACTCACGTGGGATGGGCGCCTTCTTCCGCGGCGGCAACGGTACGTCCAGCACAGCGACATACATCACCAACTGGGTGAAGTCGGACTGCAGCGTCGTCCCCGCCAAGTATTACGGAGGCGCCTACGGCGGCACCTCTCAATCTTCGGAGACGCTCTACCAGTGCTCGCCCGTGCACTGATATTCCCACGAGCCACGAGGGCCCGCGATCACGTCAGGTGACTCACGTGATCGTGGGCCTTCGTTTGGCGTTCCGCCAGCGAAAACGGCCTCCAACCTGCGTTTCCGCTGGTTGGAGGCCGTCTCGTGTGGGTGGCGGCGGCAGGGTTCGAACCTGCGTAGGCATAGCCGACAGATTTACAGTCTGCTCCCTTTGGCCGCTCGGGCACACCGCCTAGGGATGTGCCAGGTGCACGCCTTGTGGGCGCTACTCCGTGGCAACGAGGTAAACGATACCCGATCGCAGGGGGTGGTCTGCCACTCGGACAACCAGGCCGACGGTCGTTGACGGCACCCCCGATCTCACCGCGTCCTACGCCAGCACCGCAGGCACGGTACGACGATCAACGACACCGCCCGCGCCGTCGCTGTGCTCCACAACCTCAAGATCGACTACGCCTGAATTACGGAACCCCTCCCGTTAGGCTTGCGCTTACCGTCCGTACCCCGATGCAAGGAGCCAACTGATCATGGCCGACTCCAGTTTCGACATCGTCTCGAAGGTCGAGCGGCAAGAGGTCGACAACGCCCTCAACCAGGCTGCGCGCGAAATCTCGCAACGCTACGACTTCAAGAACGTGGGCGCTTCGATCGACTGGTCGGGCGAGAAGATCGAGATGCGGGCCGGCTCCGAAGAACGGGTCAAGGCCATCCTGGACGTCTTCGAAAGCAAGCTCGTCAAGCGCGGCGTCTCACTGAAGGCTCTGGACGCCGGCGAGCCCCAGGCATCCGGCAAGGAGTACAAGATCTTCGCAACGTTGCAGGAGGGGATCTCCCAGGAGAACGCCAAGAAGGTCGCCAAGATCATCCGGGATGAGGGGCCGAAGGGCGTCAAGGCTCAGGTGCAAGGCGACGAGCTGCGGGTTTCATCAAAGAGCCGGGACGAACTGCAGGCCGTACAGGCACTGCTGCGCAGCAAAGATCTCGACTTCGCGGTGCAGTTCGTCAACTATCGCTGAGAAAGTCAACTATCGCCGAGAAACTCGTCTGATTTGCACGGATGCTGCGGGCAGACGTCGCAGGGCGCACCAGGGGCATATTTGCTTCGGCGTCCTGCCTGAGCATCGGGGCCAAGGGCTCGGCCGTACCCTGTGGCGCGCGGTAGCGCACGGGGGACAGCAATGCGTTGGAGACAGCTGGAGACAGGAGAACGCCGCCACATACCAACTGCTGCACCAATTGCTACAGACCGAGAGCTGCGGCGTCTCGGATCAGCTTTTCCAAGCCGAGGATTTTAACCCCTCAAGTTCGCCTGTACC
>JAFAUH010000212.1 GCA_019243445.1 Streptomycetaceae bacterium | reverse complement strand
GTTTGCCGGTGCCGCGGCAGTCGCTGTCGATGGCGACGTGCTGGCAGGGGTGGCGGCGTCCGCCGTTGAGGCGCAGCAGCCGTCGGGCGGTCTTCATGCCTGTGGTGATGTCGGTGGTTTCGACGAGGCCGAGCTGGGCGTGGTAGCCGAGGGTCTGCGCGTCGGCGTCCGGTAGGACCAGGTCGCCAGCGTCGTTGTAGTAGGTGCGGGCGGCGATCTCGGGCGCCTTGTCGCCCTCTTCGCGGATCTTCCGGGCGAACGCGTGCCGTTCGTCGTTGCCGGTCGGGCGCCGGTTGCCGGTCTTCGCGGCCCATGTGCCGCGGTCCAGCTCGTCTTCGGTGAGGATGCGCGGGCGCTTCTGGCGCTTGCCGACGACGAGGTACTCGGTGCGGATGTCTTGGCCGTCGTCGGTGAGGTGGACGATCTGCCCGGTGACCTGCGGTACTACGCCGATCGGCAGCGGCGCGTCTTCCGGATTTTGGCGGTGCAGGATCATGCGGTCCGAGCTGCGGTAGTACCACCCGCGCTTCATGCCCGCGATCGGCTCGCACCCAGCCGGGATGCCGCCGCGTTCGAGGTTGGAGACGGAGCCACGTCCCTGCCGCTTCGGGGCGGCGTCGGTGTCCGAGGCTTGGGACTGGTGGGCCATGTGTGCCTTTCCGGTCCCGCCAGCCGGGCGTGACGTGCGTGACGTCTCAGGGGGTGGGGGAGAAATCTCCCCACCGCTCCCTTACACTCGGCGGCAAGACCTTAGCTTGGTCACCGAGAGCCCCAACCGGGTCCGCGAGCGGCAAACTCGCGGTACAGACCCCCCGGACGGGGCTTTCGGCGTTTCTGATCTTGGGTTGTTGATCTGGCAGTTTACGCCTGCATAGACAGGTCAGGGGTTCAGGCGCTGCTCTCGGAGAATGGTCAGGATCTCGGTGAGCATTTCGCCGTGCTCGGCCAGAGTCGCAGTGTGCTCGTCTTGGACCCGGGACAGCTTCTCCAGCAGATCAGTCCGGGCCTGTTCCACCTGTTGCCGCTGCCGGGCGGCTAGCGCCTCGGTGCGGTCGAGGATGTCCCTCGTCTCGGCCAGACGCTCCAGCGCGGCCACCCTCCGGGTGAGCTGTTCATCAGCGGCGTCATAGATCGGTTCCTCAGGCATCAGGGCTTTCCTCCCCTTTGTGGCGTTACGGTGTCGCGGCTTCATGACGTCGATCACTGCTTCGGTGCGATGGGTTCAACAGGCCATTGGGCGGACACGTCGCGTTGCAGCTCGCTGACCAGCTCTACGCGGTCGGCGGGGATGACGCGGGACGTCACCTCGATGATCTGCTCAGTCCGGGCGGATGTGCCCGCCCACACCAGCTCGAAGACTGGTGCCTCGGTGCTGATGTCCAAGAGTGTGGCCTCTTCACGGCTGGGCAACCGGCTCCGACCGTACTCGGTCCAGGAGATCGGCCCGTGGCCGGCCTCTTCCAGTCGGTCCAGGTAGCCACCTGGACCTGTTTTTGGTGCGGCGGCCTGGGGTGCGTCTCGGACGGCCTCGGCGGATAGCCACGTGTCAGCGATCTGAAATGGCGGTTCCCCGGCTGGGGAAGTCACGCGGCGGCGGCGTAGAACAGCGATGCCTGGTTCCACTCCGAGGACTTCCGCGATCCTCTCGGGGATCGGCTCATAGCTGCTCACGGGGTTGCCGTGGGGGTCCCACGGTTCGTCCGGTGATGCTGCTGCGGGGCCGATGTATCCGCGTTGCGGGTCGCGGTAGATGAGCTGTCCGCGACTGATCCGGCGTCGTTGCACTCGCCAGTCCAGGACGCGGATGCCGGCCTTTTTCACGACCCTGATCAGCCCCTCGCGCTCCAATACGGAGAGTGCGGAACTGATCACCCCGCGCCCGACGCCGTATGTCTCGGTGAGCTCTGCGTAGGTCGGCAGCTTGGTGCCGATGCCGTACTCGCCTGCGTGGATACGCGTTCGCAGGTCGTCTGCGACCTGTTCATACCGGGGCATGTGCCCTCCCTTCGTTAGTACAGGAGTGATCCTGTCACAGAAAACTGTACCGGTACTGTTTGACATCTCGCTAGCCGGGGAGCAGTATCAGTACCGGTACAGCTCGCCTTAGCGGGAGCAGTACCGACCTATGCATGAAGACGGCCCTGGCCGGTGTCGTTACCACCAGCCAGGGCCTGAGACCGAACCCGACTGATCTGGACAGAAGGGACCGATCCTGTGATGGATCGTATGTCTTCGCAGGCCAGGCCGCCGTTGTCGGCCGCCGCTGCGGAACGCCTCGAACGACTCTTCCGCCTCTACGCCCGCTCCGCCCGACGCGGGATCGGCCACTACTACCGGGTGCGCCGGAACCAGGAACAGCCGGTGGACTGGACAGATGCCCTGGCGTCCTCGGAGCTCCCCGTGACTCCGCCGGCCGATGGGGACGCGCTCGTCCTGGCGGATCTGTCCGCCTCGCAGTGCACCGCGCTCAAGCTCGCCGCTCAGGGCCTCAGTTACCGGGCGATCGCGTCCCGGATGGGCCGTTCGCGTGGTGCGGTGTACTCCCACCTGCACCGTGGCGCTCGTAAGCTCCGCGCTTCGGTCGCGCTGGATCCGCCGCGGCCGTCTCGGTCGCCGTCTGGCCCGGTGAGGCTGCCGCTTCCGCGTCGGACGCCGGGGCAGACCAACCCGCCGACTCCTGCGGGTGCGTTGGCTGAGCAGCGTCACCAGCTCGAAGACCCCGCGCTTGAGGCGGCGTTCGCCCGTCTCGCGCCTGGACACCCTTTGCCGGACGCCGATCCCGGTATGCCGGTCCGTACCCCTGCTCGGAAGCCGGACCGCGTTCCGGCGCTGGTCGGGTGATCGCGGTGTTCAGGAAGTCGTCTTCGTCGTCTTCGTCGTCTTCGAAGTCCGAGAGCAACAGCAGTAGCGCGCCGAAGGTTCCGCAGAAGCTGGAGACGGTCTGGAAGGCCGGTGCTGATGGCGTCAGTTACCCGACGCTTCGGCCGGCCTCCTCCGACTCCGGTAAGGGGGGCAAGAAGTGAGCTTCTTCCGCCGTAGCGAGACCAAGGTCGATGACGACGCGCGGACCGGCCGCCTCCTGGATGGCCTGGAGACGGCCTACGCGATCCGTACCGGTGACCCGTGCGGTGACGCCGACTTGACGACGTTCGAGGAGGTCGTCCTCGAGGGCGCCGTACCTCTGCCCGGCGACATCTACCCGCCCGCTGGCCACACCTACCCGATGAAGGGCTGACCTCATGAGCAACCGTCTCAACGGCATCCGCAACAGGGAGTTGTGGGCGCTGAGCCCGTCCGAGCAGGCCCGGGTGGTGGCGCACGCGACTCGTGCGGGCGTGCAGCTCGGCCGCGGCAAGTCGGTGGGCAAGGCCGACCGTGCGATGACCCAGGTCTGGGAGCAGGCCGAACAGCGCGTCGTGGCGGAGGAGGCCGCGAAGGAGAAGGCCGCCATCAAGAAGCGTCAGGCCAAGGCTGACGCGAAGGCTGAGCGCAAGGCGAAGGGGTGGTGGTGACCATGTTCAACGCTGGTGACAAGGTCCTGGTCGTCTCCTGTGAGGACGACCCGCGAGCCGTCGGTAAGACCGGCGTGCTGATCGATGAGGTGCCGCCCGGCCCGCTCACTCAGGGCCGTTGGACTGTGATCAGGGTCGGATGGCTGCGGTTGTCCGTGCTGTGCCACGGCCACGAGCTGCAGAAGATGGGGCGGTGATGGCCATGCGGGAGTACCTGCGGCACTTGGCCGTCACCGTGCTCTTCCTGGTGCTGGCGAAGGTGGAGGTCGTGGCCGCGATGGTGGCCGCCACGATGGCCGAAGTCGGCGTTGTGCTGGCCGGTTGGGATCTGATCGTGGCCTTCCCGGCCGTTGTGGTCGCGGCCATGGCCGCCTACTGGCTGGTGAACGTCTACCAGTTGCCCGGTCGTTGCCGTCCGCTCTCCCATGTGTGTCTGGAGTACGCGGACCGTGTGGCCGATTGGGCCGGGTGGGAGTGGCTGGACGCTGATGGCCAGCCCATCTCATCGCCCGTGTACACGGACCGTCCCGAATCCTGATCCTCTCCCCCTCTGCGTGCTGGTGGCGTCGCGACGTTATGGCGCCGCGACGCCACCAGCTGCCCCGAAGACCTAGGAGACCAGCAGTGATTGACTACTCCGAACTCCAGCCGTACCAGCCCACTCCGCTCCCGGCGGTCCCGCCCGGCGCCACTGTCGCGTACACCCCGCAGGGTCAGCCGGTTTACCTCCCGCAGGCCCCACAGCCGCCGGTCATCGTCCAGATGCCCACTCAGCCGGTCCCGCCGTGGATCCGCAACGGCTTGCTGGTCGCGGTCGGCCTGCTCATCTTGTGCACCTCGGCCACCGTGCTCCTGGTGGTGGCCGCCCCCGCGTTGGAGGCCACCGGCCACGCGGTCGCCTACTCCGGTATCGGCGTCGCCATCGGTGTGATCGGTGTGGCGGCCGGCATCAAGGCCCTGCGCGAGACCCCCAAACCGGCGAAGGGCGGCAAGAAGTGACCGCCCGCACGCGCCCGTTGGGCGCCACCGCCATCTGGGACCAGGTAATGGCGACGGCTGGATGGCAGTGCCAGTGCAAAGGCGCCTGTGGCTCTCGCCATTCCAGGTCGGGGCTGAGGTGCGATGGCACCACCCGGCTGGCGATCGGCCCGGTTGATCTGGCGCTGCCTGCGGAGGTGTCCGCGTCCCTGCCCGCTGAGCAGCTGCGCGCCTGGTGCCCGAAGTGCCACGGCGCGGCCCTGCGTCGTCACCGGGCGGATGCGGAGATGCGCCGCCGCATGGAGAGCGAGCCGCCGCCCGCTCTCTTCGACATCAACCCCTGATGGCATCACGAGCCCACGACGCCGTGACGTCACTAAAGACTTGAAAGGCAAGGTAGTGAACGAGAAGAAGCCTCTGGGATGGGTGAAGGTCACCCTCCTTTTCATCACCGCTGTGGTCATGGTGGGTGTCGGCGTCCTCGGCGGTGTCGGTACCTACTCCAACTTGTCCCACCGCTACGGAGGGGAGACCGCCCTCGGCGCTCTTGGCGCCGGTGAAGGTGCTACCGCGGTCCTCGCCCTGGTCTTGCTGGTCACCACTGTGTTCGGGCGCCCCGCGCCCAAGCTGGTCCGCCTCGGCTTGTGGGCACTGCCGGCCGCCGCCGCCGCTATGGGTGCGACCGCCGCGCACGGTACCGGCCAGACCATCGTGTACGCCCTGACCCCCATGGCCATCACCGCGTCCGCCGAATCCGTCGCCTACCTCGCCCGCCTGGCCGTGGTGCACCAGGAGGGACGCGACGTCGAGGCGGAGGCCCGGGCTGCCGCCGTCGTGCGGGATCTGGCCTACCACCAGGCCCGCGCCGCCGCGCATCCGTCGGAGCGGGCCCGTAAGCGGTCTGTCCTGCGCTCGTGGAGGCTCGCGCGGAAGGTCGGTACCGGCGACGTCGCCCTTGGCACGGAGCTGCTGGACGTCCAGCGCGTCCGCCTCACCCAGGGCGCCGACATCGCCTTGGAGCGGATGTTCACCCCGGGCATGACCGGCTCAGTCCCCGCCGCCCTCGGGGCATCCGCCGACACCCCTCGGGCCATCCTTCCCGCGTCCGCTGATGACGCCACGGCGTCAGTGCCTGTGTACAAACTGATCGCTGGCGCGTTGGCGGATGCGCGGATCCGGTAAAACGGCTGGTAACAGGGACGGACCTCCCGGTGCAACGGTGGTGTTAGAAGGTCCTGCCGCACCAGAGAGGTCCTGTCATGCCATTGTGC
>JAFAUH010000133.1 GCA_019243445.1 Streptomycetaceae bacterium | reverse complement strand
CGCGGGTGGAGAGCACCGGACCCTCGCGGCTGATGATGTGCGCGAGGACGCGCTCGAGCCGGGCCCGGCGTTCGGCCATCGCCAGCGCCGACATCTCCGCGAGGTCGATCTCCTCCAGGAGCTTGGCCCGGTAGACGGCCACGAGATGGGTCTCTTGGTGCTGTTCGGAGGCATCCTCGGGGGCGGCGATACGCGCGCGCAGGCTCATCGGGCGGCTCCGCAGGGTGCTGTACGTCGGTTCATGCGATCAGTTCCCAGGCATGGTGGCGCTGCGCGTCACCGGGTCGAAGAAGTCGATTCCCGGCACAACGGACGGGACCTTGATGGTGACCGAGGCCGTCACCTCGCTCGCGTCGTTGTGCGGGGGGAAGGTGATGGTGGTGTCCTGCCGCAGCCAGTCGCTGACGCTGTCGAGTCCGGCGGTATCCCCGCTGATCATCGGGTCGTGCTTGGCCTCGCTGCGGGCGGCGGCGCGCGCTGCGGTGCCGGCCTGGGAGCCGACGTAAGCCACCAGGCCCAGTTGGATGCCCACCAGGGCGACCAGCAGCAGGATCGGCAGGTAGCCGAGGAACTCCACGGCGGCCTGACCACGGTCGCCGCGCGGGATCCGCCAGGGCGGCCTTGCCGGGGTTGCGGTGTCCGGCACGTCGATCACTGCTCCTGGGCCGCGCCGGCGTCGCCGGTCACCGTCATCGGGAAGTCAACGCCGCCGGGGAAGAGCACCGGCACCTTCAGACTCACTCGGACCTTGACCACACCGTCCCCCTCGGATTCCGTCGACGTCGCACCATCGGCGAAGGCATGCGGCAGGTCCTTCTTGGCCGCCATGGCCCAGTCGCCGCCGACGGCCGCCGCACGAGCCCCCTCATCAGCGGCGTTCCCGGCGAGCGTGAAGGTATAACCGGTCAGCACGAACTGCCAGACCAGCACGAGGACGACCAGAATCAGTGGGGTCATCCCCAAGGTCTCGATGCTGACCTGGCCCTTGTCGTCTCCCTTCGGCGTCCTGACGCATCTCATCTGTGATCAGCTCCCCCGTTGGACTTGTGGTCGCTGCGGGGCCCGAGCCGGTACGCTCCCCGGTCTCCTGCTGGCTGCCCACCGGCGGGCTGCGAGGGCTGCCGGCCGGGGCCGCCGACCAGGCCGATCTCGGCGGCCAGTGACCACAGTGCCTGCTTGACCGTGCTGCGGTTGTCGAGTTCGTGCATCCGGCCGCTGTCGATGACCGACTGGAGCTCCTTGAACGCGGCCGGCACCGCAGACTTGGCGACCCGGGTCCCGGTGATCCGTTCGATCAGCGGTGGCTGGATCTCGGTGTTGCGGGTGTAGCGGTTGACCAGCATGACGGTGTCCTGCGCTTTGCGTACTTGGAGCCGGTCCCACAGCCGCACGGTCCGCTTGGCGGCGCGCACCGCGATCACGTCCGGCGTGGTGACCAGCAAAGCGGTGTCGGCCATCTCCACGGCGATGGCATTGGCGTTGTTCAGCTGGCAGCCGCAGTCGATGACCACGACCTCGAAGCGGGCGCGCAGCGCGGTGATGATCTGTCGGGCGGCCCGGTCGGAGACCGCCTCGCCCTGCTCGCCCTCGGCTGGGCTGAGCAGCAGCGAGACGCCGGCGCTGTGGGTGAACATCACGTCGGCGAGCACGCGCGGTGAGATGTCGGTGATCTCGGCCAAGTCGGCGATTGAGCGACGGAACTGCACGGCAAGGTAGGAGGCGATGTCACCGGTCTGCAGGTCCATGTCCACCAGCGCCACCGACCGGCCCGCCGCCTGTGCCGCCAGCGCCAGTTGCACCGCGGCCACCGTCGTGCCTACCCCGCCCTTGGCACCGGAGACGGTGACCACCGTGCCAGTGGGGCCCGCGAAGGCATCGCCGCCGACACCCAGATGGCGGCGCACCCCAGCCGCCCAGACGGCGACGGTCTGCACCCGGGCGGTCAACTCGTCGTAGGACAGCGGCAGGGCAATCAGGCCGCGGGCCCCGGCGTCCATCGCCGCCGAGTACAGCGCCGGTCCCTGGTCCGCGGAGAGCAGGACCACGCCGACGGCGGGGAAGCGCAGCGCCACTTCCCGTACCAACTCAAGCGCCGGTACCGGGCCGATCCGCTCGTGGACCAAGACGACCTCGGGCAGCTCGTCGACACCTTGGGCGACGAGCTGGCCGAGGGTGTTCAGCAGCGTCGTGGAGTCAGGCACCGTCATCCCGGGCTCGGTGCCTGGCAGTTGGTTCAGTAACGTAGTGGTGGTCCGCGCGGTGTCCGGGTCGGCGATCGCGGAGAGGATGCGGATGGTCATGCGCTTCTCATCTCACCTGTCTCACTTATCGCCTTCGAGCGTGTAGGTCCGCTGGTCCGACGGGATGGCGGTGTCGCTGCCAGGCGCGACGAGGGCAAGGCGCACATGCGTGGCGAAGGACTCGGCGTAGGCCACGCGCTGCGCGTCCACGGCGTTGAGCGCGAACGTGATCGGCACGGCCTCGGTGGACTTGTTGCCGCCGTTCTGGTCGCTGGTCTGATTGATCGGGGTCAGCTTGCCGATGTCGAGGACGCGGGCGCCGGAAACAATGATCTTCGATTCGGGCCGCTCGCCCTGCTGGGTGCCCGCGAACGTGGCGAAGATGTTCACCGTGGCGCCAGGACTGATCTTGCCCGCCACGCCGGTCTCGGCATCGACCATGATCGCCAACTCCTGCTCTCCGAGCTTGAGTTCAGGCTGATTGGAGATCATGTCGCTCTGCAGCAGCGAGCCTTTCTTCAGGGGGGTCGCGGCGATCTTTCCGGTGAGCTGGCTCAGGTCGGTGACGGCGGTCTGCGGCAGCCAGCGCTCGGGTATCGAGACCTTACTGAAGTCGTCCGCGGAAAGACCCTGGTAGGCCGCCACATCCTGGTTGAGCTCGTAGGCGGCCGTCTCCGGACCGACCTTCGAGTCCACGTCGCTGATCAGGGACAGTACACCGGCGAATGCGGCGAAGGCGCACAGGACGGACAGCACGAGCAGGATGATGCCGCGCCGCTGACGTGAGTTCATCGACAGGACCTATCACTTCTGGTGGGACAGCTAGGACAACGGGGGACGGTGGAGCGTCGGGCACGAGCGGTCGGTGTCAACCGGCCCGGTGGTGCGCTTTGGACTCAGGCTGTGTGACGCCGACCACATGCGCACGGTTCCCCGCCTCGGACTCCTGCGCGGCGGTTTCACAGAATTCGCAGCGCTCGCCCAGTCGCTCCCGCCCGCACCACCGGCACTGGTGTCGGTAGACGGAGGAGACGAGTTGGTAGAGGACGCCGACGTCGGGGATGTATGCGGCAAACTCGGTGAGTTTGGCGGTTCCCCACCAGCGGGCGGAGTCGGCCGGGAGCGGGAACTCGTGCAGGTACTGGCAGTTCCAGTCCCGCACAAGCCGCCCGCGCACCCACTCGTCGCCGATCGTCGGTGCGGCGGCGACGGCCAGATACGTGGGATAGCTGGGGCCGGGCAGCCGCGCCGCATCACCGATCTCGACCAGATGCGGATTGGGGTTGGCGAGTACGGCGAACTGCACGCCCGGCACCCAGGACTTCAGGTGCGACCTGAGCCCCACCGCGACCCGATCGAGCTTGGCGACGCTGCCGAGAACGGCCCCGGTATAGAGGTAGTGGGTCAGGAGCCGGGCTCCCGAGGCGATGACGCCGGAACCGAGGTCGTACTGAGAGATCTGGCGCAACTGCATCGCCAACAGCGCCAGAGCCAACGGCGGCAGATCCACTTCGACCAAGGCGATCCGATCGCTTTCCAGGATGGAACGCACCGAGTGCAGCCGCAGGCGGTGCTCCCGCGACAGCGAGGCGGGCACGAGGACGACGAGGTGGCCGATCGCCTCCAGGACCGCGGAGGTCTCGGCGAGTGCCTGCTCCAGCGGCTGTTCGGCTGGGGCGGGCAGCACGAGGGCCGAGGGCGTGTACTGGTCGAGCGCGGGCAGGGCCAAATCCGCCCCCGTCACCGCGATCACGGTCGACATAGCCAATTCCCTCCGAGCCCCGCCATCTCGGCTTCCCCGTCAGGCAGTTGCCGCTGAGCTGAGGCCACCACCTGGTTCCGGTGCACACCCTATCCCGATTGGAGACAGGACTTTGGCCACTTCTCATAAGACCGAACGGTTACCCGATATCCCGTGGAGCCGCACACCCTTGCCAGGAACAAGCCCGTACTGCCTGAACGCGAGCAGAGGCTCCAGCTGGCGCGCGGCGGGTCTCGCACATGCCGCCCGAGTCGAGTTCTCGCGCGACCGTGTAGCGGCCGAACCGCTTGGGTGGCCCCCTCGTCAGCCCCGATTCACCTCTTCGCAGGTGTCCATTCACGGGTGTGATGGTTCAGAACTGGTTTGACAGTCCGGTAGGTTGATCTTCGTGTCGCCGCAGCCGTCATACGAGGAGTTGGCCGCGCTGGTCGCTGTTCAGGCCCGCGTGATCGATGAGCTGCGGTTGAAAATTGCT
>JAFAUH010000129.1 GCA_019243445.1 Streptomycetaceae bacterium | reverse complement strand
ATGCAGTGGCGGGTTCCCACAGGAAGGGGGTTCACTGGTCGTGCGGGGCGTCTGGGGGCCTGGTGGCGGCTGGCGGGCGTCATGAGACTTCTGGGAGTGCGACGTGGCCGCGCACGCCGAACAGCAGGTCGGCGACCGTGTCGGCGTTGAGCTGGACCAGCAGCGACTCGGCCCACTCACGAAGCCACTGGGCGTGCTCCTCGCTGCGGGCCGCGGGCGCGAAGTAGGCGGCGAGTTCTTCGGGTGTCTGGGGACAGATGTCCTGGCGCTCCCACCAGGAGCGGGCGACGTGGATGTGCTCCATGGCGATCAGGCACGCGGCGCATGCCTCGATTGCCACGGCGGTTGCGGTCACCGTCGAGTAGATCTCTCCGCAGGCAGCCACCGGCGCCACTGCGCCGCAGCGGAAGCAGATCCCGGGTGCCCAGATGTAGGAGCCCCACAGCGCCTCGGGTTTCACGCGGCGCCCCCGCGGCAGGAAACTGCGACGCGGGCCCACACGCGGGTGCCGGTGCCGGTGCGCGCATGTCCCCATCTCTGGGAGAGCGCGTCAACGATGTGCAAGCCGCGCCCGTGCTCGGCCCGGTTGTCGGCGGCCGGTACGGCAAGCGGCTTGTGCGGACCGCGGTCGGTCACGCTGACCACCACAGCGCCCGGCAGACACGCGACCACTACCGTGACGGTTGAAGTCCGCGTGTGGATCAAGGCGTTGGTAGCGAGCTCGGAGACGATCAGCACCAGGTCGTCCGCCTGGGCACTGGGCAACTGCCACTCCTGCGCGGCCTCGCGCACGAAGCGGCGCGCGGCCGCCGGAACACTGGTGGTTGCTGTATCCAGCGTGATGGCCACCCGGCGCCCCCGCTCACGACGGCGGGCCACAACGCGGGCGGCGATCCTGCGCGGCAGAGCTCGGCGGAGATCGTCACATGTGGCGGGCGGGGTGAACATCCCAGCCTCCTCGGTAGCGAGCGGGCGTTACGGATTGCTGGGCGCCGGTCGGCGGCTGAGGGCGTAGGCGGTCCGTGCTTCCTCAGAGGCTCTGAGCTTGCGGGACACCATCGCGGTGACGATCGCCTCACACAGGGCGTCACCATCGGTGTACGGCACAGCGGTGCCGGGTGCGGCGTACACCCACCCGTAGCCTGCGGCCTCAACACCTGGCGCCCGGGTCCACGGCGGTGGGCATCGCAGGTGACCGTGCGCCGCGGCAACGCACGCGGAGCGATCCAGCGCTGGCCACGCTGCGGCGCTACCCGGCGGCACGACGATTTCGAGCGTTCGCCGGGGCCGGTTCATCACCACCGGGCCGAAATCATGGTCGGCAAGGCGCATACGCGCGAGTGCATCCCACCCAATGTGGGCAGTTACTCGGATTACGTCCCAATCCCGGCCTATCGGCACGGGGATACAGCGATCGGCCTTCCAGGCGTGCAGCACGTCGCCCACGGCCACCCCGGCCGCCGTCGCCCACTTCACGGCCTCCTGCGACACCATCACCATCACGACGCCCCCGCCGTGGGCTCGACGAGCGCCGTGTCACGAATAAGCGCCCGGCACTCGGTGCCGTCCGCGAGACATACCCACAGATACGCGCGCTCCCGGTCCACTCCGGCGTAGCCGGCTCCGACCTGCACGACCGTGCCCACAAACGGTTCCGGTCGCTCGCAGTGCACGCGGTCCGGAGCCACGTAGGACGTTCCATGAACCTGATCGCCGACCTTGAACGGCGGGCGGGCGGATTGCTTCGCGGGCATGGGGCACCCCCATGAGGTGGACGTTTGATTCACAACAAGGTCACCGTCCGTGTGCACGTTGGCGCATTTCGTAACGGTCCATGGGCAGTATGGCACCGTATCCTCAACCATGAAAGCCCAACCATTGAAATTCAACCGTGGGTTGATGAGGGCTCAGATGATCGATATATGCAGCGACTTCGCGCCAACTGACCTTGCTCCACGCTGCGGTTCTGGTGAAACTGGCGGCTCGACGATGGGAGGGCCGGACATGGACGCAGCGGCACCGCGACGCATGCAGATCGCCCGCGGCCTGAGCGAGCTGCGCGAGCGCGCACAGCTGACTCAGGAAGAGGTCGCCAAGCGTGCCGGCCTGTCAGCGGGCACGGTGAACCGGTACGAGAACTGGTCAACAACGGCGAGGCTGAAGCCATCCACGGTGAAGCTGCTCGCTGGCGCCTGTGGGGCGACGGCGGCAGAGGTGGAGACTCTGGTACAGCTCGCCGGCGATGCTTCGGCCGGCTGGTGGGTCGGCAACGACGCGGTGCCGAGCTGGTTGAACCCCTTGGTGAGCCTGGAGCACGAGGCGGCGTACGAGAACGTTTTTGCGCCATCCGTCGTGCCCGGTTTGCTGCAAACCCGCTCCTACGCGATGGCGATCCATCAGGCCCAGGAGGTACGCGAGGACCCGGCAGAGATCGAACGCATGGTGGACGCCCGCATTCAGCGTCAAGGAATCCTCGACCGGCGGCCCCCGTTCCATCTGTGGGCTGTGCTGGATGAGGCCGTGCTGCGGCGGATTGTCGGCGACGCAGCCGTGATGGCCGAGCAGATCGATCACCTCCGGGACATGGCCGACAGGCCGAACGTTGATATCCAAGTGCTGCCGTTCAGCGCCGGAGCTCACGCGGCCGTCCTGGGCCAGTTCGTCACACTTGGCACAGATGAACTGTCTGCGGTCTATGTCGAGATGCGCGGCGGTGGCATGTACTTGGACAAGAGGCCCGACGTTGAGCGGTATAGGCTGGCTTGGGATTACGTCCGCAGCCAGGCCGCTAACACGTCGGCCTCTTTGGCAATGCTGACCGCGGCACTCAAGGAGTACCGATCATGACGACACACCGGCGCCCGTCGCCCGAGGACCTGGCGGCTGCGGACTACCGCAAGTCGAGTTACAGCGGCGGCGGCGGCAATGAGTGCGTAGAGATGGCCGAGGTCGGCACCTGGATCGCGGTACGCGACTCCAAAGACCCGCACGGCCCCGCGCTCGCCTTCAACGCAGGCGCTTGGACGGCCTTCGTATCGGACGTACAGCGCGTTGGCCACTGACTGATCAACCCCGCACATGCTGAAGGGGCCGGACCCACGTCTTGGGGTTCGGCCCCTTCAGCATGTGCGGGGTTGCGGGGTTGGCGCATCTACGCTGTGCGGGGTTGCGGGGCTGCGTCGTCCGCACGGCGGTCTGGGTGCGGGGCACGCGGGGTTGCGGCCTCAAGCCTGCGGACCTGTGCGGGGTTGGACGCGGGGTGCGCGGGGTTGGCCTCGGCGGCCTGCCGGTCGGCGTGAAGCGGGAGTACAACCTCCTCGGCAAGCCGTTGGCGGAAATCGCCCATCCAACTACGGACGGTGCCGATGTGCACAGCCTCACCGATCGCGGTGTGCACCTCGGCGGCGGTCGGCTCCTCGCCAGTGTTGCGGACACGGTCACGGAAGAACGTCCAGCCGCGGGCCTTGTCCGGTGACTTCCACTCCTCTCCGCCCTGGGGTTCGGCGCTGCCGTCCAGAAGGGCGCGGATCTGGGCCTGAGCATCCCTCAGTGCGACTTGAGCGGCCCGCCGGTCCTCGGCGGCCTGCCGGGCTGCCCGGCCCTCTTCGGCGGCGCGGGCAGCGGCCTCGCGGGCTTCGGCCTCGGCCTGTTGACGGGCGGCGGCGAGCTGGTCGAGCTCGGCGAGCTGGCGGCGCCGCTTTGCCTCGATCCGATCGGCCTCCTGCTGGAGCTCACGCGCCTGGTCGGCGATCTGCTGGGCGGCCTGTTCGGCCTGTTGGCGGGCCTGTTCGGCCTCATGCTGGGCGCGCGCAGCAGCATCTGCTTCCTCTGCCCGGCGACTGGCTTCCTCGGTGGCGGCCTGGCGGGCGGCCTCGGCCTCCCGCAGCTGGCGCTCCGCGGTCTGCCGGGCTTCCTCAGTAGCGGTCACATCGTCACGGAGAGTTAGGGCCGCGCGCTCCGCAGCCAACCGTGCGTCCTCCGCAGCTTGCCCCGCGCGCTCCGCAGCCTGCTCCGCGTCCTCCGCAGCCTTGGCCCGCAGCTCCGCAGCTGCCGCCTCGGCAACCGCGCAGTCCCGCGCCTCCTCAGCCTTCTGCCGTGCGCGCTCCGCGGCCCTGGCCCGCAACTCCGCAGCCTCAGCCTCGGCAACCATGCGCTGCCCCGCAGCCTCCGCAGCCTCCTCCGCCTCCTTCCGCGCAAGCTCCGCAGCCTCGGCCCGCAACTCCGCAGCTGCCGCTTTCTCCTCGGCGAGGGCGGCCCGCGCGCCGGCCTCGATTGCCTCGACACTCGGCACGATCGCGAGCTCCTCCAACAGCGTGAGCACGCGCATGGGGTCGGCGACGTCCATACGGGCGAGGTCGGCGACCCGTCCGCGGGCCACGAGGTAGCGGGCCATCTGCAGAGCGGCGGCGGTGTCGGTGGCGACACCAGCGCTATCGATCGCCTGCTGAGCGCGGGCCCGCAAAGTCTCGGCCTGCTCGCCCGCCTTGCGGCGATCGTTGCGCTTGGCCTGCGGGTCACCGTTGAGTCGATCGCGGGTATCGAGAGCTTGGCCCAGTTCGTAGACGAGAGCGGCAGCGCGGCGGATGCGGGCCTCCTGTGGCACTCGGCCGTCGACGCTGCCCGCGTCGAGCCCGAGGCCCGCGAAGATCCTTGCCCAGCCGTGGAGCCATGCGAGCTGTACGAGCCGCAGCGGACCTGGACGTGCCTCGGCTTCCTCGTCTCCGGCGTTGGCCTCCAGTTTTTGATCCAGGCCGTGTTCGACAAGCCGGGCCGACACGATCGGGACGGCGGCAAGCACTACGCGGCTGATCCAACCGCCGGGCGCGTGCGCGGCGTTCATGGCGGCGCTAGCCCCGACGAGTGTCCAGGCCATCCGGCGCGTCCGGCTCATCGTCCGCGTCCAGACCTTTGAGTCCAACGCGGCCCGATAGAGCCCTACAAAACAGGTCAATTCGGCGACGTCGAAAATCGCACAGAACGCAACCCGCAAAAGCAAGGGCAAGTCGGCGGTATCGCGCGCAAACCCCCACAACCCGTAGAGGCTGACGGCCATACCGCACGCGCCGAGCAGCGCGAGCGGGCCGGCGTCGGCGAGCGGTGAACGCACGGCCCGCCCGGTCTCACGCTCCTGGCGCTTCCGGGCGGCTCGTGTCCTGGCGCGGGCCCGCCACAGCGCGGTCCCGGCCTTCTGGGTCGCGAGGTATGCGAGCACTGCGAGCGTGACGATCACCGCGGCGGTGCTCAAAGCGAGGGCCCATGCCGGGGCCTGGGCGAGCTGATGCATGATGCTGGTCACCGGACACCCCCCGGCATCATCCGGCCATTGACGCCAGAGGGGGTACACCGGCCGCCGTGCGGGGCCGTACGGTGTGAGTACATGGGGTTTTGTCTCCTCGTGATGGTGGCCCCGGGGTTTGCTGTGGTAGGCGGCCCGGGGCCGCTTCGTTTCTAGGACTCCTGAAGATTCGGACTCACGTACTCCGGAAGTCTTGCTCTCCTGGCATTTCGTCCTTCACGAGTCCAAGCTTCTTGAGGTAGTTGGCTCGGATCTGCTCCTCGTCGTTGCCGACGAGGTTGTCCCGGTCCGCGAGCAGAGCATCGATCGCCACCCGGATGAGGCTGTTGGCGGTGATCCGTCGGCCTTTCGCGGTGCGGGCGTCCATGAGCTCCCGCGCGAGCTCATCCAGATCGGTCCACTGGTCCGCCCGGATCTGGGCGTACTTCGGTCGCACCTTCTCCGGCTTGCCCGTGCTGGTCCTGGCCTCCGCGAGCGTCGAAGCGCTGTCCTTGAACAGGTCGTTGAAGTTGTGAAGCGTGCTCATCGTGCGGGGATCACCTCCGGCACCGTGAACGGCTCGTTGAGCGCGGCCAAGATCTCGTTGCCGAACATGTAGGCGTCTTCGGTGGCCTTCTTCGCCTGATCGTCTTCGTGGGCGTTGTGGAAGACCGACAGCCCGTTCAGGTTCTCGTGCGCGTTGTACATCCGCATCCATCCGTCGAAGACGGGGATGCCGAGATCTTGCAGAGAGGTCTTCATGGCACGGGCGCGGGGCTTGTCCGTGTGCTTGACCATGGTCAGGTGGATGCGGAAGTTCGTCCCGGCGAGGTACTGCCGGGTGCTGGCCATGACCGCTTTGGAGTCCAGCCGCCGTGGCGGGGCCGGCACAACCGTGAGGTCGGCCTTCGCCGCCTCCCTGAGCTTGCTCTCATCCCGGTGGGGCGCGTTGTCCGTCACGACATACCGGAACTGTGCGAGTTTGCGAATGTTGCCCAGTTCAGCAACGGAATCGGTCTCCGTCAGCTCGTATGGTGCGGGCACCTTCAGCGACTTCGTCAGCTCGGTGACCCCGCCGTCCTCCTGCTTCATGTCCGCGTTGATCAGCAGAGTGGGGCCGAGCTGACCGAGCATGAAGGCGGCCAAGAAGGCGTCCGTGGACTTGCCGATGCCGCCTTTGCCTCCCCACACTGCGACGACCTTGGGGCCCTCTGGCCTGGGTGGGGCGGCCCACTCTCGGTCCTCAGCCTCTCGTTGTTTCATCCTCTTGTCCTCCCGACCTACGAATATTCAAGAGTCCCGAACTCCCAGTGTCATGACCTGGCAGACACCGGCCCGCCGGGACAGCCGGACTCCCGATGGACAGGAGTCTGACAGATCGAGACTCCGCGACACACGAAGGTACCTTACTTCAAGAGTCTTGGACTTAAAGAGAATTGAAGTAGGCTTGCGGGCAAGTGAGGGGCCGGGTGTGCGGCCCGGCCCCTCAATGGTTCGGCCCTGGCGGTGCGGTTGAAGGCGCACGGCGGGGCCTCGATCCTGTTTGGAGGATCTGGGATGAGCGTACTGGCGAAGACCCTCGGTGAGTTGATCGCGGAGGCGGCGCAGGTGGCGGCTGCTTCGTTGTCGGCGGCTCGGTCACGGGTGTTCGCGATGGAGCCGGCCGAGGTGGTGCGGGTGACCTCCGGGGTTCCGGTGGACGACTTGGTGGCGCTGGCCGCGTCCTTGAACGGCTCGCTGGCGTGGGCCGGGCGGTTCGTGGACTGGTACACCGCGAGCTTGGTGCTCGGCGGCGCGGCCGTCTGATCCGATCGAGCACACCACAAGGGCGGTTCACGTGTACACGTGAACCGCCCTTTGGCTGTGTGGGGGTGTTACTCGTCTCCGACGGGGGAGAGGTTGGGGTCTTCGCGGGAGACCAGCCATGTGCCGTCGGGCTGTTTCTCGCAGACCACGTAGGTGGTGACGGGGGGTTCTTCCTTGATGGTGTGGCCGTCCCTTGTGAGGGCGGGGGTGTAGGTGAGCTGGTAGACGGCTCGGTTGCCTTTGGCTGCGGCCTGGGTGGCCTTGATGTTGACCGGCTGGCGGATCACGCCGGGCGGGGGCACGTCGTAGACCGGCTGTCCGATGCCGCGTTCGGCGTTGTCGGGTGCCATGTACGTCTCGGCGCGTCGGGGCGGGGCGGTGGCGTCGGCGGCGGTGACTGTCTGGCTGGCGATCAGGTAGGCGCGGGCGACGGCCGCCGGGTCGGTCAGGTGCGCGGTCGTGGTCGGCGCGGGCCCGGGGGAGTGGGCCTCGGGGTCGGCCTGGCGGACCGGCGGCTGTGTCGCGGCGGCGGCTGCGGGCTTGGGGTCGGCCGGGTGGCCGTGTCCGCAGCCTGCGGCGAGTACCGAGGCGGCGATGGCAAGCATCACGGCGGCCGTGGTGCGGGCGGGGGCGTTCATCCCTCTACTCTCCCTTCTACTCCAGGAACGAGACGTGTACGCGGTCGTAGTAGCCGCCGGTGACCGAAGTCGGGTCATCGAGGCCGTTGTCGTATGGGCGTCCCCAGCCGCCTTGGTCTTCGGGGTTGCGGACGGACCAGATGCGGCCTTGCCAGATCACGGACGACACGTGCAGCTCGCTGGCGTGGGCGCGCAGCCACCCGGCCAATGTCCATCCCTGGCTGAGCTGGGGCATGTTGGGCCGTGACCCTAGGGTGCCGGGGGCGAAGTCGCACGCGTCGCCGTGGCCTTCCTGGCAGGCGATCGAGTCCCAGTGGGGGAAGGCTTTGGTGATCTCGGCGTAGCCGTGGGCGGTCGCGCCGGTCAGGCACCGGCCGCCGGTGGGGTCGGGCTGGTCGCATCCGGCATCCCCGCCGTTGTAGGGGGTGGGGGCGCCGGGGAGGTTGACGGCGATCGGGATGGGCCCGGCCGCTCCGGCGTTGGCGGTGGTTCCTCCGGCGAACTCCTGCTCGTACTTGTGGATGCTGTCGATGTAGTCGGTGATCTGGTTCACGCAGTCCTGCCCGCATCCCGCCTCGCCGGGGGTGGGGATGCCGCTGGCGGAGTCGGTGACGCGCGAGCATCCGGCGATGTGGCAGACGGCCATGGCATCGAGGGGGCTGATGTGTTTCTCGGGATGTTGAGCCAGATACCGGTCCATCTGCCGCAAATGCCCGCAAGTGAAGGTAATCCCGACACGCAGGTGTGCGGCGGGGTCCCACACGGCGTTGTCGTCCGGCGGCGGGGCGCCAAGGGCCCAGTCTCCGTACGTGCCGTAGACGGAATCCCACTCGGGGCGGCCCATCTGGTACAGGCCGGCGGCACCGCCGTTGACGTTGGGGGCGTACGCCTTGGGGTTCCAGCTCGATTCCGTCATCACGTGCGCGAAGATCCACGCGGGCGGCATCTCAGGGCAGATCTGAGCTTGCAGGGTGTCGACGGTGGAGGCCATCTGTCGGGCGAGCGGCGGCAGGGCGGCGGTGTTCACCGCGCCGCCGAGTCCTCCGACATAGGCACACGAGCCTGACAACGGGGCCGGGTTCATGCCGCCGGGACCGCCGGGGCTCAGCGTGCTGGGCGTGGCCACTCCGGCCTTGGTCAGGTACGGCTCGGGGTTCACCGGGAGGTGGTGACCGTTGATCATCAGCCGGACCTCGAAGTGCAGGTGCGGGCCGGTCACGTTGCCGGTCGCGCCGATCTTCCCGATCACCGCTCCGGCCTTGACCTGCGCTCCTGGCACGGCGTCAATTTCAGACAGATGCGCATACAACGTCTCAATGTTGTTCGCGTGCAGGATGATGACGAAATTCCCATATGCGTTGTTGTCCTCGGTGCCGTAGGCGTGGGTGGCCAAGACCACGCCGTCGGCCGCCGCGTACACCGCGGTGCCGGTGGGCTTGGGGAAGTCGATACCGCTGTGCCCGTGTGCCCAGTGCGGCCCCTGTTCGCCGAACCGGGTGCCGATGTTGAACGGGGGCGGGACCGGGTAGACCCACGGGCTCGGCGCGATCTGGTCGGCCGGTACCGGCGGGGCCTGGTCGGCCTGGCGGATGGGCAGATCGATGTAGGTGGCGTTGCCGGCTCCCGGCGAGTCCGGGCTGCTGCCGACGGCGTCGGCACCGCTGCCGGCACCGGCGCCACCTCCGGTGCCGCCCTGGTCACAGCTCAGAGCGGCGGCTTGCATGCCGTTGCCGGTGCCCGCTATGGCGACGAACAGCATCGGCAGCAAAACGAGCAGCGCGAGCACACCTCCACCTATGCCGAGTGCGGCCTTGCCTGTTGGTTGCATGGCGGCCGTGGCCTCCCTCCCTCAAGTCCGCACCCCCGTAAAGCCGGCGGCCGGTCGGTTTTTCTGTCTGTTAAGGCCCCTTGACACGGCGTGCGGTCGCGTTTCTCCCGTGGGCCCACGCGGCATCGAACGCTGTCAGATCCAGGCCGTACGCTCGTGCCCATGCGGGAGCGTTACGGGGATGGGTAACTCCGCGCTCGGTCGTGCTGACCGTGCCGGAGCTGACCCCGAGCGCGCGAGCGATCTCCGAACCCGTCAATCCCGCCCGTTCCCTTACATGACGCAATGTCGGTTTTGCCGGGAGTGGTGCGAGATAAGTCGAAGCGACTTCCAGCACCTCAGCGAGCCTCCGCAGCAATGTCGGTGGCGGCTTTTGCTCGCCTCTTTCCAGCCGGGAGATCGAGTTCGGGTTGGAGTCGACCGCCACCGCGAGCTCGGCGCACGAAAGCGCCGCTCGCCGCCGGGCCCGGCGCAACCGGTCCCCACGGAACCCCTCCACCCCTCCGCGGCTCACGCACCGCCTCCATTAACGCCGTGACAAGCAACGGAGGCCGACTGTACAGTAAGTCCGTAGTAAGCGACATGAATAAGCGACATAAGCAGAGCTCCAAAGGGTGCTGTGGCAAAGCGTCGCTATCCAATCACCGCAAGAAAGGGGGGCGTTCATGGACGTCTTCAAACGCGGCCGCCGCTCGCCTGTGGGCGCGGGGCTTCCCCCGCTGTTCATCCCTGCGGTAGCGGTGGCCGGCTGCCACGGCGGCTCGGGAGCCACCACCGTTACCCGCCTACTGGCGCCAAGCGCACACGAGATCCGCCTCGATCAAATGCACGTCGGCGCGGTCCCGTTGGTGCTGGTCTGCCGCGGCACGGCCTACGGCACGGCTCAGGCCACCACGGCGGTGGGCGGCGCTCACCACAACATCACCCACGGCTTCCTCGCCCGCCCGCCGGTCCTGGTCGTCGTCGCCGACAGTCCCTTGTCCGAACCGCCAACAGCCCGCGCCCGCCTGAAGCTGCTGCAAGACCGCGTACAGGTAATCGTCCGGCTGCCGTTCGTCCCGCTGTGGCGGGACGTGGACAACCCCCTCAACGTCACCGCACCGCGCAACGTCGTTGACGCGCTGGCCACCTTGCGAACCGTGCTGTCCGCACCTGTCCCGAATCCCGGAGTAAGCGCATGATCACCGCCCTGCACCACGTTCACGAGTGGCTCACCCTCGCCGACAGCGGCGCCAACATCCCCAACCCCGGTGCCAAGACCCCTACTGAGCTCACCGGGCCCCGCGACACCTTGCTGGGCTGGCTCAAGTGGGGCGGCTACTCGATCGCGGCCGGATCCATCATCTTGTCCGGCATCAAGATGCTGTGGGGCTCCGGCGGCGGCCGCGGCGCCACCACGGCGGCCGACGCCGCCGTCGAAATCCCGTGGAAAGTGCTGGGCGTTGCCCTCATCTCCGGTGGCGCGGGCCTGCTCGGCCAGTTCGTGGGAGGCTGAGCGATGACCAACTCCACGAGGAACAACACCCCCGAAACCGCGGGCGCCCCGGCGCCGAAGCGGCGTCGGCGGACCGCGCTGGTCGTGACCGGCGTCGTGGTCGCCGCCGCGGTGATCGCGGCCGTCATCGGCTACAACGACAACTGGGGCAAACCATCCCCGGCCACCCCGCCGGCGGCCGCCTCCGGCGGGCCCGACGAGCCGGGCGGCACTGTGGTCTCCCCGGCCCCCGGCAGCGGGGACAACAACGGCGGCGGCTCCTCAACCGCCCCGGCCTGGAAGGGCGTCACCTTCCAGGACTTCCACGGCGCTCAACTCCCGATCAGCCCCCTGTACGGGCCCCAGGTGTACACCGACACCCACGCCGCCGGGTTCGCTCACAACCTCGGCGGCGCCGTGGAGGCTGCTGTACATCTCGGTTCGCGGGCATCAGCTCAGGCCGGGCCCGACACCTACGGGCCCACCGTGGAACAGCAGATGACCGGCGACACCTCGACCTTCCGGGCCCAGCTGGACAGCGACTACCAGGAAGCCCGGCAGTCCTCCGGAGTGCCGGACGGCACCCCCTTGAGGATCTACGCCCAGGTGATCGGCTACGCGGCCGACGGCGCGGACGGCTCCGGCCAGACGGTCACACTGCATCTGCTCTCACGCGGGGCCAACCCGAACACCGGAGGCACCGTCATGGGTGACTTCCCGATGACACTGGACTGGGTCGGCGGAGACTGGAAGCTGCGCACCCCCGACGGCGGGCAGTGGCCGTTCAACCCGGTCTCGTCCACCGCCGGTTACACCCTCTTCCCGGGGGTGAACGGATGAGCTGCGGCATTACCGACATGGGCGCGTGCGTCAAAGATGGCGCCCAATCCGCGATCGAGGCCCTGGCCCACGCCATCGAAGACTCGTGCGCGTGGATGATCAAAGAGAGCTTCACGTGGTGGATCGACACGAACACCGACGGGGTGAACACCTCCGTCGTGGACTCGATCCGCCAGGTGATGCTGCCGGTCACCATCGCCGTGGCGGTCGCCGGTGTGATCCTGGTCGGGATCAAGATGGTGGTCTCCGGCAAGCCTGATCCCCTGATCTCCTTGGGGGAGGGGCTGTTCAAACTCGCGTTCTGGACCACCTGCGGCACGGCCACGGTGAACTTGTTCATGCAGGCGTCTGCCGGGTTCTCCAAGTGGGTGCTCGATCAGGCGACTGGCCGCGCGTTCGGGGCCCGGCTGGCTGAGATATTCGGCTTCGCCGGCCTGGACAACATGTTCGCCGCGATCATCCTGCTGGGCATCCTCGGCTTTCTCGCCGGGGTCGTGCAGTGGATCCTCGGCCTCCTGCGGGAAGGCTCGGTCATCGTCTTGACCGGCTGCCTGCCGCTGGCCGCCGCCGGGCAGTTGGCGGGATTCGGCCGGGCCTGGCTGCCGAAAGTCTTCGGCTGGACACTCGCGCTGATCTTCTGGGAACCGGGCGCGTCTTTGATCGACTTCACGGCGTTCAAGCTGATCGGCAACGGCCGCGGCCCCACAGAGGTACTGGTCGGCCTGTCCATGATGCTGCTCTCCCTCCTGGCCCTACCGGTCCTCATCAAGCTGTTCTCCTGGGCGTCCGGCTCGGTCATGGACTCCAGCGGCGGCACGATGGCCGCACTCGCCGGATTCGGCGCTGCGGCCCTACGCCTGCAAGCTTCCCGCGACGGCAGCGGCGCTCAGCCCATCAGCGCGGCCCAGCACGCACAGATGATCAGCCAGAACCTTCCCGACCCGGGCCAGAACCCGCAAGGCGCCACACCGCCCCCACCGCCGACGCCCGAGGACAGTCCAGGGGCACCACCCCCGCCGTCCACACCGCAAGGCGACCCCGGCGGCAATATTCCCTCGCAGTCCACGGGCGCCCAAGTGGCCGCCGGGACGGGAGCCGAGACGGCCGCAGCCACCACGGCCGGTGCCTCGACGGTCGCGGGCCCGGCAGGCGTCGCGGTGGAGGCCGCACAGATCGTGCACGGGGCCGCCAACAGCGCGGCGAACAACATGACCAACCCGCCGTCGTCCGAGTAAGAGGCAAGCGATGAGTTCTGAATCCCCCAAGGTGAGGCTCTACGGCGGGTGGCGCAAGTCGCGCGGCATCGGCCTGGGCAACCTCACTCCCACACAGACCGTGATCGTCCTGATCGCCGTCGTCGGCGTGATCACCGCCGCAGCCATCTCCGTGCACCTGGTCCTCTTCTTCGCCGGCCCGGCGGCCGCCGTGGTCATCGCCGTGACCATGGCCCGCTGGAACGGCATCCCCCTGGTCGACGCCGTGGTGCACTCCTCCCGCTGGCGAGCCGGGCGCCGCGCGGGGCAAACCGAGTACACCTCCGGCGTGATGACGCTGCATAAGACCGACAACGACCTGCCCGGCGTCTTGGCGCCCATCGTGCCGATCTCCGCGGAAGACGGGGAAGGCGGGCACTACGGCATGGCCTGGCACCGCCGCTCCGGCCACCTGACCGCCACCATCCAGGTGGCTCCCACCTCGACCGCGCTCGCCAACCGCGAGAACGTGGATGTGTGGGTGTCGCAGTGGGGCGCGTGGCTGGCCCGCCTCGGTCACACCCCGGTCGTGGCGCACGTCGCCGTCACCGTCGACACCGCCCCGGACCCGGGCAGCACCCTGGAAGACTACGTATCGCGGCGCATCGACCCGCACGCCCCGGCCCCGGCCCGCGAACTCATGGCCGACCTGGTGCAGATCTCGCCCGCGGCCTCGGCGGCTGTCGACACCCGCGTGTCGATCACCTTCGACCCGGCCAAGGCCCCGCAACAGCCGGAGACGTTCGCCGATGCGGTCGCCGAGTGCGGCCGCATCCTGCGCGGTCTCCAGGCGTCGTTGGGCAGCTGCGGGGTCAGCGTGCTGGGGCGGGCCTCGGCCGCGCAGCTCGCCGGGATCGTCCGCACGGCCTTCGACCCGGCCGCCCGCGGTGAGGTGGCCCGCATCCTGGCCAACAATCCGGCCGCCCTTTTGGAGCCGGGGGCCATGCCCCCGATCGACGCCCGCGAACACTTCGACCGGTACGAGCACGACTCCGGTACCAGCATCTCGTGGATCTGGGCCAACCCGCCGCGGCAGTTCGTCACCTCCGACGTGCTGGCCCCGCTGCTCGGGCCGGGCCGCCACCCCAAGCGCGTCACCTTGTTCTATGAGCCGTTCCCCGCTGAGGCGGCCGCCGACAAGCTGGAGGACGAGGTGAACGCGGCCGCCTACCGGGCGGCGGTGCGTGCCCGCACCAACCGGTCGGAGACCGCGCAGGATGCGGCCGACCGCGAACGCGCCATGCAGGCCGCCCGCGAGGAAGCCATGGGCGCAGGTCTCGGCCTGTCCTCGCTGGTGGTCACCACCACCGTGACCAACGCCAAGGACCTGGACCGCGCGATCTCCGACATTGAACAGCGGGCCGGCTCCTCCAAGATCAAGCTCCGCAGGGCGGTCCGCTCACAGTCCGCAGCGTTCGCCGCGACGCTGCCGCTGGGCATCTACCTGCCCGACATCGCCCGTCGGCGCACCCGCTGACACCCGGTCGGCGCCTCCACTGGTGCCCGGCCCCCGGCATCCGTCCCGGGGCCGGGGGCCGGTGAAGATGCCGACCCCGCCGGGCTGTTGCCCTCGGCGCTCAATCGCACCGCCCGCAAACCCCGTACTGGAGGGATGTTCATGTCCGCGCCGTTTAAGCCCGCGCCTCGTCTCGCAAAGCCTCAGCCTCGCCGTGATCCCTCACTTCCGGTCACCGGGCCCACGCCGCCCTCGTGGGGCTGGCGCGGCTCTGGCAAGGGGCGGGCCTCGCACATCGCGGTACCGCCCCGGTTCCAGGCCACGACCGTGCAGACCTGCGGCCTGTTCCCCTTCACCGCCGGTTCCGGGGCGCCCTCGGTCGGCGTGCCGATCGGCCGTCACATGATCTGGGGCGAGGTGGTGGCACTTGATCCGATCGACTGGGTACGGCACAACATCATCACCAACCCCGGCATCTTCGTCCTCGGAGAGCCGGGCATCGGCAAGTCGGCGATCTCCAAACGCATCGCCTCCGGGCTGATCGCCTTCGGCGTGGGCGTACTGTCCTTGGGAGACCTCAAGGGCGAGTACGGGCCCCTGGTGACCGCGATGGGCGGACAGGTCGTCAAGATCGGATGGGGCCTGCACACCCTCAACCCGCTGGACTCCGGCCCGCTCGGGCAAGCCCTCCCGCACCTGGAGCGAACCGCCCCGGCCAAGGCCGCCACCTTGCGGGCGGAGATCCGCGGCCGACGGCTGACCCTGCTGCTGGCTCTGTGCACGATCGCCCGCGGCTCGCGCGGGGTGCCGATCACCGACGCCGAAGAGCTCGTACTCGGTGCCGCTCTCGACGTGTTGGACCGCCGCACCGGCGTGCAGCCGATCATCCCGGAAGTGGTCGCGCAGATCGAGGCGGGCGATCAGGAGTTGCGGCACGCGGTGCGGGCCCGCAGTGAGACGGAGTACCGCGAGCTGACTGACGGCATCGTGCGCACGCTGGCCCGTATCAGCCACGGTGTGCTGCGCGGCCTGTTCGACGGACACACCACCGCCCCGGTGGACATGAACGCCCCCGCCGTCTCCATCGACATCTCAGCCCTCGACAAAGCCAGTGACGACGTGGTGGCGGCCGCACTGCAATGCACCTGGGCGTACGGCTTCGGCCTGGTCGACGCGGCCCGCGCGGTCGGCAACGACCGGCCCTATCTGACGATTCAAGACGAGATGTGGCGTTCGCTGCGGGCGGCGCCGGGCCTGGTCGACCGCACCGACCGACTGACCCGCCTCAACCGGCACCAGGGCGTCGGCTCGATCATCACCACGCATTCGCTGTCCGACCTGGAGGCCCTGCCGACCGAGGAAGACCGCGCCAAAGCACGCGGGTTCGTGGAGCGGTCGGCGGTGACCATCCTCGGCGCGCTGCCGGACCTGGAGTTGGCCCGCGTCCACGCGGTGCGTGCGCTCACCTCCTCCGAGCGCGAGTTCGTGGCGTCCTGGTCGGCGCCGGAGTCCTGGGCGACCGACCGGCCGCACCCGGGCCGCGGCAAGTACCTGATCAAGTGCGGCGGCCGGCTCGGCATCCCGGTGGAAATGCACCTCACCCCCCGGGAGATCGACCTGTACAACACCGATGCCGCGATCCGCGGTCACAAGTCCACGACGGTTATGGGGGCCTGAACCATGAGCATCCGCGACACCCCGCGCGGCGGCGGACCGGCGGACCCGTGGGTTCCGCTGACGATCCTCGCCGCCCTGGCCGCGGCCGCCGGCGCGCTGGCCGCACTCACCCTCGGCGGCGGCCTGGCCTCCCTGGTCACCGGCCACGGCTGGCACTCGCCCTACAGCTGGGCGCTTCTCGGCGCCGCCGTCCGCGGCGACCTGGCCCGCATCTGGCCCGGCGTCCCGACCGGCCTGATCCTCGCCTTCGCCGCCGTCCTCGGCGCGGCCGCCCTGGTCGGCGTGTTCTTCGCCGTCCGCGCGATCCGGCGCCGCGTGCCTGACCGCAACGACCCCGCCCGCCACCTGGCCGGGCCCGCCGACGTGGCCCACTTGACCACACCGGTCCTGGCCGAGGCGGCCCTCAACCTGCGGCCGTCACTGGCCGGGCAGAGTGCCGAAGACCTCGACCCCGACGAGTGCGGCGCCCTGCTCGGGCGCCTCCGCCCGAACGGGCCGGAGCTGCGGCGCAACCTGGAGGATGTGGAGCTGGCCATCATGGCGCCGCGGTCGTTCAAGACGTCCGCGTACGCGATCCCGCGCGTCCTGGCCGCCAAGGGAGCCTGTGTCGTCACCAGCCGCCGCGCGGACGTCTGGCAGGCCACAGCCGCCTACCGCGCCAAGCACACCAAGGGCCCCATCTTGGTGTTCGACCCCCAACGCATCGCCCACCACCCGCAAGAGTGGTGGTGGAACCCGCTGGAGGGCATCGACAACGTGGAGGACGCCGGACGGCTCGCGCAGCACTTCGTGGCCGGCGTCGCTGACGAACGCGCCCGGGAGATCTGGGGACCGGCCGCCCGCGCGCTGCTGAGCGAACTGATCCTCGCCGCTGCCCTCGACAACCGCAGCCTTGACGACGTGTTCGGCTGGCTGGTCGACACCTCAACCGGCGTGCCCGCCACGATCCTGGAACGACACCCGCAGTTCAAGAACATGGCCCGCAACTACCGGGCCCGGCAGGCCGGCGCGGACGAGACCACCCAAGGCATCTACGAAACCGCCCGCTCGGGTGCGGCCTGCCTGCGCGACCCGCGCATCATGGCCTGGGTGACCAAACCATCCCGCCCGATGCAGCGGCTCAACCTCCGCCACTTCGTCCGCTCCACCGGCACCTTCTACCTGATGAGCCACAAAGGCGCCGGTTCGGCTGCACCGCTGGTCGCGGCGCTGACCGACTCCCTGTTCCGGGAAGCGATGCGGGCCGCCGAAGCGATGGGCGGCCGCCTCGACCCGTCCATGGACGTGATCCTTGATGAGGCGGCCAACGTCTGCCCCATCGGCGACCTTCCCGACCTGTACTCCTACCTCGGCGGCGCGGGCATCAACGTCCTGACCATCCTCCAGTCGATCAAGCAGGGCGAATCCGTATGGGGCGAGACCGGAATGGAAATGCTCTGGGGCGCCTCCACCATCAAGATCATCGGCGCGGGTATCGATGACGCCAACCTCGCCTCGGACCTGGCCCGGCTCATCGGCGATCACGACGTGCCCACGCGCAGCGTCACCCGCACCCGCGACGGCTGGTCGGTCTCCGACAGTCCACGCCGCCAACAGATCATGTCCGCCGCTGATATCCGCGCGCTGCGGAAGGGAACCGCGCTGCTGCTGGCCACCGGTACCCCGGTGGCCATGGTCGACCTGCTGCCCTACTTCAAGCACCACCCTGAGCGCGAGCTGATCGCCGAGTTGGAACACAAGGCCAAACAACAGGTGCAGCAGTGGGCGGCGGCCTCCTACGCGGGCGGCTGAGCATGGACGACGAGACGACCGGGAACCAACCGGCCCCCGAGGCGGCCGACGCTTCGGAAGCAACCGATGCCTCCGGGGCGGTCACTGATCCTGCGGTGCCCAACCTTCAGGACGTGGCCGCACAGCTGAGGGCCGTGCACAGCGCCGTCGGCGGCCTTGAGGACTTTGTGGACTGGGCCCACCCGATCCTCGAAGAGGCCCAGCGGCGGGCCAAAGCCGACAGCGACGGCGACGGCAAGGACAAGAAGGGCAAGGAGAAACCGAAGCCGAAGCCGGTGTTCCCGCATGCGGTGGCGTGGGTGGAGAACTGGTTTATCCCCACCTTCCAGCGCAAGACCGGTACGGGCACGGTGCGGTGGTGCCGGCTGTGGTGGGCGCACGCCGAAGCGATGGTCAGGTTCGAGGCGCTGTGGCGGTCTTGGGAGGTGCTGCGGCTCGACGTGGGTACCGGCATGGGCGTGTGGTTCCGCGACCACTTCGACTCGCAGCTACCCACGTTGCTGGGCCCTGACGGGCCGTTCGCGCAGTGCACGCCCGACAAGCACGAGCCGGTGCCCCCACTGCTCTCGGCACCGGTACCGGCGGCCGTGATCGACGCACTCACGGCCGTCGAGAACAAGGACCAGGAAGACGACGATAAAGGCAGCGGCGACAAGCCCGCGGCGGCCCGGGTCGCGTAGCGAAACCGCCGCACAGACCAGCGGGGCGGCCTCCCTTTTCGAGGGGCCGCCCCGCTGGTGTATGCCGGGCGATCAGGGCACCGGGTCAGGCGATTATCGTCCCGGGCGGGGGCCTCCGCGCCGCTGCGTCAGATCCTGTCCCTGGTGCCGCACCACTTTTCCCGACACCGCCGGCCTCTCCGCTTTCTGCTGCGGCAACGCCGCGTCCACCGGCCCGGGGCTGGCCATCCGGGCCATGCGGGCGGCGTTCTCCGCCTCGGCCCGTACATCGGCCGATACCGCCGGATCCGCAACGGTGTTGCGTACCTCGTCTCCGCGCACATGAAGCGCGTCGTGCCACCCTTTGGGGCCCACCGCACTAATGATGACCTCCCGGGCACGATGGTCGGGCATTCCCGGGGGAACATGCTTACTCACCCGCTCAGTGGCTAGAGCCTTAAGCGCCTCCCGTTCACCTGGTCCAGCGGCTACCTGAAACTCGCCGCTCGCGAGGATCTCCTCCTTGTTTTCGCCCGGAACAGTGATCTTCCACCGATATGTGGTGTGGTCACCGGCTGGCATCGTCGTCCCGTTGGCCGTCGCCTCCGCACGCTGCGGCGGGGCGGGCGTCTGCTCTGCCTCCGCAGCCGGGGCATTGTGCCCAGCTGTGGGTGTTTTCTCTGCCTGCTTGGCCTTCGCGTCGCCGGTGTGGTGCAGCGTGCGGCCGGTAATCCGGATCGCCTGCTTCTGGCCTCCTGGCCCAACGGCGTGAATGACGTAATCGCGCTGATGGCCCTCCGGCACCGGACGTCGGCGTTCCGCCTCGGTCTTGAACAGGGCGCGCAGCTTGTCTGCGGCGACGCGTTCGGCCGCCGCCTGCTGGTCCGGCCCGGCGGGTACGCGGAACTGGCCGTCGGCGATGACCCATGCCTCACCGCTCCCGCCCGTCGGAATTTCGATGTTGTACCGGTACAACACCGTGCCCTCCTCCGCCGGGCGGCTCTTGATCTGCTCCCGCTGCGGCGGGGCCGACTCAGGCAAGGACGCCTTGGGAACCGGCATGCCGTGGAGAACCTTGTCCAGGTCTTCCGGTCGAACCAGCACATCCCG
>JAFAUH010000025.1 GCA_019243445.1 Streptomycetaceae bacterium | reverse complement strand
GTTCGGGCAGCAGGGGTACGGCCAGCAGCCCTTCGGCCAGCAGGGGTACGGCCAGCAGCAGTACGGCCAGCAGCCCTTCGGCCAGCAGGGGTACGGCCAGCAGCAGTACGGCCAGCAGCCCTTCGGCCAGCAGGGCGTGGCCCAGATGGGGCAGGCGGGTCAGAGCCCGCTGCAGGCGATCACCGAGGCGGCCCTGCGCTGTGCCTCAGTGGCTGTCGGCACCGTGGTTGAGCAGCTGCGCATGGATCAGCAGGCACTCGCCGGCATTCAGATGCAGGGCCAGCTGCACCCGCAGGCGTGGTCGAACGTGGTGGTCGAGTCCGCTCGCCGGGTGGCCCCAGTGATTCACGCCGCGTGCAGCCAGCTCCACCAGCTCCAGCAGCTCCAGCGTCAGCAGCCCTTCGGCCAGCAGCAGTAAGGCCAGCAGCCCTTCGGCCAGCAGCAGCAGCAGCCGTTCGGGCAGCAGGGTCTGCAGGGCATCTCGCAGCAGCAGCAGCCGCTGCTGGCCGGCATCGGCATCTGATCGGACAGCGTCGCCGCACAAAGCCCGGAAGGCGCATCGCGCCTTCCGGGCACGTTGGGTCGGCCGAGCGCCTGCCCGCTGACCCACCGCCCGCGTCCGAGACCACCGGGCAAAGCACTATCCCAAGGAATTCAAGGCATTCAAGGCATCCCAAAGTATTCCGAGGCATTCGACAGCGCGGAGGCTGGAGCAGTTATGAGTGAGATGGCTGGCGGCGAGGGACAGGCGAAGCCCGAGATGTCCGCTGGGGGCGCACATCAGCAGATGGGCCATGGGCACGGGGAAGTGACGCCGGGGGCAGCGGTCGGCCGGTATCTGGTGGCACCTCGGCCGCCGCATCTGCGGAGCAGCAGTGTACGGCCGATCGAGCCGCCCGCGCTGTTCACTCTGTTGGACGAAGATCCCGACGTAAACGTGATCGATCATGTGTGGCCCAATCGCAGCCGCGGACTCGGAGCAATCGCCGAGCCGAATCCGGCATGCCCGCCCGTCGCTGTGGTCCGGATGCCCCACGAGCGGGCGGCAGTGCTGGCCGCGAATCCGCAGGTCCTGGTCGAGTCCGACCAACCTCTGACATTCAACACACCCAGCCCGATCACCCCGGCGGTGGCGGGAACGGATCCGGCGCTCGCCGTCCCGCTGACGGAGGCGGCCACCTTCACCGTGCGAGTCACCGGCCGAGACGGCGCCGGGGTGCCGGGAGTGCACGTATGGGCGGCTGGCGCGGGCTGGCCCGCACACGCCGTCACCGCCGCAGAGGGACGGGCCACCCTCGTACTGCCGACGGGGACACCGTCGGAGATCAACACTCTGCACGTCCGCGCCCCCGGCGGGTACTGGGCCGCCAGGATCGACAATCCGGGTCTGCCCGAGGACGGCAAGGAAGCCCTCATCCGACTCAAGCCTCTCAGCGAGACGTTCGAAGGTTTCCCGGAGCGAGCCATCTACGGCTGGGGCCAGCAGATCATGCGGCTGCACGAACTGCCCCCGACCTACCGCGGCCACGGCGTCACCGTCGCCCTGCTGGACTCCGGCGTCGCCACGGCCCACCCCGACCTGAAGACCGCGGTGGGCACCGGCTTCGACTTCGTCGCCAACTCCAGTGAAGGATGGGACAACGACACCACCGGGCACGGCACCGCCTGCGCAGGCATCATCGCCGCCGCTGACAATCGAACCGGTATCACCGGAATCGCCGCCGAAGCGACCCTCCACGCGCTCAAGCTGTACCCCGGAGGCAGAATCAGCAACCTCCTGCAGGCCCTGGACTGGTGCATCACCCACGACGTCGACATCGCCCAGATCAACCTGATCTGCGCCAGGCCCTCCGCACTTCTGGCGCTGAAGATCGTGGATTCCCGCGCCGCCGGCATCGTCTGCGTCGCCCCGGCCGGCGACGACGGCACCACGGTGGCCTTCCCCGCCCGTCTGCCCGGCATCCTCGCCGTGGGCGCTCTCGGCCACACGGGCACCTACCCCCCGACCGCCCCCAGCGCCGCCTACGCCCCAGGACATCCGACGGCGACCAACCTCTACGCGCCCCCGTTCACCCCGCTGGGCCCAGGCGTCGACTTGAGCGGCCCCGGCGTCGCCGTCATCACCACCGCGCCAGGCGACACCTACACCCCTTACGACGGCACCGCCATTGCCGCATCCCACATCACCGGCTTGGCCGCCCTCACCCTGGCTCACCACGACGCGTTGCGCATCCAACCCCAACCCCGCAGCGCCGCCCGCGTCGATCACGTCCACGCCATGCTCCGTGCCAGCTGCCGCCCGGTGCCCGGCATCGACCCGACACGCATCGGCACCGGATTGCCCGACGCCCCCGCTGCCCTCGGTCTGCAACCCACTGTCCCGACATTCCAATCCAGCTCCTCCGTGGAGGCACTCCTCGCCACACTGCGGGCTGAGATGCAGCGCAGCGGCCTCGTTCAGAGGTAACCGCGCCCGTCCGGCCTCGCCGAGAGGAAAACCACCTCGGCGAGGCCGGAGATGTCTGCCGCCGCTTTTCGCCTCGCCGCCCTGCTCACTGCCCGTCTCCCGGCGCAATTCCCCAGGCACCCCCAGGCATCTCCCAGGCACTCCCCAGGCCCCGTCGCCGACCCGGGAGGCTGATTTCGGAGAGGGACATCCACGAGATATCTTGATATCGAGACGATGTAGACGTGGAGCGGAGTAGCGGTGACTGACTCGACCATCATCTATACGCACACCGACGAGGCCCCGGCCCTGGCGACGTACTCGTTCCTGCCTGTGGTCCAGGCCTACGCCTCGAAGGCCGGGGTCAGTGTTGTCAGCCGCGACATCTCCCTCGCCGGGCGGATCATCGCGCGCTTCCCCGAGTACCTCGAAGAGGGCCGGCGCGTCGATGACGCCCTCGCCGAGCTCGGTGAGCTGGCCAGGACACCCGAGGCGAACATCATCAAGCTGCCGAACATCTCGGCATCGATCCCGCAGCTCAAAGCAGCCATTGCCGAACTGCAACAGCAGGGCTACTCGCTGCCTGACTACCCGGACGACCCGAAGACCGACGAGGAGCGGGAGATCCGCTCACGCTACGACAAGATCAAGGGCAGCGCCGTCAATCCGGTGCTGCGCGAGGGCAATTCGGACCGCCGTGCCCCCGCATCGGTGAAGAACTACGCCAGCACCCACCCGCACCGGATGGGTGCCTGGACTTCCGGCTCGAAAACGAATGTCGCCACCATGAGCGCCGACGACTTCCGCTCCACCGAGAAGTCCGCGGTCATCGCCGAGGACGACTCGCTGCGCATCGAGCTGGCGGGCGACGACGGCAGCACCACCGTCCTGCGTGAGTCCGTTCCTGTCCTGGCGGGCGAGATCGTGGACGCCTCCGTCATGCGCGTCGGGCCGCTGCGGGAGTTCCTCAGTCAGCAGGTCGCTCGGGCCAAGGCCGAGGGCGTGCTGTTCTCAGTACATCTGAAGGCCACCATGATGAAGGTCTCCGACCCCATCGTCTTCGGTCATGTGGTGCGCGCCTTCTTTCCGAAGACGTTCGCCGCTTACGGCGAGAGGTTCGCCGCAGCCGGTCTGAGCCCGAACGACGGTCTCGGCGGCATCTTCAAGGGCCTGGAGTCGCTGCCCGAGGGTGCGCAGATCAAGGCGTCTTTCGAGGCCGAGCTGGCCGAAGGACCCGCCTTGGCGATGGTCGACTCCGACCGCGGCATCACCAACCTGCACGTACCCAGCGATGTCATCGTCGACGCCTCCATGCCGGCCATGATCCGCAACTCCGGCCACATGTGGGGGCCGGACGGTCAGGAGCACGACACTCTCGCGGTCCTCCCCGACAGCAGCTACTCCGGCGTCTATCAGGTCGTCATTGACGACTGCCGCGCCAACGGGGCCTTCGACCCCGCGACGATGGGTTCGGTGCCGAACGTCGGCCTGATGGCGCAGAAGGCCGAGGAGTACGGCAGCCACGACAAGACCTTCGAGATCCCGACGACGGGCACGATTCGGGTCGTCGACCAGGCCGGCACCGTGGTCCTGGAGCAGGTGGTCGGCGCCGGCGACATCTTCCGTATGTGCCAGACCAAGGACGCCGCGATCAAGGACTGGGTGAAGCTCGCCGTCACCCGCGCCCGTGCCACCGGCGAACCGGCGGTGTTCTGGCTCGACGAGGGGCGCGCACACGACGCGAAGCTGCTCGAGAAGGTCAAGGCGTACCTTCTCGAGCACGACACCGACGGCCTGCAAATCAAGATCATGCCGCCGGTCGAGGCCACCGCATTCTCCTTGGAACGGATCCGCCGTGGCGAGAACACGATCTCGGTCACCGGCAATGTACTGCGCGACTACCTCACCGACCTCTTCCCGATCCTGGAGCTCGGCACGAGCGCCAAGATGCTCTCGATCGTGCCGCTGATGAACGGCGGCGGGCTCTTCGAAACCGGCGCCGGCGGCTCCGCACCCAAGCACGTCCAGCAGCTTCTCAAGGAGAATTACCTGCGCTGGGACAGCCTGGGCGAATTCTTCGCGCTCGCGGCCAGCTTCGAGCACCTCGCGCAGCGGACCGGCAACGCGCGCGCCCAGGTGCTCGCCGACACCCTCGACCGCGCGACGGCGACCTTCCTCAACGAGGACAAATCACCCAGTCGCCGCTTGGGCAGCATCGACAACCGCGGCAGCCACTTCTACCTGGCGCTCTACTGGGCGCAGGAGCTGGCCAAGCAGACCGACGACGCATCGCTCGCGCAGGCGTTCGCCGATCTCGCCAAGACGCTCACCGAGCAGGAGCAGACCATCGTCGACGAGCTGATCACGGTACAAGGCTCGCCGGCCGACGTCGGCGGTTACTACCAACCCGATCCGGCCAAGGCATCAGCCATCATGCGTCCGTCGAAGATCTTCAACGAGGCACTTGCAACGCTCGGCTGACGCAAGCCCGAAACAAAGGGTCCTTGGGGTGTCGATTCGATGTCCCAAGGACCCTTTGCATGGGTCGTGGGACGGTGGGAGTACTCGGGGTAATTCGCTATCGGCAATTGGGTGTTGGCGACTCGGCATCGCGATACGGCATCAGCAACTCGGTATCGGCGATGCGGCATCGGCGATGCGGCATCGCGATACGGCAATTCCTGATCGGCGGCTCGACCTACTCGCCCGGACGCAGGTCACGCATATGAGTGTTCCGACTGCTCACTGCATATCGACCTTCGCGCGGCGCCGACGCAGTACAGCGCGGACAACAAGCACGACGATCAGCAGTCCCAGGCCCGCCAGCAGATAGGTGGAGTAACGGTTGACCTGCGTGTAGATGGCGGTGATGTGGTTACCCGCCATATAGCCGACGCCGGCCCACAGTCCGACCCACAGCGCGGCGCCGAGCACGTTGAAGGCAAGGAACTTGCGCCAGGGCATCTCGGTAGTGCCCGCGATGATGCCGTTGAACTGGCGCAATCCTTCGATGAAACGGGCGATCGTGACGACCTTGCCACCATGCCGGGTGAAGAACTTCTCGGTCTTCTCGTACCGTTCAGGGGTCAAGAAGATGTATTTGCCGTACCGCTGGACCAGGGCATGCCCTCCCGTGCGACCGATGAGGTAACCGACGTTGTCGCCAAGTACGGCGGCGACGATGCCGATGGCGACGACGATGACGATGTTGAGCTGACCGGCCCCCGCGTAAAGTGCCGCGGCAATCAGGATTGTCTCGCCCGGGGCTGGGACGCCGAAGTCCTCGACGAAGATGAGACCGCCGATGGCCCAGTAACCCCAGTGGTTCAGGATCGGTGCGATGTCCCCGAGCACGCCGGGCAGCGGTGGTGCGCTCATTGCGACGCGGTCCCTCTCTCGACCGGAGTCTCGGCCGACCATTCCGCCTGCTCGCGTGCGTCGCTCGGTCCGCCATGCGGTTTCTGCAGGTTTATGAGGTATCCGGCGCCGCGCCTGGTGTGGGTCATCAGGGAGCGGCAGCGTCTACCTTACACGTCGTCACCGCCCGCGGTGAGCCCGGCAATCCGTTCCTCCAGCCTGTCCTTGGCGGCGAGGAAGAGCACAAGCACATCGGGGATTTCGCAGCGCAACATCAGCAACAGGTCGAGCCCGTTCACGTCCGGCAACCACTTTCTACGGCCTGGCTGTTCTACGGCCTAGCTGTTCTACGGCCTGGCTGTTCTACGGCCTGGCTGAAAGAGGCTTTTCGACTGTCTGTGAGTTCTCTGGGAACTCACAGCTGCCCAGAACCGTAAGTCTTTGAAGCTGCCGCCTCAGGTCTTCTACGCGAGGCAGAGGGGACGCGTCCGATGAGGCGCGGCGGGAATCGTCGCGGTGGCCGCCGCACCGATGGGGTCGGCGTGCGAGACCTCAGCGCTGCTGCGGGACACGTGCCGGGAGGTCGGCGTTGCGCCGTGGGCCTCCGCCCGGATGCGCTGTTTGATCGTGGGAGGCAAAAATCCCTCGTCCGGCAGCCCATACGACAGTCCATAAGGCAGCTCCCAGCGGAGCGGTTCCGCGGTGGCCGGGATGAATGGCGCGGGCGGGAGCGTGCCCAGCTGCTGCGTCGTCGGCTGCTGCCTGGCGGTCGAGCTCTTGAGGCCAAGAGCGGAAAGGAACTTGAGGAAGGCGAAGACGAAGACGGTCCACATCCTCATGATCCGGGTGGTAGCCACGGTCCCTCGCTTTCAGTGGGGGCGGTCTCTATACCTTCCTCATGATGAGTGCGCAATTCGGGACAAGTTGGGACCAACGCCCGATACGCGGCGATCCTCCGATGAACACCACTCCGATGGCTCAGTAATACTTGCGGATGTCGCTCCCGTACCGCTCAGATCGCTACCACGCTGTTGCTCGCAGCGCCCCTCACGGCGCCGGCCCTCCGCGGACAGGAAGGAACCAGCGGCGGCCGTTGCCGCCGCTGGTGCTCACAAGGTGCTCGACGAGGGGCTCAGCAGGACGTCAGTGCCGCGGGCCGGGGTAGGAGTCCCGCAGTTCGTACGGCATGCGGCGTCTCCCGTCGTGCGGCACCTCCTCCGGAGGAGCGCTTCCCTCCTCGTATTCCACTGGTTCCCCCTCCTGGTGACCCGGCCCATGGTCGGACGGCGTCTCGCGCCCCACTTCATCGGGCGTCTGCCATGCCCCGGCACGTGGCTGCGGCTCCTTGATGATCGGCGGCTGTGACCGTTTGGGGCCGCTCTTGAGCCAGCCGTACAGGATGCCGACCAAGCTCAGCCCCACGACGAGGACGATGCCCATCAAGAGCGGACCGGCATAGAAGGATCCACCAGCCGCGGCGTACATCGCGCTGATCATCACCATGGCACCTATTTACCCGCATTTAGGCGAAAAATACGACTATAGGGCCACGATCCTGCTCATCCTGAGGAGCCGCGCGTGAGGAGGCCCATCCTTCTCCTTCTCCTCGGTTGCCAGCCCGACCATCGGCTACCGGTTGTCAGCCCCCATATCCCGCCCCTCACCGTCGCGAGCGCCATGTCGCGTCCGGGATCACCAATCGCCGCCCCCGAAATCGCCCCCGAAGTCGTCGGACCCTCCGTCTCCGAACCCGCCGGAGAAGTCCGCGGGGTTGAAGTCGGCACCGGAATAGTCGCCGCCCTGGGGGACATGCGCATCGCCCCAGTCGTGGCCATCGCCGTCCCAGCCGCCGTCGAATCCGCCGTCGAAGCCCGGACCGGTGTCGGCGTAGGTGTACGGCGCACTCATCACGCTGCCCAGTAGTGTGCCCACCAGCAGCCCCGACAGCAGCCCGCCACCGAAGTAACCGCCTGCCCAGGGCGCGTAAGCGGGCCCAGCGTCCCAGTACGGCTGCGGTCCCGACGCGGTCTGGACGGTACGGGTCATCGGCTGCTGACCGTCGGCCAGCCGGGCGGCATCCGCCGCGCAGGACGGGACACTGCGGACGACGCCGCCGGGCGGCGCCCACTCCACGTCACGCACCGAAGGACCGTGCCGCGGGTCGAAGAAGCACGGAAGGCGGCGCTCCGGCAGCGGGGCTCCACTGCGCCGCGCTTCCAGGGTCGCCAGCGAGAAGCGGCCGTCCTCCAGCGCCTCGGTGACCTGCTTGACGTCCTCCGGGCGGCGAGCGGCAGCCATCGCCGCCTTGGCACGGTCGTAGCAGTCAAGGGCATGTGTGTAGTCCTGACGCATGGCGTCGTCGGAAGTGAGAGCGGAGGGGGTGAAGTCCAGCCGGTCGAGTTCCTCGCCGAAGGCGGTGATGTCCTCGTCGACGACGGCGCGCAGGCTCTCCAACTCCGCCCGCTCTCGCTCGGCCTTCCGCTTGCGGCTGCGGCGGTAGAGCATGTAACCGCCACCGGCTCCCACGACCACCACGCCCGCGGCAATCGCCGCGCCACTGCCGCCTCCGCTGCCGCCGGAGGTGCCCCAGCTGTCGGGAATGTGGCCCTGAGCCTGCTGGTCGGCCTGGTCGACGAAGTTGTTGAGCAGCGCTGCCGTGTCGCTGCCGTACGACCGCTGCACGGCACCGGTGAGATTGACCACCGCCCTCCGTGGCATGACCTGTGGGTCCGCACCGGTATAGAAGCCGTTGCCCAAGTGGACGGCGTACACGCCGGTAATGCCGACCTCGGTGCGCAGATCGTTCAGGAATGTCTGAGGCGGGAACTCCGGGGCAGCAGGAAGCACAGCGACGAAGACGGGCTTGCCGGCATCCTTGATCTTCTTGGCGAGGGCGGCGGCTTCGGACGAGGAGAGCTGCGACGAAGCGCGCGAGTCCACGTAGACAGGGCTCTTCCGCAACGCCTCCGCCACGGCTCCGATGCCGCCCGCACCACCGCTCGCCGCGTGCGCGGGCCCCGCCACCACCAGTGTGAAGGCCGCGACAAGCAGAGCCGCCAGCAGGGCTCCCAGCAAAGCCGGGAGCGGAACGGACCGTCCGCGGCTCGCTCTGGTCAGGGACGTCAGGGACACGCCCACGTGGTCCTCCGTAGTGCCTTCATAGTGACTTCGTAGCGCTTCCACGATGCGCTTTCACAATGCACCTTCACGAGCTCGCAAGGTTCTACCCAAGAATACGTAAAGCACAGGACGCGCCGACACCCCGGGGAGTTGAGCCTTACGCGAGATCGATCCTTACTTCTTGATCTCGTCCTCGACTGGCCGCTTCTCATCGACTGGCCGGGCGCTCGCCGTGTCGCCCGGTGCGGACTGGATCGTCCGCTGCGGGGACGCTTCGGCCTCGGCGGACGTCTGAGCCCCATCCGAGGCGGCGTCTTTGAAGTCGTCCTTCAACGCCCTCGTCTCACTCTTCAGGATCCGCAGCGACTTGCCGAGCGCACGCGCGGTGTCGGGCAGCCGCTTCGCGCCGAACAGCAAAAACACCACAAGCACGACAATGATCAGGTGCCACGGTTCCAGACCGTTGCGCAGCATCGGCGCCCCACCTCTTCTTCTCTCCGGGTGGCCCGCAGGCCCTCTCAAGCAGTATCGCCGATCAGCATTCGAACGGGATGTGGAAAAAAACCGTACGCACGTACGGGTGGCTCACGTATGGTTCCGGTGTGCTGATCCGACTTTTGCGGGTTCACCTGAGTCCTTACAGCAAACCCATCACGCTGATCATCCTTCTGCAGCTTGTGCAGACGCTGGCAACCCTGTACTTGCCGACCCTGAACGCCGACATCATCGACACCGGTGTCGCCAAAGGCAACACCGGCTACATCCTCTCCACCGGTGGCTACATGATCGCCGTCACGCTGGTGCAGATCATCTGCTCGACCGGCGCGGTGTATTTCGGCGCGCGCACCGCGATGGCGCTCGGACGTGACATAAGTGCCTCCGTCTTCGACCGAGTGCTGTCGTTCTCCGCCCGCGAAATGGGACAATTCGGGGCACCGTCGCTGATCACCCGGACCACCAATGACGTTCAGCAGGTCCAGATGCTGGTCCTGCTGACGTTCACGATGATGGCGTCGGCACCGATCATGTGCATCGGCAGCATTCTGATGGCGCTCAACCAGGATGTGCCGCTCTCCTTGCTGTTGCTGGTCATCGTACCCATCCTCGGCATCCTCGTCTCGCTCATCGTGCGGCGCATGCAGCCGTTGTTCCGCGGCATGCAGGAACGTATTGACGACGTCAACCGCATCCTGCGCGAGCAGATCACCGGCATCCGGGTCATCCGGGCCTTCGTCCGCGACGCCCATGAACGCGAACGGTTCAACCGGGCCAACAACGAGCTCATGCAGGTGGCGATCAAAGCCGGCCAGCTGATGATGATGTTGTTCCCCGCCATGTTGTTGGTGGTGAACGCCTCCAGCATCGCCGTCCTGTGGTTCGGCGGGGAGCGCATCAACAGCGGGCACATGCAAGTCGGTGCGCTGACCGCATTTCTCAGCTACCTGATGCAGATCCTGATGTCGGTGATGATGGCCACGTTCATGTTCGTCATGGTGCCGCGTGCCGAGGTGAGCGCCGAGCGCATCCAAGAGGTCCTCTCCACCGACAGCAGCGTCGTCCCACCGGTCACCCCCATCCGCTCCCTCGCCCGAAACGGCCATCTGGAGCTGCGGGACGTCGAATTCCGCTACCCGGGCGCCGAGGAACCGGTGCTGAGGGACATATCGTTCACCGCCCGGCCCGGCGAGACCACCGCCGTCATCGGATCGACCGGCAGCGGCAAGTCCGCCCTGATCAGCCTGATTCCAAGGCTCTTCGACGCGACCGCGGGCGCCGTACTCGTCGACGGCGTGGACGTACGGGAGCTCGATTCGGATGTGCTGGCCGAGGTGGTCGGCCTCGTCCCGCAAAAGCCGTACCTGTTCAACGGCACCATTGCCTCCAATCTCCGCTACGGCAAGCCGGACGCGACCGACGACGAGCTGTGGAATGCGCTTGACCTCGCCCAGGCCCGCGACTTCGTCGAGAAGATGCCCGAGGGTCTCAACGCACCCATCGGCCAAGGAGGCAACAACGTCTCCGGAGGCCAGCGCCAACGCCTCGCGATTGCCCGCGCGTTGGTCCGCAGGCCGAAGATCTACCTCTTCGACGACTCCTTCTCCGCGCTCGACTACGCCACTGATGCGCGGCTGCGTGCCGCGCTGGCCCACGAGACGGGCAAAGCGACGGTCGTCATCGTCGCCCAGCGGGTGAGTACCATCCGCGATGCCGACCGTATCGTCGTCCTCGACGAGGGCCGCATCGTCGGCACCGGCACCCACACCGAACTGATGGCAGGCAACGAGACCTACCGGGAGATCGTGCTCTCCCAGCTGACCGAGGAGGAGGCTGCGTGAGCGACGACCGCGAGGCTGCCGGCCCGCAGACGACGATGCCCGCACCTCTTGCCTCGCGGACGGCAGTGACATCAGCCGCCGGCGCGGCGGGGCTCACGAAGGAGGCACAGTGAGCAGCACGGGCGTATCGCCACGCAAAAGGTCCGCATCCGCCGTGGGACCAGCCAAGTGGATGGGTGCGCAACCCGCCGAGAAGTCCATGGACTTCAAAGGATCGAGCCACCGCCTGCTGAGAGAACTGCGCCCCGAGCGCGGCGTCCTCGTACTCCTCCTCTTCCTCGTTATCACCGGCAGCGTTGCGCTCTCCGTGCTCGGCCCGAAGATCCTCGGCCACGCCACGGACCTGATCTTCGCGGGCGTCATCGGACGCATGCTGCCGGCCGGCACCACCCAGGCCGAGGCCATCGCCGGTATGCGCGCCCACGGGCAGAGCAATCTCGCCGACCTGCTCGCATCGGTCCACGGCGTCACCCCCGGCAAGGGCATCGACTTCCACGCTCTCGGCATCATGCTGCTGTGGGTGCTGCTGATCTATCTGGGCTCGGCCGTCTGCAGCTTCATCCAGGCACGCATCTTCAACAGGATCGTGCAGCATGCCATTTTCCGGCTGCGCAAGCAGCTCGAGGAGAAGCTCGCCAAACTGCCGCTGAGCTATTTCGACCGGCAGCCGCGCGGCGAGGTGCTCAGCCGTGCCACTAACGACCTCGACAACATTGCACAGACGCTGCAGCAAAACTTGAGCCTGATCCTCTCCTCACTGCTGACCATCATCGGTGTGCTGGTGATGATGATCTGGATCTCCTGGCTGCTGGCGCTGATCGCCCTGCTCACCGTGCCAGTATCGGTGCTCCTCGCCACCCGTGTCGGCAAGCGCGCGCAACCGCAGTTCGTCGCGGTGTGGAAAACGACAGGCAAGCTCAATGCCCACATCGAGGAGATGTACACCGGACACTCGCTGGTCAAGGTCTTCGGCCGACAGCGGGAGTCCGCAGCGGTCTTCCGCGAGCACAACGAGGCACTGTACGAGGCAAACTTCAAAGCTCAGTTCATATCCGGGATCCTCCAGCCCGCGATGATGTTCATCGGCAACCTCAACTACGTTCTCGTCGTAGTGATCGGCGGGCTGCGAGTCGCCTCCGGGGCGCTGTCGGTCGGTGATGTGCAGGCGTTCGTCCAGTACTCGCGCCAGTTCAGCCAGCCGCTGACGCAAATGGCCTCGATGGCCAACCTCCTGCAGTCAAGTGTCGCCTCTGCCGAGCGGGTCTTCGAGCTGCTCGACGCGACCGAGCAGGAGCCGGACCCGGCCCCCGAGGAGGCGTCACGTCCGGAAATGGTACGCGGGCAGGTCGAGTTCAAGGGCGTCTCGTTCCACTACGAGGAGGACAAGCCGCTCATCGACGATCTGTCGCTGGTGGTCAAGCCGGGCCAGACAGTCGCCATCGTCGGCCCGACCGGTGCAGGGAAGACCACCCTCGTCAACCTTCTCATGCGGTTTTACGAGGTGACGGGCGGCCGAATCACCCTGGACGGCGTCGAGATCGCTGAGATGTCGCGCGAGGAACTGCGCGGCAACATCGGCATGGTGCTGCAGGACACCTGGCTGTTCAACGGCACGATCGCCGACAACATCGCGTACGGCGTCGAGGGCGCGACCCGGGAGCGGATCGTAGCGGCGGCGAAGGCCACTCACGTCGACCGATTCGTGCGTACTCTGCCCGACGGCTACGAAACGGTGATCGACGAGGAGGGCTCCAACGTCAGCGCCGGGGAGCGGCAATTGATCACCATCGCCCGCGCGTTCCTGACCGAGCCGGCGATCCTCGTCCTCGACGAGGCGACGAGCTCCGTCGACACCCGTACCGAGGTGCTGATCCAGCATGCGATGAGCCAACTGCGTGCCGGGCGGACCTCGTTCGTCATCGCCCACCGGCTCTCCACCATCCGGGATGCGGACGTCATCTTGGTGATGGAATCCGGACAGATCCTCGAACAGGGCACGCACGAGGATCTGCTGGAGTCCGGCGGCGCGTACGCCAAGCTGTACGCAGCACAGTTTGCCGAACCGGCCGCGGAAGCGGGTTGAGAGACAGTCGGTTGAGCTCGTCGACTTCATCGCTCTCGTCGCTCTCGTCGCTCTCGTGCTATGCAGCCATCACTCATATGATGGCCGCATTTGCTGTACGAATGCTGTACGAATGCAGCGCCCTCTTGCCTGTCGCTCGCTACTCCTCTCCGGCGAGCGTGAGCGAACGGAGCCTGCGGCCCGCGAACCAGGTGGCCGCGAGCGTCACGCAGATCAGCAGCACCACCGCGGTCGGCAGTCCGACCGACGACGAGACCGCACCCGGATCCGCAACCTTCTGCGCCAGGGCGAGCGCCCACTGCTGAACGCTGAGAGTGCGGGCGCCCGGCACCAGGTTGCCGATGAGCGACTCCCACAGCAGCGCATAGACAAGCCCCACCACCACGGCATGGCGCGTGACCACCCCGAGGAAGAGAAATATCGCGCTGTAGGCGAGTGAGGCAAGAACCGCGGCGACGCCGAAGGCGACCGCCAGGTGCTGACCGTTGCCGTCGAGGATCAACCCCGCGAAGAAGGTGGGCATCGCGGCGAAGCCGACCGAAACCCCTATCGCCACCAGCAGCTTGGTAACAATGATCGTCGAACGCTTCACCGGCTTGGCGAGCAGATACAGGAGGGAACCATCGTCGATCTCCGAACCGATCGCGCCCGTGCCGGCGATGACACCGATCAACGGCACCATGGTGGCAAGTGCAAAGCCGGAGAGTATGCCGCTCGCCGTCGAGTCGTCGGCGCCGCTGAGCGTCCGCACGGCGGCCGAGATGACGAGCAGCAGCAGTGGCAGCGCGAAGAGGATCAGTGCCCGGCGGCGGCCGAGCAGCGCTCGGTAGGTGAGCCGGGCGACCGTCGGGTTGTACATCACGGATGCGGCGGACATCGCTTCATAGCTCCTTTTGGCCGCTCAGGCCGCTATGAGGTAGGAGAAGACACTTTCCAGCGACTCGTCGGAGGGTGAGACCTCGTAGAGCCGGATGCCGTGCTCACGGGCGATGCGCGGCAGTAGTTCGGTGAAGCGCATGAAATCGACTGCCTGGATACGCAACGCTTTATCGTGGATGTCGAATTCGAGTCCGGTCGTCGATCCGTCGGCGATCAGCGCAGAGGCGAGCGTTCGATCGTCGCTCGACCGCACAAGGTAGCGGTGCGGCCGGTCGGTCATCAAGCGGCGGATCTTGCGGAAATCGCCCGATGCCGCATGTCGTCCGGCCACAATCACCTCGATGTGGTGGGCCAGTTGCTCGACCTCCTCCAGGATATGGGAGGAAAACAGCACCGTACGGCCGTCCACGCCCATCTGCCGTAGCAGGCCCATCAGTTGCAGCCGCTGACGCGGGTCCATGCCGTTGAACGGCTCATCGAGCAGGAGCACCGAGGGCTCGTGGACGAGGGCGGAGGCCATCTTCACGCGCTGACGCATGCCCTTGCTGTAGGTGTCGATGCGGCGATCCTGCGCATACTCCATCTCGACCGTGGCGAGCGCCTTCTTCGCTGCGGCACCGGGGTCGGACAGCCCATGCAACTCGGCGTTGGCGCGGACGAACTCGGCCCCGGTGAGGAAGTCATACATCGCCTCGCGTTCAGGGACGATGCCAATGTGCCGGTATGCCCCCTCATTGCGCCAGATAGTGGCGCCGTCAAGGGTGACGGTGCCGGTCGAAGGCGCGAGGAAACCACCCATCATGTTGATCAAGGTTGATTTGCCGGCGCCGTTGGGACCGAGCAGACCGGTCACGCCAGGACTGATAATCATCGTGACGTCGTTGACCGCGACCACGTTGCCGAACCAGCGCGAGACATTGTCGATAGCGATGGTGGTCATCCCAACCCGACCTTTCGATAACGGCGCATCAACAGCGCAAAGGATCCAGCGATCAGGCCGAGCACGACGAGAAGGTAAAGGACCCCGACCGCTGCGTTGGGCGGGCCGTAGCCGCTGACGAACGAGGAGGTCGCACCGAGCCACCAGCTCTGCACCCCGTCGATCAAGGTGATCGGCGAGAACAGCCCGAGCCAGCTGATCGCGCCGGTGTGGCCTTGCCCGTACGCGACAGCCTGCACGCTGCTGACAGTCGCGTACGAGAGGATGAGCACGGCGATCACAGCGGCGACACCGAAGCCGCGGCGCGGCGTCAACGCGGCTATCACCAGCCCGATGCCGCCGAAGAGCAATGACAACAGCGCAGCAGCGAGCAGGCCCTTGCCGAAGCCGGCCGTCTGAGTGGCGAGGTCGAGCTTGGCGAGGAGTGCACCCACATAGAGGATCACAAGTGGCACTCCCGTGAGGATGAATAGCGCCGAGGCCATAGCGCCATATTTGGCAATGACATAGTCGATGCGTTCCATGGGGCGGCAGAAGTAGAGCGGGACGGTCTTGAAACGCAGGTCGCGGGAGACAGCCTGCGGGGCCTGCGCCGCCGTGAACAGGCCGATGACGGTCTGGAGGTCGATCGCGTAACGCGTGTACTCAAGGGGGAGTTTGCTCAGATGCGTGTAGACCGTCACCGCGACTATGATGCTCGCGGGCAGGCACATCACGGCGAAGAGGATCATCGGCAGGATCTTCGACTTCGCCGAGCGTCCGAGTCCGTACGCGCCGCGCAGGCTCTGTATGTAGAGGGAGCGGCGCACGTAGCCGCGAGCAAGGCGCACCCCGCCGTAGTGGCGGTAGCCGATGTCGTGGATGCGGCTGGCGTCGGGTGTGACGCCGGCGGCCGGTGCAGCGTCGGCGGTGAATGCCTCACGCGGCATCGCGATCGCCTCCTTCCCTCTGGTCGTTGAAGAGCTCGGCAATACGGTGGCGGCGCTGTTCCATCCGGATCAGGCCGACGCCGAGATCGGCGATGGTGTCGCGGACGGTGTCATAGGTGGATTCGTCGCGGATGTCGACGAGCAGCAGATGACCGTCGGCCCGGGCCGTCAGGCCGGCCGCAGCGAGCGCGTCAAGCGTCGCGCGGGTGCCGTCGGAGTGCTGGTCGGTGTCAGTGACCTCGACCACGAGAGAGCCGGTGGCCTGTGTGAACTCCTGTGTGGAGGAGGAGCGCAGCAGACGCCCGCCGTCGATGACGACGATCTGGTCGCTGGTGCGCTCCAGCTCGCCGAGCAGATGGGAAGTGACCAGCACCGAGATGCCGAACTCGGTGTGGACGCGCCGGATCAGGCCGAGCATCTCATCGCGTCCCACCGGATCGAGGCCATTGGTCGGCTCGTCCAGGAGCATCAACTGCGGATCGTGAACCAGCGCTTGGGCGAGCTTGACGCGCTGCTTCATACCGGTTGAGTAGCCCCCGATGGGGCGGTAGCGCTCCTCGTAGAGGCCGACGTGGCGCAGCGTGTCGGCCGTACGCTCGCGGGCGGCCGCCTTCGGCAGGCCGGACATCCGCGCCATGTGGACGACCAGCTCCGTCGCCGAGACGTCGGGCGGCAGGCAGTCGTGCTCGGGCATGTAGCCGACCCGCTCGCGGATCGTCGGCCCGTCGGTCGCGATGTCGAGGCCGAGCACGCGGGCGGTGCCGGAGGTCGGGGGCAGCAGGCCCAGGACCATCTTCATCAGCGTCGACTTGCCGGCGCCGTTCGCGCCGATCAGGCCCACCACGCCAGGCTCGATGTCGACGGTCAGG
>JAFAUH010000340.1 GCA_019243445.1 Streptomycetaceae bacterium | reverse complement strand
GCGGGAGTGGTGGGGGTGGTGGTGGTGGCAGGGGTGGTGGGGGTGGTGGGGGTGGTGGGGGTGGTGGGGGTCGCGGCCTCGGCTGTCCCCGTCGTGACCACGCCGGTCAGCGCGAGCGTACCGATGGAGACGGCGCAGCCTGCGGAGCCCAGACGCGTACGGGTCAGGCGGTTGAAGGCAGCAATGGGCATGAAGCGATCCTCTTCCGGAGTTGATTGACCACAGCTGCCGTGTCCCTTCGGCAATCCCGCATTTCGTTTAGCGGTGAGCTGCGGCGAGAACATTCTTAGCCGCCGGGAAATAGCTCGACAATTGCCTTTTTACTAAGACGCTTAGTTGCTAATCGGACACATACGGCAGATTGCCACCGAATCGCAGGCAAATCACGGGCAGACCGCAGACACCAAGAGCCCGCAACTCCACTAAAGGGCTTCGTAAGTGATTTACATCCTATGCCGCACATCACACTGCAGATCAACTCAAATCGGACATTTGCAACGCCGCAGATCCGCATCGTCTTTTCACGTTGCGGGCGATTTCATACCAGACGGCATGGAAGGGGATTTATAAAGATAAAGTGACTAAAACAGCAAAACGGACATTTGACTATCCTGCTCAGCGCTGACGAGCTCGGCTGTGCGGGTGCGGGCGGCAGTCCGCAGTCGTTCGACGCGGACACGCACGTCGATAGGCCACACCGCCTCCTTCGACTCGCCCCTGCAGCGGACACACAACCTGCCCAGCAGCGCCTCCAGGCGGCCAGGAGCACCGCACGCCGTGCACTCCATGAGCCGATGCGGCACCTCTGCCGTGACAACAGGCTCAGGCGGCATCTTCACCACGAGCCGCTTGCGTGCGAGCGCGCCCGCGCAAGGCCGAGGCCGTCCTACCGATGCAGATATCCGGGCGTGGTGCACGCCCGGATATCTGCGTCGGTAGGACGGCCAGGCGCAGGAACGACAGGCAGAGCGCGCCACAACGGCCCGTGAGCTCGGGCTATTCAACCCTCCGCCCCGGTCGCTCCCGGTCGCTCCCACAAGTCCCTTGAATCTCGCGAATCCTGTGCGGGGCGGGAGTGATCAGTCGATCAGTCGGTCGGCTGAGCCTCGGGGGAGGCATGCTGAGCAACTCGACGACGGCGGCTTCGAGACCGGGAAATGAACCGGTCGATCGACAACTGCGGCGCCCCACCGATCACGAGCGGCAGCCAGGCCATCAGATAAGCCAGGTCGTTGCCGTAGTAGTACGGGGATGTCGTCCAACTGACTGTCAGCCAAAGGCTCAACGAGATCAGCGCGCCACCGAACGCCGCGATCCGCGTGAACAGTCCGACCAGCGTGCCGAGCCCGACCGCGAGCTCGCCCAAGGCGATGGCGTAGCCGAAGCCGCTCGGGTTCTTCAGCGCCAGAGTGATCATCGCAGGGATGGCAGCGCTGCCCTGAATGGAGTGCAGGGTAGTGGCTATCGAGTTCGGTCCGTCGCCGGCGAAGAACCCTGGGGTGGTGAACTTGTCGATCGCGGCGTAGGTGAACGTTACGCCGAGAAAGATCCGTAGCGGCAGGAGAGCCCAGCGGGTGGCGCGCTCCCGTATGCCTGCACGAGCTTGGGATATCACACCGGTTCCGGACATAGCACTCTCCTTCGCCCCCACCTCCGACCTGGTCAGATGTGATCGTATGCCTGCCATCTCGCGTTGTAGAAGGAGCGGAAGTTTCGTTCCGGTCACAGATCGGGCTCGCTGTGCGTGATCTGATCTACGCTATAAGATCGTTGCCCACCTGGTCGCGGGGCGTGCATGTTCCTTCAGACTTCAAGACGGCCCGTGGAAATATGCTTCACCGGCCTTGAGCCCTCCGGTCTGTGCGAACAACTGCGGAACCGTGACCAGGGTGTAGCCGCGCTTCTTCAATGTCGCGACGATGTCGGGCACCGCAGCGATCGTGCTCCGGTAGGTGTCGTGCATGTCGACGATCGCACCGGGCCGCACCTTGTCGAGCACGCGTTTCTCGACAAGCGCCGCGTTGTGGTGCTTCCAATCGCGCGGAGTGACGTTCCACATGACCACCGAAAGCCCCAACCGTCCCGCGAGCGCTCGCACCCTCGCATTCTCCGCGCCGAATGGTGGCCGCAACTCCGTCGGCCGCTGCCTGGTGATGGAGGCGATCTGCCGCGCGGCAGTGTCGAGCTCGTAGCGGACATGAGCCGACGAGATCTTGGTGAGCTTGGGGTGGTGAACGGTGTGGTCGCCGATCGTGTCACCGTCCCGGAAGGCGCGCTTGACATCCTGCGCACGGGCGAGCGCATGCGGCCCGATCACGTAGAAAGTGACCTTGACGTGCTGCCGTTCAAGGGTGGTGAGCAGCGTCGCGGTGTACGGGGAGGGACCGTCGTCGAAGGTGAGGGCTACGCATCTGGATACCAAGCAGTCAGGGCCGCGCTCCGGCACGGCAGCGTGCGCGGGCGCCACGAGCGAACCCATAACAGCAGCCACCCCGGCCGCCGTCACAGCCCGCCGCCGTCCCGCTTTCACCGGCACAGCGCACCACCGTCCTTGTCGCTCTCCCCTCCGGGCGCTGCTGCCCGCGGCGGGCGCGGCCAAACAGCGCAACCGGTGTATGAACGATGTACGAACGGCGTCAGAGCTTGTCGATCTCCGTCAGGTCAATGTCGATGGTGAACGGGTGCTTCAGCTTGAGCTGGTCATGGTAGATACCGGTCGGGACGTAGGTCCGAGTGGCGGTGTCGAGTTCGTACACGTAGACGACCGGCCGCCCATTGTCGCTCTCGACCCGCCAGAAATGCCGGATGCCTGCCGCCGCATAGAGCTGCGGCTTGCGCTCCCGGTCACGCTTCTCGGAATCCGGTGACATGACCTCGACCGCAAGCAGAACGTCGGCTGCGCGGTAGGACGTGACATCTGGCCCCGTCACCGCTTCTGTGCGTACGACTGACACATCCGGTTCAGGGCCTTGCTTCCGGTCGATGACCACAGCCATCTCCCGCCGCACGCGGTACTGCTCCGGGACGGTTCTCCGCAAGCCGTGCACCAGCATGTCAATGACCAGCGAATGGAAATCCCGCTGTGGGCTCACGAAGACCAAACTCCCGTCGATCAGCTCAGTGTGCGGCGGGAGGTCAGGCAGGTTGAACAGGTCGTCCACGGTGTAGCCACCCTCGGGTGGCACAGGCCACGTGGGGTGGGACGGCGCTTCGGCAGTCATGATTCCTCCCATGGACAAGATCCTGGCCCTACGAAGCAGAGTAGCGGGAGGAAAGGACAATGCCGCCACTCAAACGAATGAGCGACGGCATGGTCGTTGACACGTTCGAGTCAGGAGGAGCCTGGAGGGCTACTCCCATTCGATGGTGCCCGGGGGCTTGCTCGTCACGTCGAGAACGACGCGGTTGACCTCGGGGACCTCGTTCGTAATCCTCGTCGAGATCTTCGCCAGTACGTCGTACGGCAGCCGCGACCAGTCCGCCGTCATCGCGTCTTCGGATGAGACCGGGCGCAGCACGACCGGGTGGCCATAGGTGCGGCCGTCACCTTGGACGCCCACCGAGCGGACGTCTGCGAGGAGGACGACCGGGCACTGCCAGATATCGCGGTCGAGGCCGGCCGCCGTCAGTTCCTCGCGGGCGATGGCATCGGCGTCCCGCAGCAGGTCGAGCCGGTCGCGGGTGACTTCGCCGATGATGCGGATGCCGAGCCCGGGGCCCGGGAACGGCTGGCGCCAGACGATTTCGGAGGGCAGCCCGAGCTCCTCGCCGACTTTGCGCACCTCGTCCTTGAACAGCTTGCGCAGCGGCTCGACCAGTTGGAACTGCAAGTCCTCCGGGAGTCCGCCCACATTGTGGTGCGACTTGATGTTGGCGGTGCCGGTGCCGCCGCCGGATTCGACGACGTCCGGGTAGAGGGTTCCCTGCACCAGGAATTCGACGGCCTCGCCATGCGCACCCGCGTCGGCGACGACCTCGCTCGCCGCCTGCTCGAAGACCCGGATGAACTCCCGGCCAATGATCTTGCGCTTTTCCTCCGGCTCCGTCCGGCCGGCGAGCGCGGCGAGGAACCGCTCTTGTGCATCGACGACCTTGAGCTGGACGCCCGTGGCCGCGACGAAGTCCTTCTCGACCTGCTCGGCCTCGCCTTTGCGCAGCAGCCCATGGTCGACAAAGACGCAGGTCAGCTGTGATCCGACGGCCCGCTGCACGAGGGCTGCGGCGACCGCGGAGTCGACGCCGCCGGAGAGCCCGCAGATCACGCGCTTGTCGCCCACTTGCCGGCGGATGGCGGCGACCTGCTCCTCAACCACGTTGTGCGTGGTCCATGTCGGCTCCAGGCTCGCGCCACGGTAGAGGAAGTGCTCGAGCACCTGCTGCCCGTACGAGGAGTGCAGTACCTCGGGGTGGTACTGGACGCCGTAGAGCCGCTTCTCGTCGCACTCGAAGGCCGCGACCGGCGCGCCCTCGGTGGTGGCGGTGATGAGAAAATCCTCAGGCGCCGCCGAGCAGGCGTCTCCGTGCGACATCCATACCGGCTGCTGTTCGGGGGTGCCTTCGAAGAGTGTCGAACCGGGACGGGTGACGGTCAGCGGCGTACGCCCGTACTCGCGGCCACCGGTGTTGGCGACGGTGCCGCCGAGCGCTTGGGCCATGATCTGGAAGCCATAACAGATACCGAGCACCGGAATCCCGGCCTCGAAGATCTCACGGCTGAGCGAGGGCGCGCCCTCGGCATAGACGGAGGAGGGTCCGCCGGAGAGGATGATCGCCTTCGGCTTCCTGGCGAGGATCTCGGCGACGGGCATGGTGCTGGGCACGATCTCGCTGTAGACCCGGGCCTCGCGCACACGACGGGCGATGAGCTGGGCGTACTGGGCCCCGAAATCGACGACCAGGACGGTGTCGGCTTCGGAAGCGGGGGCGGCAGGGGACGCTGATGCCACGGGCGGCCTTCCGGCGTTCGATGAGGGGTCGCTGCCGATTCTACCGGTGTGCACGGACAGCCACTCCCTGCGTATATATCGCACCTTGATCGCTCGCGCCTTGATCGCGGAAAAGCGGAAAAAGACGCAGTTCCGCAGCCGACACCCGATTACTGATGCGACGATGCTCACTAAAATCTCGGCACAGTGTGGGCAACTGTCCGATTGTAGGGGGTCTGCACCTGTCGGCGATCACTGTTGGTGAATTCGGGTCACATTTACGCTCTCCACACAACGGTCAGACAGTCGTACGATCAGCGCCTGCCGGACCGCGCCCCGCCGCGACGGCCTCTCGTTTTTTCTCTTCTTCTCCTTCACTTCAGCTTTGGCCCAGAGAGGTCTCCATGAAGCTTCGCCGTGCCCTGGTGTCGGTCGCGACGACCGCCGCCCTCACTCCTGCCGTACTGATGGCAGCGCCAGCGGCCTTCGCCAACGCGGCAGTGCCCCCGGCGCCCGCAGCATCCACGACGCCTACGCCTACCCCCACACCGACCATCCCGGCACCTCCGGCACCCCCGGCGCCCCCCAAGGGGTTGCTCACTCCGTCCGTGTCTCCCACCCCGTCGACCGCGCCGAGCATGCACCCGCCGATCAAGCCGAGCCCCAAGCCGAGCGCTCCGGCCACCGACCCGTGGTCGACCGACTGCACCAAGGCCGACGTCGACACCAACTCGGTCCTCCAAATGAGCCTTTCCGGCCTGCCCAGCAAGATCGTCGCCGGCAGCGGCTGGCACCAGTTCACACTGACCGCTACCAACCCCACCAAGCAGTCCCTTGGCAAGGTGGTGTGGGTCGCCGGAGTCGACAATGGAGACGACACGCTGTTGAAGTACTCCCGCATCGAGTACTTCAATGGCAAGACATGGCTCGACCTCAAGCAGCAGCTCAGTGGCACGGGTGTCACCGAGCAGCAGCTCGGTACCACGGGTGTCGCGTTCGGCGAGACGACGCTGGGGGCCTCGCAGACGCTCAAGGTGCAGCTGCGGGTCAGCATCGATTCCAAGGCACCGGCGGGCCTGAGCGGCGCGGTCGGTATCGGTGGGTACATTGACGCCGCCAAGAACTGCACGCACACCACCTTGACCGTATACATGTTCAAGGTGCTCGCCCCGGGTAGCACGGTGGTCGACCCCGCCCCGGCCAAGCCCGACCCGTCGGCGAAGCCTCCGGTGCAGATCAAGACTCCGGTGGGTGGCCCCACCGAGCTGCCTGCCACGGGCACTCTCGCGCACACTGGTGCCTCCTCGCAGCTGCCGATGATCGCCGGGCTCAGCGGTGTCGCCATTGCGGCCGGCGCCGGTGCGATGTTCGTCGTGCGTCGTCGCAAGGTCGGCGCCGAGGCCTGACGCCTGACGCCTGACGCCTGACGCTGAGCGTATGAGAGAGGCCCGCGCCCTGGAGGGTGCGGGCCTCTCGGCGCTCGCCGTGTCAGCCGAGAGCGCGCATCGCCTCACCGATCGCCCGGTGAAACGTGGGATACGCCCAGATCTGCTCCCGCAGCACCTCCAGCGGGACCCGCCCGTGAACGGCAACCGCCAGCGCCCCCATGATCTCCCCGCCGTACGGGCCCGCCGCCGTCGCGCCGATCAGTGTCCCGCTCGCCTCGTCCGCCACGACCTTGATAAACCCCTCGTTGCCCACCCGGTGCACATACCCGCGGCTGCTGGTCGCCAGATCCGTATAGCCCGTCCGCACCGTTATTCCCTTCGCACGTGCCTCCGCCTCCGTAAGGCCCACTGCCCCGACTTCCGGATCGGTAAAGGTCACCCTCGGTACCGCGTGGTACGAAGCCACTGCTCCGCCCCGGCCCAGAACCCCGCGTACGACGACGTCCGCCTGGTACATCGACATGTGGGTGAAGGCACCCTTGCCTGTGGCGTCGCCCAGCGCCCACACGCCGGGCCGCCCGCCGGCAGGGGGGACGACGCGCAGCCTGTCGTCGACGGGCAACGCCCGCAGTTCCGGGTCGATGCCGATGGCGACGGCGCCGAGTCTGGCCAGATCGGTGCGGCGGCCGGTGGCGACAAGCAGCCGCTCGGCGGTCAGCCGTTCGCCTCGCTTGCAGTCGGTCGTGAAGCCGGCACCGTCCTTGTACGACAAGGAGAGCACTGTCGTGCCGGTGTGCACCTCAAGGCCGTCCTCGGTGAGGGCGCGCAGCAGCAGTTCGTGCGTCTCCGGTTCCTCGTTCGGCAGCAGCCTCGGCATGCCTTCGACAACGGTGATGGCGGTGCCGAAGCGGTTGAATGCCTGCCCGAGTTCCAGGCCGATCGCGCCTGCGCCGATCACCAGCATCGAGCGGGGCGGCTCGGTGGCCTCGATCGCCTCACGGTTGGTCCAAAACGGGGTTCCGGCCAGGCCCGGGATCGGCGGTACGGCGGGCTCACTGCCGACGGCCAGCACAATCGCCCGACGGGCCCGGATCGCGGTCTCGTTGCCGTCAGGATCCGCGACAGTCACCTCGTCCGGTGTGGTGAGCCGTCCCGTGCCGCGTATGAAGCGCACGCCGCGCCCTGCCAGCCGGTCGACGGCGACCTTGTCGTCCCAGTTGTCGGTAGCTTGCCGGACTCCACGGGCGACCGGCCGCCAGTCCGAGTGCACCATTGCCGTACCCGCGTGGCCCGCGATACGGCGGCCTTCGGCCAGCAGCTCCGCCGAACGCACCATGATTTTCGACGGGATACAGCCCCAGTAGGGGCACTCACCGCCGACCAGCTTTTCGTCGATTCCGACGACATCCATGCCTGCCTCGGCGAGCCGTCCCGCTGTATCTTCCCCGCCGGGGCCGAGCCCTATGACGATCACATCCGCATGATCCACGCGCACGGCAGCCATGGCGCCCTCCTCGCTGGCTCCTGGCAGACAAGGCGGCAGGTAGTACTTCCACGGTACGCCAAGCCGTTCGCGCGCGGCGCTTCTAGGCTGCGCTCGGGCCACACCCGGGCGATATGTGCGGATTTCCGGTCAGTTCAGCCCATCGGTTGAAACGTCTGAAAAGACATACGGCGCAGTTGCACACAGCTCTGGGCGGTCCATTGGTCGGCCCGACACGTGATCATGATGGCGTATCCGGCCCGGGAGTTGGCAAATCCGCGGTCGAGGACGCGCATGGCGATGCCGTCTTCGGAGCGGGTGAAGGACCAGTCGGCCGCCGTCACGAAATCCCGGTAGGTGATGGTCTTGATGCCGAGGCTCTGGTAATCGCTGCTGTTCGACTTGACTGCGGGTTCCTGCTTGCGCCATGCGGCGGCTGCGTCCTTGCCGGGCGTCGGGCTGTAGTCGACCTGGACGCGCGGGTATCCGTTGCCGGAGGCAGCCAGGATCACACCGGAGTTCTCTCCCGCCGTCCCTATACGGTGCCAGCCGAGGGGCAACGCCATGGAGAAGTGGAATTGCGTGTCGTGGTACAGCGTGTAACCGGCGAGGCCACCCGCAGCAGCGGCTGATGCCCCAGTGGTGCCGTCCGCCGTGCCGCTGCGGCCGACATCGCTGAGGTGCGCGGCGCCTTGCTTGTAAACACTCTTGGCACCATGGAGGCCGCCACCGGGGGTGAGCGTCGCGGCGATGATCATGCCGAGGACGGCTAGCACGATCATCGCGGCGATGAGGGCAAGCCTGCGGCGCGGGATGGTGCCGGTGGCTGGTGCGCGCCCTGAGGTAACGCGGGCAATGGCAGCCACCGGCTTCTCCGGAGCCTGGGCCGGGACCTGCGCCTGAGTCTGTGCCTGGGCTTGGGCTTGGGTCGAGACCTGAGCCGGGGCCGGGGCCGAAGCCGCTGTCTTTGCCGCCATGGAGACGGGGACATCGGTGGGTGTCGGCTGCGGGTCCGCCGGGATCGTCATCGTGCGGGTCCGCTCGACTTCGGGGGTGTCGGGGGTGTTCTCCGCATCGATCAGCAGCCGCCGTACCGCAGCGTCATCGAGCCGCTTGTCGGGATCCTTGATCAGCAGGCCATGGATCGCATCGGCGAGCGGTCCGCTGAGCTTGGGCGGGGCGACGGGCTCGGTCATCACCGCGGTGAGGGTGGCAATCGCCGACCCCTTGTCGTAGGGCGGACGGCCTTGGACCGCCGCGTAGAGCAGCGCCCCGAGTGACCACAAGTCGGAGGCAGGGCCGGGTTTTTGGCCGCGCGCCCGCTCGGGGGAGATGTACGAGGGCGCGCCGACGAGCATGCCGGTGGACGTCACCGACGGGTCACCTTCGACCTGGGCGATGCCGAAGTCGGTGAGTACGACCCGGCCGTCCTCGGCAATCAGCACGTTCGACGGTTTCACGTCGCGGTGGAGGATGCCCTCGCGGTGCGCGGCGCGCAGCACGTCGAGGACGGCGAGGCCGACTTCGGCCGCGCGTCTAGGAGTCAGCGGGCCATCGGCCCTGATGGCGTCGGAGAGCGAGCGGCCCTCGACCAGTTCCATGACGATCCACGGCCGGTCGTCCTCCTCGACGACGTCGAAGACGGTGACTGCGCCGGTAGTCCGGATCCGGGCCGTCGCCTTCGCCTCGCGCAGGGTGCGGGTGATCAGGCGGCGCTTCTCGTCCTCGTCCACATTGCCGGGAAACCGCAGTTCTTTGACGGCGACGGGACGGCCCAAGGTCTCATCGACCGCTCGCCACACCGTTCCCATTCCACCGCGGCCGAGGACCTCGCCGAGGCGGTAGCGGTCGGCGAGGAGACGGCCGGTGGTGCCTTGCGCCTGGGTCATCGACGTCCTCTGCAATTCAATCTGACGATGCGTCGGGCGCGAACGTGTGTCCGTGCCGCTGTCCTCTCCCAATCATCCCCTGTAGGGAGGGTAGGGATGCGGCTGACCCCGGTTTCCGGCCGCCTCAGTGGCCGGGACGGAAGGTCTGCCGCGCAGTGCCGCAGTACGGCAAAATGCCGGCCACGCGGTGTCGGGCGCGCAGAGACGGACAGCGCACCGCACCCTGAAGGGACTATCTGGAGGGACTAGAGGGGAACGATATCGGGAGCACCCAAACGCGCGGCGTCCGCGGTCAGGTCATCGGGCTGCCGCTGCGATTCCCGCTCGGCCTCCACCCGCTTCTCGTAATGATCCACCTCCTTGCGCGTGTGTCCAGCGTCCCAGCCCAGCACCGGCGCCATCAGCTCCGCCGCCTCGCGTGCGCTCAACGTACCGCGGTCGAAGGTCTCGATCGAGATACGGGTACGGCGGCACAGAACGTCGTCAAGGTGGCAGGCACCCTCGTGCGAGGCCGCGTAGACCACCTCGGCACGCAAGTAGTCATCGGCGGCCTCCAGCGGATCGCCGAGCGAGGAGTCCTCGGCGATCAGGTCAAGGAGTTCCTCGGTGAGCGAGCCGTACCGCTTGAGCAGATGTTCGATGCGTGCGACGTGCAGTCCCGTGCGCGCAGCGATGCCCGCCCGCGCGTTCCACAGCGCGTAATAGCCCTCGGCCCCAGCCAGCGGCACCTCCTCCGTACAGCATTCCGCGACCCGGCGGTCGAGTCCGTGCACGGCCGCGTCCACCGCGTCCTTCGCCATCACCCGATATGTCGTGTACTTGCCGCCCGCCACGACCACGAGTCCCGGCACCGGGTGCGCCACGGTGTGCTCACGCGAAAGCTGGCTCGTCGCCTCCGACTCCCCTGCCAGCAGCGGGCGCAGCCCGGCATACACCCCCTGCACGTCGTCGCGGCTGAGCGGCACCGCGAGCACGGAATTGACATGTTCGAGCAGGTAGTCGATGTCAGCGCTGGACGCGGCCGGGTCCGCCTTGTCCAGATCCCAGCCGGTGTCCGTCGTGCCGACGATCCAGTGCCTCCCCCACGGGATCACGAACAGCACGCTCTTCTCCGTCCTCAGGATCAGTCCGGTCGTCGAATGGATCCGGTCCTTCGGGACGACCAGATGGATGCCTTTGGACGCCCTGACGTGAAATTGCCCCCTCTCCCCCACCAAGCCCTGTGTCTCATCGGTCCACACCCCCGTCGCATTCACGATCTGCCGGGCCCGGACCTTGTACTCACTGTCCTGCTCCATATCCTGCACCCGAGCACCGACAACGCGTTCCCCCTCACGGAGGAACCCGACGACCCGCGCCCGGTTGGCGGCGAGCACGCCGTAGCCGGCTGCGGTACGCACCAGCGTCGCCACATAGCGCGCGTCGTCCACCTGTGCGTCGTAGTACTGCACCGCGCCCACCAGGGCTTCCTTCTTCAGGCAGGGTGCGACGCGCAGCGCGTTACGGCGCGTGAGATGCCGATGGCGCGGCAGGCCGCGGGCGTGCCCAGAGGAGATCGCCATCGCGTCATACATCGCGACGCCGGTGCCTGCGTAGAGCCGCTCCCAGCCGGGGCGGGTGAGCGGGTACAGGAACGGCACAGGCCTGACCAGGTGCGGTGCGAGCCGCTGGAGCAGCAGACCGCGTTCCTTGAGCGCCTCGCGCACCAGGGCCAAATCGAGCATCTCCAGGTAGCGCAGGCCGCCGTGGATCAGCTTGCTGGAGCGGCTCGAAGTGCCCGAGGCCCAGTCCCGGGCCTCCACAAGCCCTGTGGTCAGACCGCGGGTCGCCGCGTCGAGGGCCGTGCCCGCCCCCGTCACCCCGCCGCCCACGACCAGGACGTCGAGCTCTTGCTCCGTCAGCCGGGCGAGCGCCTGTGCGCGCTCCTTCGGCCCCAGTTGCGCCGTCCTCACGTCTGCCTCCGATTGCTCGTGTGCGACGCTCAGCCCGCCTTTTCGATGGTGGACGAGGGCGGCGACGCGCGCCACACACCGCGGGCCAATACTAAATATCAGTCATATGTCTGCTTAGCCTTAAATGGCGTCATCCAGGACTCGTGACATGTGCGGTCCTCGGACCGAACCTCCGACCTCCGGGAGGGGACTGACCCTCATGCCCGCGGATCTCGCCGTTATCGGCCTCGGCCATTTCGGACTCCCCCTCGCCCAGGCCGCCACCAGCGCCGGCATCGGCGTCTTCGGCTACGACACCGACCAAGCAACCGTCGACGGCCTCAACGCGGGCCGGCCGACCACCGAGTGCCTCAGCGCCGCTGACGTTCGGCGCATGATCGCCGGCGGCTTCCGTGCCAGCGCCGACCCGGCCGGCCTCGCCAGGGCCCACACCGCCGTGATCTGCGCGCCCACCGCGCTCGGTGAGGACCGCACACCGGATCTCACCGCCATCGGCGACGCGGCCCGTACTCTCGCCGCCCAGCTGCGCCCGCACTCCACGGTCATCCTGGAATCGCCCGCCTGCCCCGGCACCACGGAGGAATTTGTGCGGCCGATCCTGGAGGAAGGCTCCGGTATGCGGGCCGGTCGAGACTTCCACCTCGCGTACTCCCCCAGCCGCCTCGACCCGGGCAACCGCGTCTACACCATCGCCAACACGCCCAAGGTCATCGGCGGCCTCACTCCCGCCTGCACCGAGGCCGCCGCAGCCTTCTACAGCCGCATCTGCGAGCGCGTGGTCCGCACTCGCGGCACGCGCGAGGCCGAGGCGGTCAAGCTGATGGAGACCAACTACCGGCATGTCAACATCGCGCTCGCCAACGAGATGGCTGTCTTCTGCCACGACGCGGGTATCGACCTGTGGGATGTGATCCGCTGTGCCGAGACCAAGCCCTTCGGCTTCCACGCCTTCCGCCCAGGGCCCGGCGTCGGCGGCCACAGCGTCCCGCTCGACCCCAACCACCTGCTGGATCAAAACCGCCAAAGCCGCACACCTGGACAGCAGCTCCCGCAGCTGCGCATGGTGGAGCTGGCCCGCGAGGTCAACGAAAGCATGCCGCGATACGTCGTCCAGCGCTGCGCGGCGCTGCTCAACGAGCACGGTAAGTCGGTGCGCGGCGCCCGCGTCCTGCTGCTCGGCGTCACCTACAAGGCGGATCTCGGCGACCAGGAGGGCGCGCCGGCGCGCGAGATCGGCGCGCGGCTGCTGGAGTTGGGCGCGCATTTGAGCTACCACGATCCCTACGTACCGGAATGGCGAGTACACGACCGGGTCGTGGAGCGTGCCGATTCGCTGTGGGAAGCAGCCTCCGACGCGGACCTCACGGTGTTGCTGCAGCAACACCGCACGTACGACTTGCAAGGGCTCGCCGTCAAGGCTCAACTGCTGCTGGACACGCGCGGCGCGGCACCGGCCGGGGTCGCAGCCCGGCTTTGAACGCCCATACGGGTGGTATCGCCCATACGGGTGGTGACGACGGGCTGACGCCCGAGAAGACCGGTGGCATTACGGCGCGGGGGGCTCCGGTGGTAGTGGTGAGGGTTGTTGCCGCTTGCGGCGCGCCTGGTGCATCTTCCACGCCCCCGCGAGCAGTACGAGCACCACGCCACCCACCACGATCGCAATCGCGCCCGGCGACACCTTGCTGATGGTGACCTGGAAGGTCATCGGGTCGCCCCACGGCCGCCCGTTGGCGGTGGTGTAGAGCCGCGCAGTGAGCCGGACCGGGCCATTGGCGTACGCCGTGACCTGTACCTGCTCAGTGCGGTTGGCGGCGGTGGGGACTTGCACCGGCGTATAGGGCGTCTCGACGGCCAGCCGTTGCGGCGCACTGGAGCTCACGCGCAGCTCGAGCCCTGCGAGCGGCTGTTGCAGCCCGTTGGCGACGGTGATCGGCACCGACGCCGAATTACCCGCCACCGTGATGGTGCTGTGCTTTTGCAGCAGGCGCACGGAGGCGATCGACGCGTCGATGTACGCCCCCACGCCCTCCCTGTACGAGTCGGCGTCCTGACGGTCGTCGCGCCACCCAGTGGAGATCCCCCGCAGCATCGCCCGACGCACCGAATCCATGGTCCGTGAGGAGTCGGAGAGCACCTGCGCGAGCCTTTCCAAGTCCGGCTGCACCCTGGTGACGGCTCTCAGTTCGAAGCGGGTGAGCTCGCTCTCGCTCAACCCTTCCGCGTACTCGGCAATGCCTGCGACCTGCGCCGACGGCAGAGCCGACTGTGCATCGGCGGAAGGGCCGGAGCCGAGCTGACCCAGCCCTACGAGCTTCACGAAGCCCGCGGCCTGCGCAGCGCGCAGCGCCTCGGAGAGCACACTCGCGGTCTGCGCCGGCATCTGGCGGGGCGGTTCCACGACGATGCCGCCGGGATTGCGCGGGTCGCGCTGCTGGGTCTTGAGCAGATCGCCGAGAAGCTGCTGTCGGGCGATCAGCTGGTCGCCGTTGCCGGACAGGTCGTGTGAGAGTACGGCGCGGGTCGTGGGCTCGGCGACCATCGCGCTCGCCCCGCCTTCCAGCTGGACTTGCGGTTGGGTCGTCCCGGTGGACAGGCCCATGCCCGACGCGATGAAATTCTTCAGGCCGAAGCGTTCCGCCAATGCGGTGACGGAGGTGTCGAGCGCACCGCCGTACGGCCATGCGGTATCGGTCCGGATATCCATCCCCGCCGAGATGCCCAGCGCTTGTGAGATGGCCGCCCGCGCCTGCTGCACCGAGTCGCCCACCAGCCCCAGCAGCGCCGCGTTGCCGGGCGCGTGATGGGCGAGGGACGCCACATCCGGGTCGGCGTATGGCAACGCGATGACGTCATGCCCGGCCACCGCACTCCTCGTCGCCGCCAGCCACGCAGCCGCGACCTGGCCGCCGGTGCCCTTCACGCTGTCCTGCGGATTGCTGCTGTTCGGCGTCCGGGCGACGCGATAACCGCGGGCCATCGCCTTCGCCTCATCCAGCAGCGCCGGATCGACCGTCCAGGTGACGGGCAGCCCCGCGCCTGCCGCCACCACCTCGTGGAGCCGACCGCCGACCGCCAGCTCCGCGGCAAGGCCGTCGTCGCGGAACACCGGCTGTGCGGTGCCGCCCTCACCGAGCGAGACCGCCTCCAGGTGCGGGCTGTCCGTGACGGGCCACACCACGGCGACGTTGAGAGGCTTGCCGCTGCTGGTGTTCGTACTGTCTGCGCCCGAGGGGTACCAGGGCAGTTCAGTGGTGGCAAGACCCAGCTCTCCGCCGTCGGATCCGACCAAGTCCACCGCGAACCGGTAGTCGCCCGTACGGGTGAGGCCGAGGGCCGAGACGGGGATCGTCAACGTGAACGAAAGGCTTTGGCCAGGACTGAGGGAGGCGAGCGGTTCGGTGCGGCTGGAGATCTCACTGCCCTCGTCGATCCGCACGCCGAGACGGGCACCCACGATCTGCTGGGCGCCGTGATTGTCCAGCGTGCCGACGACGGTGAGCACGTCGCTCTGCTGCCGCGGCACGGCGGGGCTGAGCGTCGAGAGCGTCACCCCGACGGAGTAGGGGCCGCCATCGGCGGACGGGTCGGCGGCAGACCGCCCTGCGGCCCGCCCTGTGGCGCCGGCCGACAGCGGCACAGCTAGCGCGAGCACCGCGACGACCAGGGCGAATGCGGCGACGCGCAAGGCACGGCGAAGCGCCCCCACGGCGCACCGCCCACCCATCACCCGACCACCACCCCTCAACGAGGCGCTACGCGCCAACCCGTCCGCCCGGCACCTGCCCGTCCACCCCTCCTCTTGACTGCCGCTACGCCAACAACCGCCGATCGGGTATGCACCTCACCCCAGACGGACCGCAGTGAGGAGGTGCGGCTGCGCCTCGAGGACCGGCCGGTACGTCTCGTACTCCTCAACGCACTTTCCCGTCCCGTCGGCCACACAGTTCAGCGGGTTCGCGGCAACCAGCACGGGAATGTCCAGCTCCTGTCTGAACCGTACGTCGAGCCCGCGCA
>JAFAUH010000291.1 GCA_019243445.1 Streptomycetaceae bacterium | reverse complement strand
GCTTGGTCATGATGCCGCCCTTGGTCTCGATACCGAGCGACAGCGGAGTGACATCCAGCAGCAGGACGTCCTTGACCTCACCCTTGAGCACACCCGCCTGCAGCGACGCGCCCACCGCCACGACCTCGTCCGGGTTCACACCCTTGTGCGGATCCTTGCCCGTGAGCTCCTTGACCAGCTCGGTCACGGCCGGCATACGGGTCGAGCCGCCGACCAGGATGACGTGGTTGATGTCACGCACATCGAGCTTGGCATCCTTGATGGCGTTGTGGAACGGGGCGCGGCAGCGCTCCAGCAGATCGGAGGTGAGCTGCTGGAACTGGGCCCGGGTGAGCTTCTCGTCCAGGTGCAGCGGGCCCTCGGCAGAGGCCGTGATGTAGGGCAGATTGATCGAGGTCTCGGTGGAGCTGGACAACTCGATCTTCGCCCGTTCCGCGGCCTCGCGGAGCCGCTGCAGCGCCATCTTGTCCTTGGACAAGTCCACGCCGTAGGCGTTCTTGAACTGCTTGACAAGATGGTCGACGATCCGCTGGTCCCAGTCGTCGCCTCCGAGGTGGGTGTCACCGTTGGTGGCCTTCACCTCCACCAGGCCTTCGCCGATGTCCAGCAGCGAGACGTCGAAGGTGCCGCCACCGAGGTCGAAGACGAGGACGGTTTGGTCGTTCTCCTTGTCCAACCCGTAGGCAAGAGCAGCCGCCGTGGGCTCGTTGATGATCCGCAAGACATTGAGGCCCGCGATCTCACCGGCCTCCTTGGTGGCCGTACGCTGGGCGTCGTTGAAGTATGCGGGAACGGTGATCACTGCGTCGGTCACGTCCTCGCCGAGATACGACTCGGCGTCCCGCTTCAGCTTCTGGAGCACGCGCGAGGAGATCTCCTGGGCGGTGTAGCGCTTGCCGTCGATGCTCCCGGAGTCCGGAAAGCGCCATCCGGCCTCGCCCATGTGGCGCTTGACCGACCGGGCTGTGCGGTCGACGTTGGTGACGGCTTGGCGCTTGGCGATCTCACCGACGAGCACCTCGCCGCTCTTGGCAAAGGCCACGACGGAGGGTGTCGTCCGCGCGCCTTCCGTATTGGTGATAACCGTCGGCTCCCCGCCTTCAAGGACGGACACCACGGAATTGGTTGTGCCGAGGTCAATACCGACCGAGCGCGTCATGACAGCTCTCCTCCCTCCGTAGAGGGTCTGCGGACAGGATCTGCCTACGACACCTGCATAGAACGCAGAACATTTGCCGTCAAGGCGACGGAATTCTCACCAGTCGAATGGATCGAAATCGCCTGGATCGGAATCGCCGAGGTCCGTCGGTCGCGGCGGTCTCGTTCGGGTGATGTCGAACCGCTGCGGATGTCCGACTGGAGGCCGGCTCGTTGAAGCGGATATGACTGCGACGACGCAGACGTGTGTGCTCTGGCACCAGGCGCCCGCGGGACCTCCTCCGCCCGCCGGCTCGGCGCCGGACGCACCGATCTATGCGGCGCTGGTGCGGTGCTGGCGGGACGAGGGCCGGTGCCTGCCCGGCGAGCACGACGACGAGTGGGCTCAGCTGATGAACCGCCCCGCCTGGCCTGCGGATTGGGGGTCGGGCAGGAGTGTCCCGGCCGCCCGGCACTCCTTCGCTGGGCGGTAGGCGGCAGCGCGCTCGGGATTGCTCATGTGTACAGGTGCCTCTCATCGGGTGAGGGCTCGCGGCGGGACTGCCGGACGATCCTGACCGCATACGGCAGCGCCAGCTGCACGAGCGCTCCCGCGCCCAGGGCACCGGCGGCACTGCCGAGAACGGGCTCGATACAGGCGGCGACATCGCGCAGCGCATCGGAGCTGCACAGGTCGGCGAGACGGCGCACCTGTCGCGACATCGGACCGATCAGACCGATCAGGCCGACAAGGGGGAGGTCAGGGACGGTGACGGTCAGGGTGCAGTCGGCGGCGTCTGCGCGCGGCCAGGTCAGTTCTATGCGCATGGGCGGATCTCCGGTTTCGCACGCGTTCGCACACGCTAACGACCGTTCGCAGTGAACAGAATTTGGTGAAAGACAAAGAATCTCAGCGAAGACGCGGCGTCGTGCGGCGCATTCCGCGCTGCTGCTTCCCCCGATCGGGCGCTGATGCATGTCGAGAATCGCGATGTTTGACGTAGGTTGTCAATGAGAGTCCGGAAAATATCAGGGGTGGCAGAGATGAACGCCAGTGGGCCGCCTCCTGTCGGACGGCGTGCCCGCGTGTGCCTGCGATCGGAGACACCATGAGTACAACCGCCCCAAAATCCTCATCGGAGACAGCGGCCTCATCAAGGGCCTCATCAAGGCCGGTGAAACTGCTGGCGCATCCGGTTGACACCATGACGGCCGCGGTGAGCCACGTACCCGGCGCTTCCGTCGTCAGAGGCGTTGCCAACGGCATGCTCGACAAGGTCGGGATCGTCTCGCCGCATGCGCGTCGTGTCGCGGCCTATGCGGGCGCCGGTCTGCTGGGCGTGGCCGGAGTAGTCGAGTGGCCGGTGGCAGCCGCAGGCGCCGCGGTGGTGTGGCTGACGCAGCCGCGCCCCCAGGAGGCCGAGGCCGAGGCGGTAGCAGACGCGGACCGGAAGGCAGGTCAGAAGACCAGCCGGAAGGCGGACCAGAAGGCAGGAGCGACCAAGACAACCGGGAGCCGCGCGAGCGGCACGGAGGCGAAGAAGGCGAAGTCCGCCTCCGAGGCATCGACCGCCCACAGCACGTCGAGCCACTCTCGCACAGGCCGACATGCCTGACACCGGAACACATTAAAACAGGACATAATAAACTAGGACACAACATATTAGAGCCACCGCCGATTCAGCGAAGGTGAAGATGGTGCTGCGCTTGCTCACCCGCCTGTCGACGGCGGGGCTCGACCTCACGCTTGCTGCTCCGACCCAGCTCGCCCGACACACGGTCCCGCAGGCCGGGACCGCCGTCCGTACCGCGGCCGGCGTCGCGGCCACCAGCGTACGCACCACCGCGAACGGCGCGGCGGTGGTGTCGTCCTCGGTGGTACGAGTCGGCCGCGTGGCCCGCAATGCGATGACGCCGGGCCGGGCGTACTGGCACGCCGGATCCCGTATGCATCTTCCGCTGCGCGCACGCCCGGGCAAAGTGGCAGGCGATGTGCACGCCGTCGAGGCGGCGGCGCGAAAGGTTGCTGTCGCGCTCGCTGAGCATCCCGACGTGGTGACCGCCTATTGGGACGGCGGGCTGGCCCGGCTGGTGATACAGCTGACCGAGGACGCGGTCATCGACGACGTCGCCGCCAGAGCGTCCGAGTTGGCTGACGAGCACGAGCTCGAAAGGCCTGATGAGCACGTGCTCGAACGCGTCCACCCAGGCCATGCCGGGGGCGTGCGCACCAGCGCGATCGCCCTTGCCTGCGACGCGGCCGGGATCGCCACCGCGTTGACGGGGCGCATGACCGGCATGAGGAGATCACCTCGGGTGCTCACCGCGCTGGTCACCTTGTTGCGGGAGGATTCCCGGGTACGGGCGGAGCTGCGCCGCAGGCTGGGCGTGTCCAGCGCCGATCTGATGCTGGCCACCGCACACGCGGCAGCCCACGGCTTCGGCCAGTCACCTACTGCTCTGGTACTCGACGCGGGGCTGCGCACCGGCCAGTTGGTCGAGGCATTCGCACGCGCCGCTGCCTTCGACTCCGCGCATGACTCCCTCTGCGCGCCAGACCGACTGAGCCTGGGCGGCCAGGAGGTCACCCGTCCCGCACTGCGGCTCAACCCGGGCGAGCAGTACGCGGACCAGGCGGTGAGCGGAAGCCTGGTGGGTGCCGCGGCGACGCTGTTGTTCACCCGTGACGTGGGTGAGTCGGCCGAGGCGGTGCTCGCCGGGTCACCGAAGGCGGCACGGTATGGTCCTGCGGCATTCACTACGGCGCTCGGCGGCGCACTGGCCCGTGACGGCGTGCTGGTCCGCAGCATCGAACGGCTGCGGCAGCTGGAGACTGTCGACACCGTGGTGCTGCATCCAGGGGCGTTGCGCAGCACCCGGCGCACAGTGCTCGACGTCCATCCCACCGTGGACGCCTGGGACCACGACCGGCTGTGGCACGCAGCGACCGCAGCGCTGAATACGCCGGGTGATTCCATGCCGGGTGACTCCCGGTGCGATCTGCGACCCGTGCCCGACGAGGGGACATCGCAGACGGGGCTGATGATCGCATCGGTGGCGGGTACGGACGTCGGCACGGTGCTGGTCGGCTGGGAGGTCGACCCGCTGGCCGAGGCCGCACTGGACGCGGCGCGGACGGCGGGCCTGCATGTCGTCGTGGTGGACGACGCGTCGCTCGGCGACTTCGGTGCACTGGCCGATGAACTCGTCCCCGCCCAGCGCCCGTTGGCCGATGTCGTCCGCGAACTGCGGGCGACCCGGCGCGGCGTGCTCACAGTGGCGCGGGTGCCGGGCCCCCACGAGGTGGAGGACGGTGAACCGGACGAGCTGGCCGCCGGGTTGTTGTGCAGCGACATCGCCGTCGCCGTCACCGACGAGCGCAGTGCGGTGGTGTGGGGGGCGGATGTGCTACCGCTGGACGGGCTCGAAGGCGTGTGGCGGATACTGGCCGCCGTCCCGGCCGCACGGAGGGTCGGCCGGCGCTCCAAGACACTCGCGGAGGCTGGGGCGACGCTCGCGGGGCTGCTTGTGGTGACCCGCGGCTCGCGTACCCAGCACGCCCCGTTCCCTCTGGGGATCCGGCTCAGTCCGGTCAACGCCGCCACTGCCGTCGCCCTGTTGTGGGGATGGAGGTCTGCTCTCGGCGTCACCACGCGCGAGACTCCCCATCCTCGCCCGCGCGTGCCCTGGCATGCTCTGCAGTCGGAAGAGGTGCTCTCCCGGCTGGCCTCAGCGCCGCGTGCCACGCCCAGCGCGCTGCAGATCGTTCGTACCAAGGTGGGCGAGAGGGCAGGTGCCGTCGCACGGCTGCCGATCTTCACCCCAGCGCGTCTGACGTTCCGCCTGATGAGCGCCGTCGAGGCTGAACTGGACGATCCGCTCACCCCGGTGCTCGTGGTCGGCGCCGCTGCCTCCGCACTCCTCGGCTCTACGGTGGACGCGCTGCTCGTCGCCGGGGCAATGAGCGTCAACGCCCTCGTCGGCGGAGTGCAGCGGCTGCGTGCCGAGCGGGCGCTGTCCGCGCTCGCAAAAGGGCAGCGGCGTACGGCACGACGCGTCGCCGGGACAGGCAAAGGGAGGGGACGCAAAGGAAAGGCGTCCACGATCGAGGCCGCCAAGCTCAGGGAGGGCGAGGTGATCGAGCTGCGTACAGGCGACGTGGTGCCCGCCGATGCGCGATTGCTCGACATCACCGATCTGGAAGTGGACGAATCATCGCTCACCGGTGAATCGCTGCCGTCGGTCAAGCAGATCGCCGCCACGCCGCAGGCGGCCCTCGCGGACCGCCGCTGCATGGTCTTCGAGGGCACCACGGTGGTGGCCGGGAATGGCCGGGCCGTCGTGGTGGGTACGGGAGACGAGACAGAAGCCGGACGGGCGGCGCATCTGGCTGCGCGGACCCCGACAGCGCCGGGTGTGCAGGCGCGGCTGCATGAGCTGACGAGCAAGGTTTTGCCGCTCACCTTGGCGGGCGGGGCGGCCGTCGCCGCTCTCTCCCTGCTGCGCAGGCGGCCGGTGCGCGAGGCCGTCAGGGGCGGTCTCGCCGTCGCCGTGGCAGCCGTGCCCGAGGGGCTTCCGCTGGTGGCGACGGTGGCCCAGCTGGCGGCGGCGCGCCGGCTCAGCCGCATCGGCGTACTGGTGCGCGCCCCGCGCACGTTGGAGGCGCTCGGCCGGGTCGACACCATCTGCTTCGATAAGACCGGCACATTGACGGAAAACCGGCTGCATGTCGTGCGCGCCGTCACCGCGGGCGGCGAGTCGTACCCGGCGGACGCGCCCGAGGCCACGCCGGTGCTGAAGGCCGCGGCCCGGGCCTGCCCGCCCATCGTCGAGGGGGCGGAGATCCACGCGCACGCAACCGACGAGGCCGTCCTCGCCGCGGCGCCGCACGATCCACAGTGGTCACTGGTGGATGCACACCCCTTCGAAGCGAGCCGCGGCTATGCCTCCGCCACAGGAATCGATGCCGACGGCAGGCATCTGCTCGTTGTCAAGGGCGCGCCCGAAGTCGTGCTGCCGTGTTGTCCAGGAGCGGGGACGGAGGCCGACTCCACGGCGGTGTCGCTGGCCAGCGAGGGGCTGCGGGTACTCGCCGTCGCGGTGCGACGGCTGCAAAGTGACGAGGCGGCGGAGGTGCTGGACAAGCCCCTGGATGGGCTGGAACTGCTCGGATTCGTGGGACTCGCGGATGTCGCACGGGCCAGCTCCGCGCCATTGGTCGCCGGTCTCAGCGAAGCCGGGGTACGGCCAGTGATGCTCACCGGCGACCACCCGCAGACCGCCAGGGCCGTCGCGCTGGCGCTGGGGTGGCCAGAGGAAGTCGAGGTGGTGACCGGCGACGAACTGGCCACCTTGGAGCGGAAGGGCCGCACCCATCTGCTGCGCAACTGCGGTGTCGTGGCCAGAGTCGCCCCAGAACAAAAACTGCAGGTGGTCGAGGCGTTGCAGAGCGCGGGGCGGGTCGTGGCGATGGTCGGGGACGGTGCCAACGACGCAGCCGCCATCCGCGCCGCGGACGTCGGGATCGGCATCGCGGCGCGCGGCTCCGCAGCAGCCCGCAATGCCGCGGACCTGGTGATCACCAATGACGGGCTGTCGGTGCTGATCGACGCCGTCGCCGAGGGCAGGGCGCTGTGGCGCAGTGTGGCGGACGCCATCAGCATCCTCATCGGCGGCAACGCCGGAGAGGTCGGTTTCTCCGTGCTGGGCACGCTGATCTCCGGGTCCTCGCCGCTGTCGACGCGTCAACTGCTGCTGGTCAACCTGCTCACCGACATGTTCCCGGCGATGGCGGTGGCGGTAACACCCCAAGATGTGGAACACCCGTCCGACGGGCAGTCCTCCGCCCACTCCGCGCCCGTGGGCCTCGCGGCGCTCGGTGAGCCGTTGACGCGCCAGATCCGGCAGCGCGGCGTGGTCACCGGGCTCGGTGCCGGTACGGCATGGCTGATCGGCAACTTCACCCCGGGCTCGGCACGACGCACCAGCACCATGGCGCTGTGCGGGGTCGTCGGCGCCCAGCTGACACAGACGATTATCGGACGTCGTCGCAGCCCGGTGGTGCTGGTAACGGTGCTCGGCTCCGCCGCCGCGCTCTTCGCGCTGATCCAGACGCCCGGGATCAGCCACTTCTTCGGGTGTACTCCGCTGGGCCCGGTGGCCTGGGCCGGGGTCGCGACGGCGATCGGGGTCGCCGCCGTGAGCCCGTGGGTGGGGGAGCCGGGAGAACGGCTGCTTTCGGGTGCCGCGGACGTCGTATCGAGGCTGCGCCCCATCGTGCGGGTGACTCGCTGATCGTCCGTGGGACAAGAACGTGGATTCCGTGGGATTCCATGGAATCCCACGGGATAAGAGCGGGGATAAGGAGCCCTTCGAGCCCTTCGCAGAATGGACGCCCCACAAGCGTCAGCGTCCGGCTGCCACCGAGTGCCCGGCGGCTGCGAGGTGTTCGGTGAACCAGCTCCTGGCCAGCTCCGCCACCGCCTCCAATGCGCCCGGCTCCTCGAAGAGGTGGGTGGCGCCGGGGACGACCGCAAGGTCGTTTTCACACGTCAGCTGCGCTTGCGCCTGCCTGTTGAGGCTGAGCACCTCTTCGTCGAGGCCGCCCACGATCAGCAGTGTTGGCGCGCTCACTGTGGCCAGCCGGGGGCCGGCCATATCGGGCCGACCGCCGCGGGAGACGATCGCCGCGATCCACGCGCCAGGTTCCGCCGCTGCCCACAGCGCCGCGGCCGCTCCGGTGCTGGCGCCGAAGTAGCCCACCGGCAGCCAGCGGGCTTGCGAGCGCTCCCGCAGCCAGCCGGTGGCCTCGGTGAGCCTGCGGGCAAGCAGTTCGGTGTCGAACACCTTGGCCCGGTCGCGTTCTTCCTCTTCGGTGAGCAGGTCGAACAGGAGTGTGGCGAGGCCTGCGCGGTTGAGTGCGTCTGCGACAAAACGGTTGCGCGGACTGCGGCGGCTGCTTCCGCTGCCGTGGGCAAAGAGCACGGTGCCGAACGGCTCGTCCGGGACGGTGAGCTGTCCGCCGAGCCGTACCGGTCCGGCCTGCACCGCTACCTCGTCGTCGCGGGCCTGACCGAACGAGGTGTCGACGGGAAGGGCGGGGGCCACGGGCGCTCTGCGTCGTGCGGGGGCCGCCGCGGCCAACTGTTCGACGCAAGCGATGACTTCTTCGTCGGTGGTCTGGGAGAAGTCCGCGTAGAACTGCCCGATGCCGAAGAAGTCCTCGGGAGTGTCCACGCACACGAACTCGTCGGCGACGTCCCCCAGCAGATCGGTCCAGCCCTGGGGGGCCACGGGCGCCGCGAGCACCACGCGCGCCGCGCCCATGTCGCGGACAATTCGGCATGCGACGCGCGCCGTCGACCCGGTAGCGATGCCGTCGTCGACCACCACCACCGTCCGGCCCTCGACTCCGGCGCGCGGGCGCTCGCCCCGATACCGGCGGGCGCGGCGTTCCAACTCGGCGCGCTCCTCTTCCTCGACCTCGGCGAGCTGTTCGGGCGTCACCCGCGCCATGCGGACAACTGGATCATTGATGACGCGCACACCGCCCTCGCCAATGGCTCCCATGCCCAGCTCCGGCTGGTACGGCACGCCGAGTTTGCGTACCACGGCGACGTCAAGGGGCGCGCCGAGCCGCTCTGCGATCTGCGCGGCGACGGGCACACCGCCGCGGGGCAGGCCGAGCACGACCACGTCCTGGCCGCGCAGGTGCTCCAGCCGTCCGGCCAGCCTGCGTCCCGCATCGAGACGATCACCGAAGAACACGGCGGCCATGTCCCCATTATCCCGCTTCCTCCGCCTGGCCTCACCTCGGCGGCGGGAACGGCTCGCACGGAGGGGCCGAGCGGGAGAAAGTACCTCGTTCGGCCTACTTCAAGGCGTATTCCCATCGCCGTAGTGCCAGGAAAGCATTCTGCGGTCATCCTGTTTCTTATGCAGGAGCACCGCCCCCGAGAACGAGAGCGCCAGGAATGTCAAGGCCACCGCGCACAGCCGCCTGCCGATCCCGTACAAGCGTTTCCGCTCGGCCCGGCCGCCGCCGCGGCCGGTGCGGCCATCACCGTGACGGCGGTATTGATTGGTGTTGCCCGTCCGCTGCTCGGCATCGCCTTCAGTGAAGGCACTGCCGTCGTCACGGTCGCCGCGGTTACCGTGGCAGCGGTCGCGGTACGGATCCTCGCCACCCGCCACCACGTGCCATCGCCCAGTCGGCCGGTGCGATGGCTGTGGCGCTTCGCAGCGATGGCCACGGCACTGCTGGTGTCGGCCGGTGCGGGCATGGGCGTCCTGTTTGCTGCTACGCCCAGTGTGGGGGACGCGGAGGCGCGGGTGCGCGCCCAGGCCACCGCCCATCACGCCGCCTCGGCCGAACCGATCCCGGCGCCGAAGGTCACCGCCGCGCTGGTCGCAGCCGAGGACGCACGCTTCTACACTGATCCCGGCATCGACTTCCGCGGCGCGGCACGGGCAACGGCCGCCTGGCTGCGCGGAGTCGGTGATGGGGGCGGTTCCACCCTGGAACAGCAGCTTGCGCGAACTCTCTACATCAAAGGCCGCAGTTCGCGCGCCGACCAGGTGAAGCAAGTCGCACTCGGCGTCAAACTCGCCCGCCACTGGCCGAAGTCTGCGATCCTCCGGATGTACCTCGCCACCGCAAATTTCGGTCACGGCTACTACGGGATCGATGCCGCCTCGGCCGGCTACTTCCACACCTCGCCCGATCAGCTCGACTGGTCACAGGCAGCGCTGCTCGCGGGACTTGTCCAGGCTCCGGCCGCCTACGACCCGCTACGGCACCCGGCGCGCGCTGAGAAAAGACGTGCCTATGTGCTGCGGCGTCTCCAGGCCACAGGCATACTCAGCCGCGCGCAGGTCCGCCGCTACCTCAGGACGCCACTCGGCCTCACCTCCACTGCGGCCGACGCCTCTGCTTCCGCCGCCGTCCATCCCACGGTCCATTCCGCCCATTTCGCGCGTCTGAGGCGGACTCCGGCGCACCGATGAGGACCCGTGTGGACGGGGGCTGTGTGGAGGCACTCCTGGCGGCATGGTGCGACGATTCAGCCCTTTTGCGGCGCATTGTGCGGCGGCCACCCGTCGCCGCTCTCAGGTCAGGCGGTGCACTCCACGAGGGCCTTGAACCGCTCCAGGTCGTGCCGCACCATTCCGGCGATCGCATCGGACTGGGCGAACCCCTTGGGGCCGCCGAAGGACTCGTTCACCTTCGCCGGGTCGTACGTCACCCGCGCCTGCAGCCGGGTGTGCTGGTCATCGATGGGCAGCAGCGTGAAGGTGCCTTCCAACTCGGGACCCTTCGTGGTCCGCCACATCATCAGCTGGTCACGACCGCGGTCGGAGATCTCCGCGTCGATCTCGCGCGTCTTGCCTTTGGGCTCGAGGTCGAGATGCGCGCGTCGTTTTCCCTCCTGACGAGCCTCGCGCACGCCCTCAACGAATTCCGGGTACGACTTCACGCTGTGCAAGCATTCCCATGCCTGTCTGGCAGGGGCATTGATATCGATCTGCTCTTCGAGAGTGCTCATTAGGGGACCTCGCTGGGCTCGCTGCGGTTACTCCCGGCCGAGTGGGCCCTTACCCGACCGGGAAACGAGGGAGTGCGCCCCTCGCTTCCAGGATGCGCCGATCAGGTGACGTGCGCGACCCGACCGGTCGGCCGGTGAGCTCAGTCGGGCGAGTCGGCCGGCTGCGAAGCGGAGTGGTCGGAGACGAGCAGCGGGGAGCGCGCCAGCATCATCACCGAGACGGCAATCAGCGCAGCCCCGGCGAGCGCCAGGATCAAGGATGCACCGCCATGAACGCGCTCATGGAAGGCGAACACCCCCCACAGCACGGACACCAGCGGGTCGGAGAGCGTCAGACCCGGCTGTGCGGCGAGCAGTCGCCCGGCGTTCAGCGCGGACTGCAGCAGGAAGAGACCGACAAGCCCGGCGACCACCATCGCGTACAGCTGCCAGCCGGTGAAGATGGCCGCGAAGCCCTGTGCGGACCTGGTCATCGCGCCCTTCATCAGCGCGGCCGTCAGCCCGAACTGCGCCCCCGCGGCGACGCCGAAGGCCGCCGCGCGCCGGTCGCTGCCGTACTCCCCCGTGGATCCGACCTCGCCACGGCGGCCCCACTCCACCACCGCCGCGACCGCGACGAGGTTGACCCCGACCCCGAGCAGCCAGGTGTCCCACGTGACGGCCTGTGAAGTGCCGCCCATCGGGGCGAGGAAGTACAGCAGGGCCGCAAGCCCCACGGTCATGCCGAGCGCCGAGGCCCATTCACGCAGATGCAGCCTGGTGTGAAAGACACGTGAGGCCAGCATCAGCGTGAGCGGCAACTCGCAGACCAAGATCGGCTCGACCACCGACAGCTGACCGATCGCGAGCGCGGCCGCCTGCAGCAGGAAGCCGACGATCAACGCCAGGATCCCGACGAACCACACCGGACGGCGCAGCAGCCGCAGTATCAGCCGCGGTCTGAGGTTGTCTTCGAACGGCAGATCACGGTTGGCCATGCGCTGCGCCACGGATGCCACGGCATTGGCGCAGGATGCGAGCACGGCCAAGAGGTAGGTCAGCACGAGCGGTCCACTTGCCTCTGCTTTCCCTTCCCCGGCGCCCTTGATCACAAGTCTGGCACATCATCGGTGCATCGGCAGCGACCGCGATGTGGCACGAAGAGACCCGGAGTGGCCCCAAGCGAAAAATGCGATAGACCTGTTATGTCGCTTTTTGCCGCTGTTGCCGTCGAGGAGTGTCCATGCGGGACCGCGTGCCGAGCAGCGAAGCGGAGACAGCACTGGTGGGGCCGTCCCCGGCCAGAAAGGGCTCCCGTTCGCCCAGGCTGCGAGCAATGACTGCGCCCGGGGTTCCGGTCGTCTTGGTCACCGGCGCCTCCTCAGGGATCGGCGCCGCGGTCACACGCAGGCTCGCGGCCGGGTGGCGGTGCGAACTGCTGCTCAACGGCAGGGACCCGGCTCGCCTCACGGCCGTCGCGGAGGCGAGCGGCGGAGTGCCGCTGCCGGGGGAGCTGACCACGCCCGAGCACTGCCGGGCCCTCGCGGGCCGAGCACTCGACCTGGCCGGCCGGGTGGATGTGCTGATCGCCGGCGCGGGCGTGGGTTGGGCCGGGCCCTTCACCGAGATGCCCCCGGACGATATCGACCGATTGCTCGCGGTGAACCTCGCCTCCGTACTGCACCTCGCGCGCGCCTTGCTGCCCGCGATGGTAAGCAGGGGCAACGGGTATGTGGTGCTGATCGGTTCAATCGCCGGAGCGTGCGGAGTGGGCGAGGAGGCGGTGTACTCGGCGAGCAAGGCGGCGCTCACAGCGTTCGCGGACAGCCTGCGCTACGAGGTGCGCCCGAAGGGCGTGCACGTTTCCGTAGTACTGCCCGGCGCCGTCGATACCCCGTTCTTCGCGCGCCGCGGTACTCCGTACGGGCGGTCCAGGCCGCGCCCGATACCACCCGAACAAGTGGCGGAGGCGGTGTACCGAGCAGTGGTCCGCCACCGCGGGGAGCTGTTCGTTCCTGCGTGGCTGCGGCTGCCCGCGCGACTGCACGGCGTCGCCCCAGCCCTCTTCCACCACCTGGCGGCGCGGCTGGCGTAACGACCTTGTCGGCGCTGCTCACTTCGCCTGCACCGCCAAGGCAGCGGCATCCTCCGTGAACAGCCTTTTGCCCGCGGCGATCCGCGCGCCGCGCAGCGGTCCGTCGCGGGTCAACTCATCCAGCACCCGGACCAGATCCCACGGGTCCCGCACATGCGAGGAGAGCCCGGCGGCGGCCATGCGCCGGGCGCCGTCCGTGCCGTGACCGGCGATGGTCCGGTAGTTCACCACGGGCAGCCCCACGGCGAGGGCCTGCGCCGCCGTCTGCCCAGCAGCGTTCTCCACCAGGGCGCGCACTGCCGTCATCAGCTCCGGTACGTCGGTCACCCAGCCGAGCGTCACGACGCCGGAGATACTCGCGAGCCGCGCTCGCAATGTCTTGTTGTGCCCGCACAGCACCACCGGCAGGTATCCCCCACTCGCCAGCAGCGCCGCTGTCCGGCTCAGCTGTGAGCCCACTCCCCACGCCCCGGCGGAAATCAGCACGGGCGTCACTCCGGGTGCGCGTGCCGCGAACCACCGAGCGTAAGCGGCAGCGGCTGCGCTCTCGGAGGAAGCGTGGAAGAACGGCTCAGGCACCACGGGCCCTGTGGTGATCACTTCGCGCCCACCCATCCCCCGCAGCATCGCTGCAGTCTCCGGGGTCGGGCACAGGTGCAGGTCGTTGCCGGGGTGATACCACTGCCGGTGCACGGCGAAGTCGGTGACCACCACGACGCTGGTGGCGCGCAGGGCGCCCTCGTCACGCAGCCGCCCGCACATCTGCGCAGCCAGGTGGAAGGTGGAGATGATCGTGTCGGGCCGCCCGCGTTCCACACGGCGGTACAGCGCCGAGGCCGCGGGAGCGACGACGGGCGAGGTACTCATCAGCGGCCGTCGCCTCGGCACGAAGAACGCCTCGTAGATGGCCTCGTACATCCAGGGCGCGTGCTGGACCATGGCAGCGTAACAGCGCCGCAGCGCGCTGCCGGTGCCCGCGGGGAGCAGCCGCAGGACATCGACTTTCTCGGTGACATGCCCCGCCTGCGTCAACCGGCGTGCGAGTTCGTCGGCCACCGCGTCGTGGCCGGCGCCCATCCCGGCACTCAGGATCATGACCCGCCGTCCCACCTGTCCACCAGCTTCCCCGCGCCGCCTCCGGCGCGTCTTCCGCAACCGTATGTCCACCGGCCGCCCGCATCCCGGCCATGTCTTCCGCACCGCAGGAGCAAGAAGACGCCGACGACGAACGGCAGCAGCAGCCCTGCGAGCGCTTGGACGCCGGTAGTAATCAGCCCGACGGTGTTCCAGGGATCAGCACAGTGACTCCTCCACCCCGTAAACGGGGTGGCTTCTCGCTAAGCCGGTTGAGCTTCGCGACGGACCAGCCCGGCCCGTAGTACGTTGAGAGCACCCACCGTGTCAGCGTGTGCTCGGTGGCCGCACGCCTGACAGTGGAACTTCTCCTGTGTGGGCCGGTTCTCCTTGGCGGTATGCCCGCATTCGGGGCACCGTCGTGAGGTGTTACGGGGGTCCACCGCCATCACCGCTCGTCCGGCACCTTCCGCCCTACGCCTGCTACAGGCACAAGACGGCCGGTGCCCACTGTGCCGGGAACTGCTGCTGCACGCCGACCACGAGCTGCAAAGCCCACACGACTGGGAACAGTGGCTCAAGGTCACCCGCACCGCGATCCGCAAACACGCGATCATCACGGAGGCGGACAACGGCACGCCGGACAAACCCGCTGTCCCACGCCTCGTACACGCCCGCTGCCAACGCCGGTTGACCACCGGCAACGGCTCACGGCCAGCACTTCTACCAGCCCGTATGCCATAGGGCTTGCTTGAGCCGGTTGCTCGGAAAGCGGGCACGGCCGGTTCTGAGGGGGGTGCGGCGCAGCAATGCGCCGCACCTACCCGACGTGCGGCCCGACTGAGCGCGGGCCGGGGGCGGAGCATTCCGAAGCGATGCTGCGGCGCTCCGCGCCGCAAGGCTCAGGATCGGATTCCCTCCCCGCCTGAAGGCGGGGATTCCCTCCGAAGAAGGAGGTTGAACACTTGACGATCCTCACCCAACGATCCTCACCCACTGAGAGCCCGCTCTCAAGCCTGTCCGGGGTGTGCCGATGCAGCACCCCGGATTCGCAGGGCGTAGTCGCCCCATGACGGGGGAAGAACACCGGCATGCGGACGGCTCCCCCCTCATGGCCCGCTGAGGGCGTCACCGCTCTCGGCATCGTTGCGCTGACCCTGCTCGAACTGCTGATCTGGAATCTGGCGCCCCCGCCGGATCGGCTGCTGATCGGCGCAGTTCTCACGGCTGTCGCTGTCGCCGCGGGGGCGGTGTACGCGGCGGTACGCCATGAGCACAGGCATCGCGATCTCGCGCAGCGCCTTGTCGTCCTGCTCGATGACAGCCCCGGTGAGCAGTGGTTCACGGACGACACCTTGGACGGCTTCCCTGCACAGGCGGTCCGCCCCTTTCTCGAAGGACCGCGTCCGCCTGACCTCAACCTGCTCTACACTGCCTGGGTCTTCGCCGAACACGGCTACGGCACCGCGTGGATCGCCCATCACCTTGACCTGCCGACGACCGTCGTCCAACCACTCGTCGACGCCGTCAGCGCACATCGCCGCTGTGGGAGACACACCCGTGACGCGGAGTCTGCCGACGCAACGTCAAGTGATCGCAGACACCACTCAGCCGACGAGATCCAGCAGTGAGCAGACGCTGCGTCAGTCGCAAAGTTTTGACCTGCGGTCAGATTCCATGAGGCCCCATGCAGCAAGTCCAATTGTCGTTGCGGCTACCCGCGCGAGCGACAACATGGGGCATGCGATGCGTCCTTGAGTTCGCAGATGTCATCTCACCGCGTCGGCAAGCTCGCCGCGCCAGCAGCTGATGTCATTTATGCTCGACGGGTCTTCGCTCCGCACGCCTGGGCGACGCGGTCCCGGATGCCGTCTTCGCATAGTCTTCGCAGGCGGCCCATGAGATCGCCATGGACACTTGCTACATTACGCAACTATGCAGCCTTTGATGAGTATGGTGCGTTTACCTGATCGGAGTCGACCGCGTAAGGGTGAGGCATGACCGACGTATCGCACCGCCGCAATGGGCAGGCGACGGGTGACGGCACGACCGTGCCGGGTCCCCGCAGGGCCAGGCGGGCGACTCAGGGCGCCGGACGCGACGGCCAGCAAGCCGGGATCCGGGCGGGCGATACGGGGGGGCGTGCAGCGGTCCGCGGCCGGGCGCGGCGCAAAAAGCGCAGCTCCGCCAAGCTCGCCGCCATCACAACCTCCACAGCGGTGCTGGTCGTTGCCGTTGCGGGTGCGGCGCTGTATGAGCAGCTGGACGGCAACATCAACGGTCTGCCGTTGATAGGCGGCGGAGTTGAGAAGGCCGACGCGTTCGGGCGTACCCCGCTCAACATCCTCGTGCTCGGCTCGGACGGGCGGAACAACCCAACCGACTGCAAGATCGGCGGGGACTGCGGTGGCGGAGAGAACGCGGACGTCGAGATGTTGGTGCATGTCTCGGCGGACCGCTCCAACGCGACTGTGATGAGCGTGCCCCGGGACACCAAGACCCAACTTCCCGCGTGCACGGACCCAATGACGCATCAGGTGATGCCTGCCCATATCGACCGGATCAACAGCACCCTGCAGTACGGTCCGAGCTGCACCGCGGCGGCCGTGCATCAGCTGACGGGGATACCCGTCGACCACTTCATGAAAGTCGACTTCTCCGGCGTCGTGAACATGTCCGATGCCGTGGGCGGCGTCCCGGTCTGCGTCAGCAACAACGTTTATGACCCCTACTCGCATCTGAAGCTGTCGAAGGGCACGCACACCCTCAAGGGCCTGCCGGCGCTGGAGTTCCTGCGTTCCCGGCACGGCTTCGGGGACGGCAGCGATCTGGGGCGTACGGTCGGCCAGCACATCTTCCTCAGCTCCATGATCCGCACCCTCAAGAGCGCGGGCACCTTCACCGACCCCACCGCGCTGTACGGGCTGGCGAACGCGGCCACCAAGGCGCTTACGGTGGACACCGGTCTTGACAGCATTCCCCAACTCATCGGCCTGGCAGTAGACTTGAGCAAGGTGCCATCGAACCGGATCACTTTCCTCACCATGCAGACCGTCCAGGATCCACAAGACACTTCTGCCGTGGTGCCGTCGTCCGCCGCGCAGAACCTGTTCAACGCGATCGCGGACGACCAGTCGCTGACCACCGGCAGCGGCGGCAAGTCGTCGGCTACGGCCACGTCAACGGCGACGGCCGGTCCGGCGCAGCCCGCCGTCCTCGACTCGCAGATCACCGTGCAAGTGAACAACGGCAGCGGGATCAGCGGCCGTGCCTCGCAGATCGCCCAGGGCTTGATCGACCAGGGGTTCAGCCCCCACAGCAGCTCCGGCAACGCTCCCGTCCCGGCCTCGGCCACCTCGGTGCACTATGCCCCGGGTCGGCAGGCCGAAGCGCAGGCCGTCGCCCGCGCACTGCAGATTCCCGCCGGTCGGCTGCGGCAGGGCAGCAGCGCCAGCGATGTGACGGTGGTCATCGGCGGCGACTGGAACAGCGGCAGCACCTTCCCATCGAGCGGGGGCAGTTCCTCCAGGCCGGCTCCGGCCGACACCAAGGCCGCGGTCACTGGCACCAACTTCTCGACGGTGGACCAGTCAAAGCAGTGCGCGAAAGTGAGCACCTTCAACACCGTCATGCTCCACGGTGTGCCGATGACGCCGACCCAGGCCTACGCGGACAGTCCGAGCGTGCCCGACTCCGCGCCCTGACCCACGCGAAGATCACCGAGAGGGAAGCTGCCCTGACAAGCTTGATGAAGTCCTGATGCGGTTCACCCGATAGGGTGGAGCAGGAGCGCCGGGAAGTCTGGTCGGCACAGGATTCACACAAGGGCTCACTCAAGGATGCGGCCATGACCGGGCTGACCGCCGTACTGCTTCTCGTGATACTCGCCACCGCCGTGGCGACGGGCGCGCGGCACTGGCGCATCCCCGCTCCCTCGCTACTGGTGGCGGTCGGTCTCGGGGTGGCGCTGTTGCCGGGAGTGCCGGTGCTTCGTGTGCAGCCTGAGGTGATCAACATCATGGTGCTGCCGCCTCTGCTGTATGCCTCCGCCGAAGAGATGTCCTGGCGTGAGGTACGCGCGGTATGGCGGCCGGTGACGGTGCTCGCCTTCGGTCTTGTGCTGGTGACGGCGGTGGCGGTGGGGTTGGTCGCGCATGCGCTGACCCCGCTCAGCGGCCCGATGGCGTTTGTGTTGGGCGCGGTGCTCGCCAGTACCGACCCGGTGGCGGTGACCGCGCTGGGGCGCAGGCTCTCGCTGCCGCGGCGGCTGCAGCTGATGGTGCAGTCGGAGAGCCTGTTCAACGATGCGACCAGTCTGGTGCTCTACAAGGTCGCAGTCGGTATGGCGGTCGCGTCGAGCACGGTGTCGCTGCCGTCCGCGGCCGGGCAGTTCGTGCTGCTCGGCGGGGGCGGCGCGGTGGTCGGCGCCGCGGTGGCGGGCCTGGTAGTGCTGATCCGGCGCCGGACCGAGGACCCGGTGCTGGAGACGGTGATCGCGCTGGTCACGCCCTACGCGGCGTACGTACTCGCCGAGGAACTGCATACCTCCGGGGTTACGGCGGTCGTCGTGGCCGGGGTGATTTTGGGCAGTACGGGCCATCGGCTCACCAACGCACCGATCCGTCTCCAGGTCCACGCCGTCTACGCCACGGTGGTCTTCCTGCTGGAGAGCGTGGTTTTCGCCATCATCGGCTTGGAGCTACCTGCTTTGGTGCGCGAGCTCGCGCCGGACGAGCGTGTCTGGCCGCTCGGGGTGCTGGCGGTGGCCGGGACCGTGATCGGCGTGCGGCTGCTCGGAGTCTTCCCGCTCTCCGCGCTCATGCAGCGCAGACGCGGAGACAGCCGGGTTTCTTGGCGCATTCCCGCAGTGGTCTCGTGGGCCGGTACGCGCGGGATCCTGCCGCTCGCCGCCGCACTGTCCATCCCTTTGACGGCACATGACGGCAGCCCGCTCCCGCACCGTGCGCTGGTACTGGTGCTGACCACATCGGTCATCGTCGTCACCTTGATGGTGCAGGGCTTCACGCTGGCCCCGGTGGTCGGCTGGTCAGGCATCGCGCTGGAGCCGGAGCACACCGCCCGCGAGGAGGCGCAGGCCCGCAACGCACTCGCCCACGCGGGGCTTGCCGCGCTCGACGAGCTCGCCGACCTCGAGGCCGCACCTGCCATCGTCATAGAGCAGCTACGGCGTGATCTGCAGGCTCGCCTGCAGACTTCCGCGGCGGACGGGAACGGTGACGGCGAACCGGCGCCCGTCGAGACCCTTGTCGCCTACCGCGAGCTGCGGCGGACACTGATAGCGGCGGAGTCCGAGGAACTGCAACGGCTCTACACGGCCAACCGGATAAGCGACACTACACGGCGGCGGATCCAGCGCACGCTGGATCTTGAGGAAACCGGACTTGGCGAATAGGGCGAGTGGGATGGCTGTGGAGTGATGTCTTCTTGCTCCGGCCTCAGCCCTCAGCGGAAGTTGCCGGTGTGGCCGAGGCTGTACCTGCCGGGCTGCGGGAAGAAGGCCAAACCGTGCGGGTTGGCGCCGACCCGGATGCGGGCGAGCAGGTGACCGTCCTTGGTCGAGAAGCAGTACACTTCGTCGTTGTCGCGCCCGGAGAGCCACAGCTGGGTGCCGTCCGCGCTGACGCCGCCCATATCTGGCGAACCGCCATGCGGGATGCGCCATTTCGCGATGGCCTTGTCGGCGGCCGGGTCGACCACGCTGATCGATCCTTCATCACGGTTGGAGACGTAGAGCAGCCTTCCGTCGCGGCTCGGGTAGATGCCGTGGGCGCCCTTACCGGTTGGGATCATGCCCTTGGCGTCCATGGAATTGCCCTCCAGGGGAATCAGTCCGCCCTGGTTGAGTGCGGCGACGTAGAAGGTGCGGCCGTCCGGGCCGATCCGGATGTCCTGCGGCATGGAGTTCGGACCGAGATCGATGCTGTCGATCAGGTCGAAGGTCTTGGTGTCGTACTTCAGAATGTGGCCGGAGAATTCGCAAGTGACGAGGAAGTAACTGCCGTCGGCTGAGAAGTCGGCGTGGTTGACGCCGTTGCAGGGCGCGTTGATCGACTCGCGCAGCTTCATCGTATGCGGGTCGCGGACGTCAATACGGTTGTGGCGCTCAGCCATGACCAGGGCCGCTGAGCCGTCGGGGGTGAAGTAGAGGTTGTACGGGGCGTCGACGGGAACGGGTTTTCCGGGCTTGGCGGTTTTGGGGTTGATGGGAACGAGCTGGTTGCCTCCGCTGGCGTCAGCCCACAGCGTCTTGAGATCCCACGAAGGGGTGACGTGCTGGGGCAGGCCACCGACCGGGAAGTGGCCGACGATCCGGAAGCTCCTCGGGTCGATGACGGTGACGCTGTTACGGTCCGGGTTGGTGGAGTTGTTCATCCCGTGCATACCGGACTCGCCGCTGTTGGGCACGTAGACCAACTGGGGGTCGCCCTTGACGGCAGCGCTGAACATCCCGACCGCGGTGTCGGCATAGAGGGCGGCCGGATGCTCGGGGCTCAGCGCCGGCGGCCCCGTGATGGTGCGAATCCACTCCGGGACGACGGACGGCGGCTGGTCGAGCATCGGCGGAGGGGGTTGGGAGACATGGCCGGCAGCCGCGGAGGCCGGCGGCTCCAGCGCGGCGGCGGAGTGCCCGTGGCCGGCCTGAGCGGCAGCCGCTGCGGTCCCGGCACTCAGCGCGAGGCCACAAAGAAGGGCAGCACGGATGCGATGCGGTCGCACAGCAGTCTCCCGTCGGCATTACTGTCACATAAGTCACATTTACCCATAAACATAAACAGGCGTGTCAGACTTCGCGACCGATGCCGCCCTGCCCTCCGACACGCTCGGCCGATCTCACCTTTCGAGTCGAGTTTCGAGCGGGCCGGGGCCCGGTATCGGCGGCGGCACGGGATCGGGGCGCGGGCCCGGAGCCGGTACGGGGTCGGGCTCCGGCGGCGCCGGCTCCTCCGGACCCGGCCCGGGCAAAGGCCCCGGATCGGGCCCCGGACGCGTCGGCTCCGGCGGTGGCTTCGGCACCGGATCCGGCCACGGCCCCCGTCGCGACATCGCGGGCATCACGTGCATTGCAGGCATGGCGCACCTCCGTGCTGCGCGAATTGCACCTACCCGCCGAGGAGCGGTTCACGCACCGAGCAGCACGAGGGGATATCGGCGTGGCGTGCGCACAAGCGCTCGCCAAGCGCGCCTCGGCCTGACGCACACCTTTTGTGGTGCACTGGTGCACTCGCGGCTTTTCCATACTCCGCCTTTCCCCCCCCACCCCCCCTTTCCCCCCCCCCCCCTTCCCCACCCCCC
>JAFAUH010000099.1 GCA_019243445.1 Streptomycetaceae bacterium | reverse complement strand
AGGGCCTGCGGAGAGGTAAAACGCCTGTGGAGCCCATGTAAGACCCCGCAAGCCGAGGCCGTGGGCAGCGAAGCAGGAACCCGCCGAGACCCGCACCACGCGGGTGGCAGGAACCCCGGGCCTTCAGGCCCGGGAGGAGGTCAGGAGTGTGCTGCAACCAGAGGCCTACCGGACGCCGACTCAGCCGCTGACACCGCCACGGGTTCCCGAAGATCGGCAGGCCCTGTCCAAGCCCCGCATGCGCGGGCCCCGGCCTGCGTGAGCGGCCGTCGGCCGAACGGGCTGGCCCGTGCCGACTCGATGACGTGCGGGAAGGTCGACTGGACCAAGGCACTGGCCTGGCTGGCACGCCAGACCGGTGCGGAACTGGCACCAGAACAGCAAGAAGCGGTGAAACTGGCGCTGACCGAGAAAGTAGCGGTACTGACAGGCGGTCCCGGCTGCGGCAAGTCGTTCACGGTGAAGTCGATCGTGACGCTCGCCCTGGCAAAGAAGGCGAAGGTGGTCCTCGCTGCGCCGACCGGCCGGGCGGCGAAGCGGCTGTCGGAACTCACCGGGGCCGAGGCCTCGACCGTCCACCGCCTGCTGGAGCTGCGGCCCGGCGGAGAGGCGGCCTACGACCGCGACCGGCCGCTGGAAGCCGACCTGGTGGTCGTGGACGAGGCATCGATGCTGGACCTGATCCTGGCGAACAAGCTGGCCAAAGCGGTCGCGCCCGGCGCCCATCTGCTGTTCGTCGGGGACGTCGACCAGTTGACCTCGGTCGGCGCGGGCGAGGTGCTGCGCGACATGCTCGCCACCAACGGCCCGATCCCCACGGTACGACTGACAAAGATCTTCCGGCAGGCCCAGCAGTCCGGGGTGGTGACCAACGCCCACCGCATCAATCAGGGCCTGCCCCCGCTGACCGACGGCCTGCCCGACTTCTTCCTCTTCGTGGAGGACGACGCCGACAACGCGGCCAGCCTCACCGTCGACGTGGCGGCCAGGCGGGTCCCGAGGAAATTCGGCCTCGACCCGCGCCGCGATGTCCAAGTACTGGCCCCGATGCACCGTGGGCCGGCCGGCGCGGGAAACCTCAACACACTCCTGCAGGCCGCCATCACCCCAGCCCGGGAAGGGCTGCCAGAGCGCCGCTTCGGCGGCCGGACGTTTCGGGTGGGCGACAAAGTCACCCAGATCCGCAACAACTACGAAAAGAGCCAAAACGGCGTCTTCAACGGTACCGTCGGCGTGGTCACCGCCCTCAGCGCAGAGGAGCAGAAGCTCACCGTGCTCACCGACGAGGACGAGGAGATCGGCTACGACTTCGACGAACTGGACGAGCTCGCGCACGCCTACGCCGTCACCATCCACCGCTCGCAGGGAAGCGAGTACCCGGCCGTGGTGATCCCCGTCACCACATCCGCATGGACCATGCTCCAGCGAAACCTCCTCTACACCGCCGTGACGCGGGCGAAGAAACTCGTCGTCCTGGTCGGATCCCGCAAGGCCCTGGGCCAGGCGGTGCGAACCGTCAGCGCCGGCCGACGGCACACCGCACTCGATCACCGACTGGCCACCGGATGACCGGACCACCGCAGGCACAACAGTGGGCCGCCGATGCCCTGGACCGGGGTTGCGGTGAGGCCTGCGACACCGAGCGGTGGGCGGCACGGCTGGCTGCCCATGGAGGAAGTTTGGCTCGTGATGTGGCTCCGCCCCAGACGACGCTCCCGGCGCCCTGCGGGACCGGGACGGTGTTCCTGACCGAGTCCGGGTGACGGAGTCAGGGGTGCTGCTAGCGGGAGTTTCCTGATCAACTTACCCAGGAAACTCAGGCTAGCGTGTCGGGCATGACAGAGGCTGAACTGCCACGCCGCGCACACGGCCTGCTGACCCTCCCTGCGGCGAATGCCCTGTGGCCCGAACTGCTGTCCAACAGCGCCGTCCCGGCCGCTTCGGAGGCGTTCACCGGCTCTCCTGCCGACCCGCGGTCGGGGTACATACTGCTCGGCAGCCACCTGGTGCCCACGGTGCAGAACGCCGACGGCCGCTGGCACGTTCACGGAGCCGACGTGCGCCGGGCAGCGGCGGAACTGGGATCGCTCAAGGTGGACAGGAACGCGCTGGTCCACGTCGGTCCCTGCCGCGTGCCCGGTGCGGGACAAGAAGACGCACGGGCACTGCGGTGGCGTCAGCGCCTGGACCATGAATGGACCCGGGTCCGCAACCACGATGCTTCCGACGGCTCGTGGCAGCAGGTCGGCAGCGACCATCTGCGGCACTTGGCGGGGATCGACTGGCGCCGATTCCTGGTAGTGCGGCCAAAGCCACAAGCGGCGCACGCGTGGTGGCTGCCCCGCACTCTGGCCCGGGTGCTGGACGCGGCCGAGCGCGCCGAGGCGCAGTGGTTGCTGGCCGCACAAACCTGCAGCAAATGCGGGGCGAGCGCAGACAACCAGCCCGAGATGTCGCGCGTCCAGACCGAGAGCGGCCGGCAGACCAGCTGCCCCGCCTGCACCACAACGCTGCGCCCGTACACCGGGGAGCTGGAAGGCCAGCTCTACTCGGCGCTCAGCAGGAAACGCAGCTCACTCGCAGTGTCCGAGTGGAGGTGCGCCGTCTGCCAGGAAGCCCCCGCCAGCGCGATCGACCACTGCCACGAGCACCGCTACGTCCGCGCTCCCGTCTGCCAGTCCTGCAACACCCGCGAACGGCCGAACTACCTCTACGGCAACGACGTCTACGTCACCAGCCGCTACGCGTCCCTGTTCCACACTCACGCCGAGGACTGGCTGCGGCACTGGCACCGCTGCCCCGGCTGCCGCGCCCGCACCACGCTCCCGCTCCCGCATCTGGCCGCACTCACCGCCCTACTGGTCGGCGCTCCGCTGCGCCCGACCCACCGCGTCCCTCACAGCTCCCGGGGGCGCATACCGTGCGGTGAACTGCGTGCTTCCTGGGCGGGCAGTCACAACGAGCCCCGCTCGTGTGTGATCACCCTGAGCGTGGACTACTGCCCCAGCGGGGAGCACCGCACCCTGGCGCAAGTCCCTTACCGAGCAGCTGTGGACCGGTTCCGCACCTGGCTGGCCGAGACGGCTCCCGAGGTGGCCGCGGCTGCCGGGCCAAGCCGCCACGACACCGTCCCTGCCCAGTTCCGGCCCGTCATCGCGGACACCAGCAGCGCGGGCCTGAGCCTATTTTGAGCGGGCGCGGCTGCGGCTCCCTCTTCCGGCCGCCGGGCCGATCGGACCGGCGCCTGTGTCTCGGCCAGGGAGCCGCTCGAGCACCCCCGACAGTGCGACCACGGCCCTGGGCCCCGTGCGACACTCCTGCCATGGCCACGCTGCTCTTGCCGGGCTGGCTCTCGGCGACGGGGGAATCGTGTCCTTCAGAACGTGAACGGACCGCACACGATGGGATCGGGTTCTCTCGGCGCTTGGCGGCGGGAGTTCTTCTCCGCGTTCGGCTCGCGGGGTGTCGAGGCGCCGCTGGAGTTGGCCCAGCATCTGGTGCAGGGAGCGGTGGTTTTTGCCCGCAGGCCGGGGTTCGAGCCGTATGAGGGGTTCGCCGCGGCAGCCGTTTACCTGGGTGAGCCCGCAGGGCCCGTGCCGGTCGAGTTCGGCCGGGGCGGTGTGCCGTTCTCTGTCGCGGGTCCGTACGACGATGCCCGGTCCGTCGTCCGGACCCTCGATGCCGCAGTCGGCGAGGCCGACTACCACCTGCGCGGCGACGCCGTGCTGGCGCCGCTCGTGCTGAACGCGCTGGCGCACCGTGAACTGCTCTCCCCTGAGGACATGACCGATGCCGAGCATCTGCTGCTACTCGCCGAGAACCTGCTCCAGCTCGTGGAGCTTGCGGGCGGCGGGGACGGCGCCGAAGAGGCGCTGCAGGCCCAGGGCCCCGAGGCCAGGGACGCGGTTGCCGCCGCGCTGGACTCCGCACACCCGGACCGGGCCGGACTCGAAGAGCTCCGGCAACTGGCGACCCGGGCGCTGCGTACTCCCGCCGCCCGGCTCGGCCGCGCCCGAAAGCGTCGGCGCTCCGCCGACAAGTGCGGCCGTACGCGGCACCGCTGATCACGGGAACAAACACCACTCGGCCCGCAGGCGCAGAGTGAGAACGCCACTGGCACGGAGACAGGGAACCCCCGGGGGGGTCCCCGGCGTCGTACGTCCTCGGTGGCGCGCGTTAGGGCCCGCCGGAAAATAAGTTGTGCGTTGGATCTCTTGACACCACAGCTCAGACACGGTGTTCGCATACAACTTATTTCGAGGCTGGCCCTTACCGTCGGGGTCATGGCCGAGGGATGGGACGAGGACGGGTTGCGGGCTGTGCGCGGTGCGCTTCACGGGCAGGACGGGTTGACGCTGCTTGCCGTGTTGCGCCGTGGACCCGCGCGTGCGGTGCTGCAGTTGGCAGGCGATGGTGTGGCCGGGGCGGCGGCGCAGGGCCTGCCGGGAGCTGCGGAGATGGCGAGCTCGTTTCTCGGCGCACTCCAGGAGCGCGGATTCCAGGGGGACGAGGAGCTGGCGGACCGGTTGCGCGCGGCAATGGGAGACGCGTCGGTTCCTCTCCTGCGCCCGCTCCCGGTCGATCTGGAGATGCTCGCCATGGTGTTGGAGGGCGACCCGGCCGAGTCGGGTGGCCGGCTCGACCTGACCACCGGGGAGTGCTGGCCGGCGTTCACCGACGAGCTGGAGCCTGGGTCCGATGCCGAGGAGGCGGACGATCCCGAGCGCTGGCTGTACGTGCCGGCTCTGGGTTCCCGAGCCGGCTACCGGGACATGGAACTGTTCATCGACGGGCTCGGTAACGCCGACCTCGCCGACCGGCTGCGGATCGCCATCAGCGGGCGGGGCGCCTTCCGGCGCTTCAAGGACGTCCTCGCCCGCGACGAGCACGCCTGGCGCCAGTACCACCAGTTCAGCGACGAGCGACAGCGCGGCCGGGCCCGCGCCTGGCTGGCCGAGGAGGGCTATTGCCCAAGGCTCCCCGCACCACTGCGGACGACATGACCCTAACCGCACAAGAACGGAAGGAACCGGCCCGCGTACCGCAACCCGAAAGCACGCCGAGGACCTGCGTAGCTGCCTGGTGTGCGCCGTCCCGATCACGCTGACGGAGTGGTCTCATTCACGAAGCGAGCGGTGCCGGGAGGCCGGCTGCCGCCGTGGGTGACGGTCCCACGCGTTCGCCCGGCTGATCAGTGCCTATGCCGGCGTTGGCCATGATCGTCGCTGTGCTGAGATGGGCTCGGCCCGAGCCGACGGGGTCTGCAGTGATCCACTGGCGGAGTGCAGTCGCCCAGCCGAGGAGGTGGAGTTGGCCGCAGCGAGACGGGCGGAATCCCCGGCGGCATTGGGCGGAACGAGATGCCGCTGCCAGTCAGCAAAGACGGCGCGGATCCCGATCGGCGCCGGGTGGTCGGATCGCCTCGCGCGCACTGCGCGGCTGGGCCGCCAGCGCGTAGACGGCGCTGACGGTCGCGTACCGCCATCGAACCCCGTCCGAGCCGCGGCACCTGGCGGTAACATGCACGGTCGTGAGCGAGTACCAGTACTACGAGTTCCAAGCCATCGACCGACCCTTGACCAAGGACGAGCTCAAGCAGGTCCAGGCCCTATCGAGCCGGGCCCGGATCAGCGCGACACACTTCGTCAACGAGTACCACTACGGCAACTTCCGCGGCGACGAGCGCAAACTGATGGAGCAGCTGTACGACGCCCACTTGTACTTCGCCAACTGGGGCTCGCGGCGCCTGATGCTGCGCCTGCCCACCACACTGCTTCCCGCCCGCAGCGCCGAACCATACTGCGCCGAAGACGCGTTGACCTGCTGGACCAGGAACGGACACCTGCTCCTCGACTTCGCCTACTCGGCCGAGGACGGCGGCGAGTGGGACTTCGAGACCTCTTTCACCCTCGCCTCCTTCACCGCCCTGCGTACCGAACTCGCCGCGGGCGACCTGCGCCCCCTCTATCTGGCATGGCTGTCCGCGCTCACCCGCTGGGAGTTGGAGGAAGACGTCGAGGAGGACGAGTACACCTCGACCATCGAGCCGCCCGTACCCGCCGGCCTTGCCCAACTCACCGGTCCGCAGCAGGCCCTGGCAGACTTCCTTCACCTCGACCCGCATCTGCTCACCGCGGCTGCCCGCGCCAGTAGTGCCGCCCCTTCCCAGGCAATCGACAAAGACGCGCTCACCGCCTGGATCCGCGCCCTGCCGCAACGCGAGAAGGACGCCCTGCTGCTGGACGCAGCCCTGGGCACCGCCCCACAGCCGGGCCCCTCGTTGCTGGCCCGCCACCGCGCCGCGTCCCGCGGCACAGCCGGACCCTCCACCGCCACCCGGCGCCGCTCAGCCGCAGAGATCCGCGACGCCGCTCACCAGGTGCGCAACGAGCACACCCGGCAGCAGGAACAGGCCCGGGCCCAGGCACGCCGTGCCCAACAGCGAGCCCGGGAGAACCACCTGGACCGACTGGCCGCGAACGCCGAGCAAGCCTGGCAGGACATCGCCCACCTGATCGGGCAGAAGCAGCCCGGCCCCTATGACGCCGCCGTCACCCTTTTGAAGGATCTCCGCGAGGTCCACGACCGGGCGGGCACCCCCGAGGAGTTCGCCCGACGCCTGCACGACCTGCGCGAGCAGCACCGCGGCAAATCCGCGCTGATGCGGCGCTTCACCAACGCGGGTCTGACGGCCCGCTGAGGCGCGCTCAGATGTAGCCGCATAGCCCCTCGGCCAGGTGGCGAAGGGCGGCGAGGGCTGCCCGGTGGCGGACAGGGAGATCGGCGCGTCGACGGACTGTTCCGGCTCGAGGTAGCCGAGTCCACGGCCGGTGTGCCCGAACCTCCACAGGGAGTCGGTGAACATGCGCCGGTCGAATCCGGCGTCGTTCTGCGCGTCGAGATCGAGCTATTCACAGGTGTAACCGACTTTGAGCAGACCGTGCACGTCGATGGCGTCGCGGACCTCGGCCCGGGTGAACAGCGCGCTGCTCTTGCCCGCGACCTCGCCGTCTCGGTGCAAGACAGGCCCGAGGTCAGATTCGACCGGGTCATGGTGCAGGAATTCAGCAACCAACTCCACCTTGCTCTGGGCCCTGGTGGCCGGATCCGTCACGTTCAGCCGGGTGTATGCAGAGGTCTGGTGGGCTTGCTCGACCGTGTAGCCGACGGCCTCGTACGCGGCGGTGATCCGCGCGGTTGCTTCGGCCATATAGCCGCTCGCCCGCTCGAACGGGGCGATGAGGTCGACATCATCGCTGCGACGTGGCCTTCGCCGGCCTCGCCTTCCCTCCCGACAGCGAGGCCGCGTGGCTCTACCCCGCCTACCGCCACTACCTCGGGCTGCAGCCCTTCCCCGCCGTACAGCGACCGGATTGGACCTGGCCCGACCAATGGCCCCAGCCGTCGCGCCACCGAACGGTACGGGAAGTGGGCACCGTCACGCTGATGGAAGCCAGGCGGAGCGTCTCTGGGTGACTCGGGCGCGGTATGTCGCCCCTGGCTGTCCGGTCTCCACAACGCAGTGCCTCGCGACCTCCCCACACCACGGCCCCTCGACGGACCGCTCTGGCAGGCCCGCTGCAGCGATGGCCTCACTTCGGCCTCACCCGACTTCCAACTGTGCGTCAGTCACGGTAAGGCAAGCCACAAACGCCCAGGCCAGCGCCATATCAACCCCCACAGTGACCGAATGTCGACATCTTGCGACCTACGCACTCCATGCGCAGCTTCGCAATGCAGAAATCCGATCCTTCCAAGGTCAAGGGCATGGAAAAGCCCCAGGTCAAAGGCATGACCTGGGGTTGACCATGGAGCCGCCTAAGGGAATCGAACCCTTGACCTACGCATTACGAGACCATGAGCGTTCGTGATGCGTCGTGACGGCTGATGCTGCCTCATGCTGTATTGCCTGGCCAGAACACGTGTGGGCAGCTCTGCCATGACACCTTGTGCCGCCTCGTCCAAAGGCGTCCGGCCTCACCTTGGCCGCACATGGCCTCACTTGGAGGGCAGGAACGCCCGCAAACGCGGTTGTTACCGTCCTACAGATAGCCCGTCCAAGGGCCTGTGTGCAGGTCCTGTAGCACGTTATCGTCTGGCGAGGTCAGAGCACAGCGAGGAGCGAAACGTGCGTGGTGAAGGGCGGCTGCCGTTGCCGATGGCGGCGGACAGCGGGCCCTGGGTGAGTGTGACAGCGGAGCGGACAGTACTCGGTGTGGTTC
>JAFAUH010000044.1 GCA_019243445.1 Streptomycetaceae bacterium | reverse complement strand
CGAGTCGAACTCGGCCAGGTAGCTTTCCAACGGGCCGGGCGCCGGGTCCACCGGCAGACGCGAAGTGGCCATGACCCCTCCCAAAGCGGTGGGTACCACCTCCCATCACAGCGCGATACCCACCTGATCACAACGGACCACCGTTAGGCGGGCCGCCTCGAACCCGACCCGCCGCGCCACCACTAGGCATCGTCAGCTTCCTGAGAACGGAGAAGTCAGCCACCATGATCGGGACAGCCCGGCAGTTCACCCGGCTTTTCACCCGCCCAAAGGTAGCCCGGCCAGTGGGCTGGAGCGTAGTGTCCCGCCTGCCTGTCTACCTCGTGTCGCTCGCCCTCATTCTGGTGGTGCGCGATCAAGGCGGCAGCTATCCGCAAGCCGGGCTGGTCTCGGCCCTGTACACGGTGGGCATGGCGTTGGGCGGCCCGCTCATCGCCCGCCGCATGGACCGGGCAGGCCCGCGAACCGTCCTGCTCACCACAGGACTGGCCTACCCGGCGGCACTCGTCACCCTGGTGTGGGGGACCGGCCCTGCCGCCCCGGCCCAACTCGAACTGGCCGTCCTCGCCGGCATCGCCCTGCCTCCGGCCAGCGCCTTCATGCGTACCTTGTGGGCGCGCTTACCGCTCACCGACGAAGAGCGAGACACCGCCTACCTGTGGGAGGCGACCCTCGCCGAACTGCTCGTCATTTGCGCACCGCTGATCTTCGCCGGGGTCATGATCGTCGGGTCGGCCGAGGAGGCCCTCACCGTCGTGGCCGTCGTAGGCGGTGCGGGCACGATCGGGCTGGCTTTGACACCGTTTCCACGCACGGCCCCCGACGATGCCTCCCGCTCCTCGCCACAGGCCCCTCAGCGGGTGTGGGGGCCGCTGGCGGACCGGGACGTACGGGCTTTGATTCTCGTGGTCGGTGTGGCCTCCGTTCCCATCGGCCTGATGACACTGGCCATCCCCGCACTGGTGGGCGACTTCGGCTCGCCCGGCGCCACGGGCGTGGTGTACGCCTGCTGGGGCGTCGGAAGCGCGGTGGGGGCGCTGACACTGGGCCACCTGCAGTCCACGCGGCCGGTACACGAACGGTTCCCCCGGCTGCTGCTGGTGTATGCCGTGGGAGCCGCACTGCCCGTGACGGCCACATCCGAGCTGACCCTCGGGCTTGCCCTTGCGGTGGGCGGCGCTCCCATCGCCCTGGTTTCCGCTTGCGAGATGACGCTGATCAGCCGACTGGCCGACCCGCAGCAGCAGGCCGAGACGTTCACCTGGCTCTCCCTGATTACCGTGACTGGCGACGCGGTGGGCCAGCAGGCGGCCGGCCTCCTGATCGATCCACTGGGAGCCCGTACGGTCTTCCCGGTCGCGGCATGCCTGTGCCTGGCCGCGATGGCCGCGGCCTTCGCCTTCCGCAGACGGTTCGCTCACCCCCTCGCACCCAACGCTCACGCCATCTGAACGACCCCGCACCCAGCACCGCCGGAGCGGCGCCGCTCAGGGAAACAGGAAGAACAGAAGTGACCTCGAAACAGTTCGACAGGACCGGACACATCCGTGACACTGCCCCGGACGACAGCGCGGCCAGCACGTTCCACGTATCCGTGTTCCAACCCGTAGAACAGATCGAACTACCCCACGCCGTACAGACATTCCTGAAAGACCCCGCCAGCCGGCAGATCCCCCTGGTGGTCACCGGACGTCCCGACCTGACCGCGTCGGTGGAACTCGCCCGGTACCTCTACGACGCAACCCAGCTTCCCGACCCGGTCGATCACGCCGTCCTGCTGGACGACCCCGCCAGCCTGCCGGACGGGCTCGCCGACTTCGTCCGCCCCCTGGCCCTCAACTGGTTGTCCTCCGCCGACCTGGACCGCTTCGGCCGCGACACGCACGGCACGCTCCTGGCCGTGGGCACCTACCCGCGACTACGGCTGGACCCGCTCCGAGCCCTGCTCCACCGCAGCTACCGCTCGCCGGACGTCGGCCTGTCCTTCCTCAGCGGCCGGGACTGGCGATCGCTGCTGTGGAACATCGCCAAGCAGTACGCCCGGACCGACAGCACCCTGATCCGGTCCGGCCTGTTCACCGACACCGACCGGCCCACTCCCGTAGCCGGCGTCCACACCTACGACGACCGCGAGTTCGCGCGAACCGACATCCAGGCCGCCATCCTCGACCACCGCTGGCGTTCCGTCGTCTTCCAAGGACACGGCAAAGACGACAGCATCAACCTCGGCGAGTTCACCATCTGCGGGCTGAACCCCACCGCACCCCGCCACCCCGGCACACTCGGCCCCCGCTGCGCCTACGGACTTCCCTGCTACAAACCCGAGGACAAGCTGGTGCCGCTCAACCGGGTGCGGGCAGCGGAGGTCGTCCTCAGCGCCTGCAACAGCGGGCCCCTGTCCGACCTGGCGCTCTACGACCCCCGGTACCAACTCCTGCTCAACGCGCTGGACGGCCCCGCGCGCACCGTCGTCTCGGCCGTCTCGGTGCACGACTCGGACCGCCCGGAGAACATGGCCTGGATGCATGCCGCAGGCACCTGCGCGGACTCGGTGGACGTCCTCAACGCCAGCTTGGCCGGCTCGCACCCCTACCCGGCCTTCATGAGGTTCGGCCTGCCTTCCGCCCGGAGCGCGGACCGACCCGCCTCCAAGCCCTCCGACCACCGGCCCGACGATCTAGTCCTCACCACCGGCACCCGGCTCACCGCCCTGCTCACCGGCGAACTGCTGCCGCCCCAGGACCCGCTGCGGCCGAGGCTGGAGAAACTCGCCCGCAAGGTCGATCAGTGGGTGGCCCGCCCGACCAGCCTGGCCAGCCAGTCAGACCGGGAGATCCGCGCGTCCCTCACCGCCGATCTGCAGTCCCTCGACCACGTCATCGCCCAACAGGTCGCCGCCGCCCCGGAGACCGAGTTGATGAACTACCCCGCTTACTTCGGCGACCGCAGTCGGCTGGACGAACACGTCGACGAGGTCGTCTGCCACTGCGGCCGACCGGCCCAGCGCTTCACCCGACGCGGCCTCCTACCGCACATCCTCGACACCGTCTGCGTGGTGTGCCTGCGGTGCGGAGACGTCGTCTTCCGCGTCCCCGACGCCCCCGAACTCCAGGCGTACGCCCCGGACGAGGTCGCCGCCGGCGAGGTGCTCGACGTACGCGCCCAGCTGACCGCGATGCGACCGGGACCCGTACGCCTGGGGCTGTTCGTCCCCAGTTATTTGCGCGACGACAGCGTCGTCGAACCCGCCGTCACCAAGATCAAGGGATCAGACCGGGAAACCCGCGAGGTGTCCTTCCAGGTGCACGTGGCACCCCGTACCGCTCCCCAGGCCTACTACTTCACCATCTTCGCCGTACAAGACCTCGCGATCACCACCGCCCGGCGGCACTTCGGTGTCGTTCCCCGGCAGAACTGACCCAACCCCCTCCGGAAAGGACAGCCATGAACCAGCCCGGCACCGGCCGCACCGACGACACCGCTGTCGAGGCGGACAGCGCCAAGCCCGAGATCCGGCTCATAGAGACCGACGGCGAAGTCACCTTGAGCAATCGGCGGCGAGCAGGCCATGCAGAAGTGGCGGGGCACGCTTACGCGGCGTACGGCGCCACCGAGTACACCTGCGGCACCACCCGCGGTAACGCCTACATCCCATGCTCCATCAAGGACTGATCGAAGCCCTGCCGTACTGTCCGAGCTCGTCCATCCCGGAGGCATGAACGATGACCGCTCCGCTCAACGTACCTCGACCGGTTTTGCCCGGCGTGAACAGCATCTTCCTCGCCGGCCCCTTCATGGGATTGGTCAACTCGGCCGCGGGGCGGATGCCCGATGCGGTCTGCCGGCCGTTCACCGTGCTGATCGAGCACTTCGAGCAGCACGGCATCCATGTCTACAACGCGCATCGCCGCGAGGCTTGGGGCGAGGAGGTGATGGCCCCTGCCGAATGCACCGCGCTCGACCAGAAGGAGATAGGGGATGCAGATGTCTTCGTCGCCATCCCTGGTATCCCGCCCTCGCCTGGTACGCACATCGAGATGGGCTGGGCCAGCGCCTTCGGCAAGCCGATCGTGCTGCTGATGGAGGAGGGCAGGGAGGAGGAGTACGGGTTTCTCGTCCGCGGGCTTGACTCGGTGGCGACCGTCGAGTTCGTGTACGCCACCGACATCGCCTCGGCCGTGGCGGATGTCGACGCCGCCATTCGCCGGGCTGTCAACCGGCTCCGCGCCTGCGCCTGACCAACCCTGATGCACCGGACCGGCGCTATCGCCCGGAACACAGCGGTAGCGCCGGCCGCTCGTTGAAAGCGACCGATGAGATGGAGATGAGCGGTGAGCATGTACGGGCATAGCTGGCCAGAGGTCTGGGGCGACCCGGACGCCATACGCGATCTGCTGTTCCGCGGCCTGATCGCACTGATCACACTGGTGGCCGCCTGGGGACCGCTGCGCGAACTGGGGGCCGGTGGCGGGTGGCGATCCGGCACTCTCGGGGCACGCGTCGGTGACCGGCTCTCCACCCCGGCCGGCCGGGGTACGCTCGGACTGCTGCTGGTGGTGTCGGCCGGAGTCTTCACCGTCGGCGTGGCGTTCTGGGCGGCACTCGTGTTCTTGGCGGCCAGCTTCCACCTGCTGGTCCTGGTGTATCTCTCCCAGGAGCACTCCGGGTACACCACCGAGGAGGACGACGGCACCAAGGCATTCCACGTCCACCACCACCTGCATCTGATGGGGATGACGCTGCTGGCCATGGTGTGCACGGTAGGTATCCTCGGCCTGGCGGGGGCCACAGGATCGGGCACCTCACACGCGGCGCAGGCGTTGTGGGGAGCCATCGCGGCGCACTACGTCGTGGCAGCCGTCGCCAAAGTGCGCAAGCGCGGCCTGCGGTGGCCCGACCGAAGGCTGTTCCCCTTCTACCTCACGCTGTTCGCCCGCTACAGCGCCGGTGACGGACAGCCGCTCCCGGAACACGGCCCGGCCCGCGCTCTGACCCGCCATCCCCGGTGGGGCGTGCTGCTGCTCTGGGCCGCACTGCTCCTGGAGTTCAGCACGCCGGTGATGCTGACCGGCTACGGTCCCCGGCTGGTGATCACCGCCTCCCTGGTGGTCTTCCACCTGTGCTGCCAGTGGCTGCTGGCGGTCGACTTCCGTGAGAACGCCATGCTCGCCGCCCTCGCGGCCCTGCCCCTGCCCCACGACGGCCACGGGATCCTGGCGCCGGAGGCGGCTCCGGTCCCGCTCGCGGTGGCGGTGGCCTGCGCTGCCGTGTCGCTGGCCTTGCGTGACCGGGTCTACCCCTTCTCCAGCCTGCCCATGTTCACCGCCCCCTACCGCCCCGCCACGGTGATCTCCCTGCGCTCACCAGACGGCGCCGTCGTCCACCCCGCACCCGCTCACCTCGGCAGCCCCACCTCCGCGCTCTCCCGCCAGTACGACGCCGAGGCGTCCCAGAACCAGACCGAGCCGTTCCTCACCGCGCTGCGTGACACCGCCGTCGCACGCGGAACGCCTCTGCCCAGTGAAGCCGTCTTCTGGCGGGAAGTCGTCACCGTGTCACCGGAAGGCCGGGTCCACATCAGCCTGACGCCCCTTGAGCGTCATCCCTGCACCGGCCCGAGCTCCACCGCTGCGGACTGATGCTCTTGGACCAAGGCTGGAACCCAGAGATGCCAGGAACGGCCTCGCCAACAAACGCACACACCCGTCCTCTCCTCGCCCTTGCCGGGCCCGCCTTTCGACTGCTCAGGACTGGGCGGCAGGGACTGCGCGCGGCGCGCCATCTGGCCGGGGTGGTCATCTCCCTCAGCCCCGCGCAGCGGCGTCACGCTGCTGCCGAGACTGCCCATTCCAGTCCGAGGTCGGCGAGCGTGGCGAGCTTGTCAGCGGTGAGCTTGGCGCGGCGGCTCTTGGTGTTCGACAGGAACACCCCGAGCTTCACCTCGGTGCCGTCCTCAAGTTGTTCTACATGAGCCCGGGGGACCGTCACAGAGCCTGTGCGGGCCTTGTACTGCCGCAGGGCTTCCACGCCTCGTTCGAAGGCCCACAAGGCCGTCTTGCGGGCCTTTGCGGGCGCTTCTTGCTCCGGTGGGAGCGGGGTGATGCCGAGTTGTTCCAGGCGTTCGTGCTGTCCATCCATCAGCCCAGCCCATACCGTGTGCTGGCGCTGCCGCTGCAGCCATTTCCCGATGTCCATTCCGTGTACGGTGACGCCGGGTTCCACGTACGCGAGGATGCTCTCTTCCGTGAGCATCTCCCGGACCGCCGCGTAGTGGCGTTGCCAGTCGGCCGGCCAGGCCGGGTTCCAGTCCGGATCGACCTCGCGCAGCGCCTCTTCCCACTCGGGGTGATCGGCTAGCGCGCCGGGGCGGCGGAGGTTGGAGAGCCATTGCCCGACCGGCTTGTCCAGCGCGGTCGCGGTGCGGGGGGCGCACAGTGTCCAGTGGTCCTGGTAGTACGCGCGGGCTGCCTCGAGGTTCTCCTGGAAGCGTTCGTCCGCGAGGTTCCAGACCATGCCGAGCTTGTTCAGTCGTTTGACGCGCAGGCCGGTCATCTGTCCGGCCCCGTAGGCGCGTCGCTGTTCTGCGACCCATTGTCCGAGGGGAGTTGCTCCCTCTTTGTGTCCGTATGGAACGCGGGCGTGGCCCTCGCGCTGCGTGAAGGTCTTGAGTTTTGCCCAGCCGCGTGCCCAGTCCTGCTTTTCCGTATCGATCACGTTGAAGGACACCCACTCCGCGACCATCACTGGATCACGCGGGGCGGCGAAACGCAGCAGCAGACGGGTTTCTTCCTCGCCTTCCTCGGGAGTCGCGCCGATGTTCTCGGACGGCTGGACCATGTCCTTCTGCGGCTCTTGCGGGATGGCGAGCAGTTCCACGGCCTCTTCATCGTGCGCCCGCAATCCTTCGAGCACCTTCACCAAAGGCAGATACGATCCCGAGGTGAACATGTCCGCGGGCTTCTCTCCGGGCTGGAGGAATACCGGCACGATCAGGGAGGCCAGTTTCCCCTCTCCGGGCTTTTGCCTAAGTGCCTGTGTACAAACTGATCGTTATAGCGACTCGGACGATGCGGATCGCGCCAGCCGCCGGGCCATGAGGCTGATCATCGACCAGAGCACCATCGCTTCGTGGTGCTCTGGCAGGCGTTCGTAGTCGCGCACGCAACGACGGTGCTGGAAGATC
>JAFAUH010000043.1 GCA_019243445.1 Streptomycetaceae bacterium | reverse complement strand
CCTGGCCGGGGAACCGGTGCCGGCCGAGCGGGCCCGGCTGGTGCGCGTGGTGGAATACGAGGTCGACGATCACGGCGAGGAGGGCCGGAAGGAACTGATCTGCCTCATCACCACCCTGACCAGCCACGCCGAGCACCCCGCGCCCCTACTGGCACACACCTACCACTCGCGTTGGGAACATGAACAGGGAATCGGCCAGGTCAAGACCCATCTACGCAGTTCCGGCACCGTGTTGCGCTCCAAGAGTCCGCAACTGGTGCGCCAGGAGATCCACGGCTACCTGCTCACCCACTACGCGCTGACGGCGCTCATGTGCCGGGCCGCGGATGCGGCCGTTATCTAGTGTCGCTTCAGGGCTTCAGGCATGTGAGGCACGTAGGGTGAATCTCTACTTGCCTTAACGATATCCAAGGGGTGTTAGGCACGTTGGATATCTCTGCTGTCCTGCATCGGCGCTTCCGGGCCGAGCGTGCTGTCTCCGCCGATGGCTCCACGTACTGGGTGGTCGTCAACGAGTCCTTCGAGTTGCATATCGAGGCGTGTGCCTACCTGGCGGGTCTGCGACGCGCTGACCGGGCGTACAACACCGAGCGGACGTATGCGGGGCGGATCGCCTTGTATCTGTCGTATTGCGCCGAGAACGGGGTGGACTGGACGCACCCGGGTCTGGCTCAGCTGATGGCGATGATGCGGTGGTTGATTGATGAGCCGCTGCCGTCACGGGGCCGCGGGCCAGTTGCTGAGCCCCGCTTCCGCAGCAAGGGCACGGCTAACGCGGTCATGGGGACCGTCGGTGAGTTCCTGTCGTGGTGTGCGCTCCAGGGCTGGGTGCCGGCGAGTGTGGTCAGCCAGCTCGTTCAGCCGAAGTTCCTGCACTACCTGCCGCCCGGCTTCGATCCGGGTGAGGACGGTCAGTACCGCACGGTGCGGGAACGGCGGATCAAGTACCGGGTCTCAGTGCCGGGGTATGAGTGGCTGTCCGACGAACAGATCACCAAGGTCATCGAATGCACCACCCGGGCACGGGACCTGTTCCTCCTTTCCTTGCTGGCGGTCACCGGGATGCGCATTGGTGAGGCCCTGGGTCTACGGCGGGAGGACATGCACTTTCTTCCGGATTCCACGGCGCTGGGCTGCCGGATCGAGGGGCCGCACGTGCATGTGCGGCGGCGTTTGAACAGCAACGGCGCCTACGCCAAGTCGCGGCAGTCGCGCTGGATTCCGGTCGAGGCCGATACGGTCGCCCTGTACGCGGACTACCGCTACGAGCGGGAGGCGGTGTCGGAGGCGGTCGGCTGCGACATGGTGTTCGTCAACTTGTTCCGTGGCCCGTTGGGCGAGCCGATGAAGTACCCGAGTACGTATGAGCTGTTCCAGCGGCTTGCCAAGCGTGCTGGTTTCGCCGCCCGGCCGCACATGCTGCGGCACTCCGCGATCACGCGGTGGGTCCGCTGCGGGGTGCCGCGTGACGTGTGCCAGAACATGGCCGGGCATGTCTCGCCGCAGTCGATGGACCCGTACACCCATGCCACTGACCAGGACAAACGCTCCGCCGTCGAGCTGGTGGCCGCCAAGCGGAAGGCAGCTCGCGCGTGACGGGGAGGGGGAAGGTCGTACCGCTGCACCAGCCACGGCCCGCGCGGGGCGATGCCACGGTGGGCGGCCTGCCGCCGCAGGTGCTCACGAGCTGGACGGCGTGGCTGCGTGAGCGCGTCGATGCCGCCTGGCGTCCGGGCGAGTGGGACGGTGAAGCCTGGTTGTTCAGCGGGGACGTCGACAATCCGCGCACGGTGGTCTACCGCTGCGGCACGGTGGCCTGCGGCGGTATGGCCCGTACCCGGGGGCTGTGCGTCATCTGCGAGAAGGCGTTTCGCGTCAGCGCTTTGGAGTTGAAGGAGTTCAAGACGACGTTCGTGCCGGAACGCGACCGGGTGATCGCGCGGCAGAGGGTCACCTGCCGGGTCGGGAGATGCCCGCGGGAGTCGGTCTTGTGGGGGCTGTGCGACGCGCACGGCTCGCTGCGGCACAAGGATCTCCAGCGTCGCCCCGATTCCGACCTGGATGCTTGGGTCGCCCGGCAGACTCCGTATCCGCCGTCTCCCGCATGCCTGGTCGCCGGTTGCCGCTGTGATGCGCGGGCCGTCCTTGGCCTGTGCTCCATGCACCAGGCTCGCTGGAAGAAGCACACCGCTGCCCACCGTGGGCGGCGGGCGGCGGTGTCACGGGAGTGGCTGGAGCGGCAGGCCCCGCTCTTGGACATCCACCAGTTCTCGCTGGCGCCCTTGCACCTGGTGGCCCGCCTGGAGATGTTCTACGTGCTCCAGCGGCGTGACGAGCGCGGCCAGAAGATCGACCCGGTCGCGGTCCGCCAGGCCGTCACCCGCCTTGCTGACCTCGTGGAGAGCATCGCCACGGTGCCCGCCGAGCGACTGCCGGGGAGGACGCAGGTGAACGTGGAGGCCCTGCTGCGGGAGACGCACCGCATCTTGACCGGTGCGTTCGACCGGTTCCAGGGCGTCGACCCGACCGCCCGGGACGTGCTGGACTTGTCGGAACTGGGCGTGCGAAGCGTGCGCGGAGGACCGACGCACCGGCCCATCGGCCTGGACGTGTCACATATGCGGCAGCCGTGGCTGCGGCAGATCCTGGTCACCTGGATCGCCGAGACGAAACCGACGACGAGCGAGGTCCGCCGGGCTCACCGGGCCTGCCAGGCCGCCTCCCGTGCCTTGGACGTGCGGCCCGGCGGGGGCCAGGAGCTGGCCACCCTCGCCTTCGCCGACATGAACGCCGTGGTCGACACCTTCCGCCACCTGCCAAAACTGGACGGCGGCCCCATGTCCGGCAAGCAGCGCGGCGCCCTGCTGTCGTTCTTCTTCAAGGTCTTGGACTACAACCGCGCGGCCGGGTATCTGGACGGCATGCCTGGCAGGTTCGCCCGCCACTCCAGCCACGTCATCAAGGCCGAGGAGATCAGCGAGGAAGAGCCGGGCAAGGCCCTGCCCGAGACGGTCATCGCCCAGCTCGACCAGCACATCGAGCTGCTCGGCGAGGGCGTCTCGCACGGCCGGATGACTCCCGGACACATCAAGGCGATGGCCCGCGCGGTGTACGAGCTGCTGCGCGATACCGGGCGGCGCCCGTACGAGATCGCTGAGCTGCGGACGAACTGCCTTGAACACGTCGACGGCGAGTGGTTGTTGATCTGGGACAACCGCAAGGGGCGGCGGAGGAACCGGCGTTTGGAGATCACCACCGACACCGTCGAGACGATCCGCACCTGGCTCACTGTACGCGACACGCTTGAGTTGCCCACCGGCAGTGAGCCGTACCTGTTCCCGCCGGCCGGGGAGAACGGGATCGTCCGGCACCTGCTCTCCGAGCAGATCTCGACCATCATCCGCAAGTGGGCTGACAGCATCCCCAAACTGCTGGCTGAGGAGTTCGGCCCAAACGGCGAGCGGGTGCCCTTCGACCCCTCGCTGATCTACCCGTACGCCTTCCGCCACTCCTACTGCCAGCGGCACGCGGACGCCGGGGTGCCGATCGAGGTGCTGCGGGAGCTGATGGATCATCGCTCGATGCAGACCACTCAGCGCTATTACAAGGTCAGTCAGAAGCGGAAGCGGCAGGCGGTCAACGTGATGCGCCTGCACACCGTGGACCGCAAGGGCAAGCCCGCGCCGATGGCGTCGGCCGCAGCCTACCAGGCCCGTTCGGTGGCGGTGCCGTTCGGCAACTGTACCGAGCCGTCCAACGTCAAAGCGGGCGGAAAGGCATGCCCGATCCGCTTCCAGTGCGCCGCCTGCCCCTCCTATCGGCCCGATCCGTCCTACCTGCCCGCCATCGAGGAGCACATCCGCTCGCTCAAGGCCGACCGGGAGATGGCCGTCATGATGGAAGCGGACGAATTCGTCGTTTGCAACCTCGATGACCAGATCGCGGCCTTCAAGGGGACCGCGGAGACGATGCGCAAGCTGATGGAGGCCATGAGCACGGACGAGCGGGACGAGGTCGAGCAGGCCGCATCTGTCCTGCGCAAGGTGCGGGCCGCCCAGGGCGGCGCCGTCGGGCTGCCGATGCCCGCCTTCTCCGCTCAGCGGGACGGGAGCACGGCATGAGCGAGGCCAAACGCACTCCCGGCGATGTGCTGCGCGCCTCCCGCACCCGGGACAGCCAGGTCAAACGGGCCAAGGTCATCGCGACGCTGGACGCGATGAAGGCCAGCGGGGAGGCGATTACCTTCACCGCGGTCGCCCGCGCCGCCGGGGTCTCCAACTGGCTCGTCTACGCCGAGGGGGTGCGCGAGCACATCGAGGCCGCTATGAAGGGCCAGGTCAAGGCTGAACGCCGCACCCGCCAGGCCGGGCGGCATCCTTCCGCGGCGAGCTTGGCCACCGACCTGGCGTTGATCCGCGAGGAGAACAAGGCCCTGCGGGAGGAACGCGACTGCCTGAAGAAGGCCGTCCAGCGGTCGCTGGGTGCCCAGTTGGACCAGGCCGGTGCCAAGGAGCTGGCTGCCCGGGTCGACGAACTGCTGGAGGCTGTGGAACGGCTCACCCTGGAACGCGATGAGATACGCGCCGAACGGGACGAGCTGAAAGCCAAGCTCGCCGAGAGCGAAGATGATCTGGTCGCCGCCCGCGAAGCCGGCAGGCGGATGCTGCGGCACGTCAACCACACACCGTAAAGACGCCGAGCCAGCCGCGGGAAACTCATCGGCCGTGGGTCGTGATCATCCGTGGCCCATTGTTTGGGTGCCGTGGGCCGTTACGCGGAGGCAGCGGACTGTTGTGCGGTCAGCTCGGCGATCTGGGCTTCCAGGTCGGCGATCCGCTGAGCCTGGCGCCGCATGGTGTCTTGAGCGTGCAAGACCTTGCTGCCCAGGCCCTCCACGCCGCTGACGGTCTTCATACAGCCCTCGGCGGCCTCGGCCATCTGCCCGAATGCCTCGGGCTCGATGCTGTTGGGATTGTTGGCCTCGAATGTGCAGGCACGGTGCATGTCGCCCATGTAGGCCACGGCCTTGCGGCAGGCGAGCAGGGCGTCCCGGACACCGAACTCGTCCCCCTGCCCGGCACGGTGGAAGCGGGTCACCCGCTCTCCACGCCGCAGCGGATCGCGTGAGGGCAGGAACTGCTCCAAACGGTGGCCTAGTTCGTGGGCGGCGGCACGGGCCCGGGGGACCGCGCGTCGCAGGCGACTGCCGTCGCAGATGGAGGTGCCGCGGGCGATGTCGGCGTAGGACAGTTCACGGCCGGTGTTGTGGGCCAGCCACATCAACACGTCGATCACGTCCCGCTCGGCACTGGTGGGGGTGTCGCTGTCGCGTCGGGGACTCATCCCAGCCTCTTCTCGCTTTCGTCGATGAACGCCTTCAGCGCGTCGTCGTTCAGCGCGGTGTAGGGGCTGGCGGCCAGGTCACGGATGAAAGCGAGGGCCGCTTGGGAGGCGTCGCACAGCTCGGCGATGACGCGGCTGCGGTCGCCGGTGAACTGCACGTGGTTTTGCTGCAGCAGCGACAGGGCCCGCAGCGTTCCCAGGCGGACGTCGGTCATTTCGGAGAAGACCCGCAAGGCCACATCCGGCTCGGACTTCTCCCTCGACGTGGTACGGACCGCGTGCGCGACTTCCGCGGCTTCCTCATCCGGGCACCGGGGCTCCGAGGGTTCTCCTTGAGCGTCGAACGCGCGGTCGCGTTCCTCGGCCGCCTGACGGGCCGCGGCACGGTCCGCGCGGTCGGCCTGTGCCTCGCGGCGCTCGAACTCCGCCAGGGCCTCCTGGGCGGCGGTGCGGGCGGCGGCATCAGCCAAGATCGCCGTCTTCAGGGCCTTCGGCTGCTGGGCCACGTAGACCGGAGAGCCCGGCTTGATGCCGGCACGTTCGGCTTCCTGCTCGATGGCCTGCCGCCGCTCACCGTCGTTCATGCGGGCTTCGTAGCTGCGGTAGTAGCCGTGTTCGCCGAAGAAGGGCACTTCGTCCTCTTCGGGCAGGCCGACGTGGACGCCTGGGGCCAACTGGTCGAAGGCGGGAACGATGCCGTCGGCAGCCGCCCGTTTCCATGCCTCGTGAAAGGCCATGACCCGTTTGTGGCTAGTGCCTGACCGGCGGGCGAACTCGCGTGCGCTGATGCGCCGGAAAACGGTTCGGTCGAACCGTTTCGTGGACTGCTGATCGAATCCAACGCCGTGGCCTTCGTTGGGCTCCACGCGGCGGGCGATCAGCAGGGCCCGTGCCCAGCCTCCTTTGCGGTCGTGAGCGGCGAACTCTTCGATGTCGGCGCTGAGGCGGTCTTCGCCGTCGTCCGGTGCCGTCTCCATCACACGGTCACCAGATCCCGGGCCTGGACCCTGTCGCGACTGGCAGCGGCCGGCTGGCCGCCGACCCTGACCTTGATCCACATGGCGAGGACCTCCAGTGTCCCCAGGGCTTCTTTGCAGGCCGCCCGCTGTTCGTCGCTGAAGTCCATGGTGGCCGACGGCGGGTAGCGGTTCATCAAGGCGGTGACCTGGTCCCGCAGTCGCACCAGATCCCGGGCCAAGGCATGGGCCAGGGCATGGGCCTTGTCGGGCTTCTCCCCGCCGGGGCACTCGGTGCGGCCCTCACGGTCCCGGCGGCGCTTGTCGTCCATCACGCGCTTGGCCGAGTTGTAGATGGCGTCGTTCTCCTCGAGCAGCTCCCGCAAGACCTTGTCGCGTTCGGCAGGGTCCAGGCAGCCGAGGAACTCGGCGAGGGACGTTCCCCCGGAGGGGCCCAGCAGGTCGTGCACGGACGGGCCCGTGCCGAGAGCCCGCTGATACTGGGCTACGGACACACGGCCGGCCTCCGACTCACGTGCTTGGTTCAGTAGCGATCGCAGCGTGCTGTAGCCCTCGTCGTACGGCTTGCCGGACGGCGCCAGCCGGGCGCCTTCCCGCAGCACGCTGTAGCTGACGTGGACACCGCTGCCGGCCACGAGCTGCCGCACGGGCGGAGTGCACATCCGGGCGGTGTGACGGTATTGGCGGGCGGTCCGCGGGCTGAGGCTGATCTCCTCGCAGTACCGCTCGAAGTCGCCGTCTTGGCCCAAGGCCGAGACGGACAGCAGCTTGTCGCCGATCACCAGCCGGTTCTGGCGGCCGTCGTCCATCAGTTGACGTCCCTCGCGCACATCCTGGTCTGTGTAGCTCATGCGGATTCCTCACCGAACCGATAGGACAAGCGCACAGGGTAATCAGATGAATACTTACCATTTGACATTAAAACGTCGAGTTGCAGCCGTAATGCACCCGCGTTGGTGAATGGCGAGGAGCCGGCGAGCCGCTTCAGCCGGCCTCGGAGAGTGTCGTCACGAGCGGGTGGGTGCCGAGAGGATAGGCGGGATCGAGGCCGCCTTCGGGCCTCCAACCGGTCAGGTCTCTGCTCGCGGCGACTCTGCCGAGCACCAGCATGCCCACCACGCGGTGCTCGCACCGCTCAGCCTGAGCGATGACCTCGGCGAGCGGAGTTGGGGCACCGGTGCGCATCCTTCGGGTCTGGCAGCCGCTCAACAGCGGTCACACACCGATGCCTGCGCGGTAGACATCCGTCGAGCCGTGTCGATGAACTGTGCGGCGAGCGGATGGGCATGGGAAAGGGTCCAGGCCAAAACGACCGGGACCGAGGGAGCCTCGGGCAAAGGCCGGTATACGACACGCGGGTGAGGACGTAGATCGCGGGTGGAGGACGCGGACACGCCGACTCCCTGCCCGCCGGCGATCGCCTCAAGCCACTCGTCGATGTTGTGCACCTTGATGATGTCGCGCTGAGCGCAGTGGTGCCCCCAAAGGGCCGTGGGCGTGCTTCCCGTTGGAACGTTGATCACCAATGTCTCGTGTCCGAGGTCGGCCAGACCGACATGCGGCTGATCGGCAAGCTTGTGGTCACTGGGCAGAACCGCCACCCGTGGTTCGGAGCGCAGGACGATGTGTGCGACCTTTGCGGGTGGCGGGGTCCCGCGCAGGAGAGCCAGATCGCTGCGGCCGTCGGCGAGGCCGCCGAGCGGATCGTCGTCGCATCTGGACAGACGCACCGAGGTCTTTGGGTGTGCGGCCTCGAACTCACTGATCAGGTCGCCCGTGTCTTCTCCCAGGGCGTTCCAGGTGAAGCCGATGCGCAAGATGGGGCAAAAAGACTCGATCGCGGCAAAGGCATCCCCCGCTGCGGCCAGAACACGCCGGGCATACGGCTCAAGCCTGACTCCAGCCTCGGTCAAGCGTTCCATTCCATTGTCCCGGATGATCAGTCTCTGGCCGACTTGATGTTCCATCTGCGCGATCGTCCGGCTCAGCGAGGGCTGAGAGACCCACAAGGACTCGGCGGCCCGCGTGAAGCTCTGGTGCTCGATGACGGCGATGAAGGCCCGCAGATGCCGCAGTTCCCATGGCGGCAGCGCCGGCGGATGCTCCATTGGTCTTCGCCCCCCTGAGTGCCTGGGTACAAACTGATCGTTATAGCGACTCGGACGATGCGGATCGCGCCAGCCGCCGGGCCATGAGGCTGATCATCGACCAGAGCACCATCGCTTCGTGGTGCTCTGGCAGGCGTTCGTAGTCGCGCACGCAACGACGGTGCTGGAAGATC
>JAFAUH010000007.1 GCA_019243445.1 Streptomycetaceae bacterium | reverse complement strand
TGACCGGGTACTTGGACAGCTCCGTGCGGATCTCGTCCATCGGACGGTTGAGATCGATACGGACGACCGTGTCGTCGAGGCCCGCGGTGGAGCCGCTGCCCAACTCAGCGTCGGTGGTCTCCGGCAGGAAGCGCGCCGGGTCGGTCTCCAACTGCTCCAGGAAGACGCCTTCTGCAGTGATCTTCGCCAGTGCTTGGCGATCCGCCGAGCAGGAGACCGCGATTGCCACCGGGCAGGAGGCGCCGTGCCGCGGCAGCCGCACCACCCGCACGTCGTGGCAGAAGTACTTGCCGCCGAACTGAGCGCCGATGCCGATCTTCTGCGTCAACTCGAAGACTGATTGCTCCAGTTCGAGGTCGCGGAAGCCGTGCCCGGTGGGGGAGCCCGAAACCGGCAGTGAGTCCAGGTAGTGCGCGGAGGCGTATTTGGCGGTCTTCAGTGCGTACTCGGCGCTGGTGCCGCCCACTACGATCGCCAGGTGGTACGGCGGGCATGCGGCTGTGCCCAGCGAGCGGATCTTCTCCTCCAGGAAACGCATCATCGACGCCTCGTTGAGGACTGCCTTCGTCTGCTGGTAGAGGAACGACTTATTGGCCGAGCCGCCGCCTTTCGCCATGAAAAGGAACTTGTACGCATCGCAGTCCGTCGCGTACAGCTCGATCTGCGCGGGGAGGTTGGAGCCGGTGTTCTTCTCCTCCCACATGGTCAGCGGCGCCATCTGCGAGTAGCGCAGGTTCAGCTTGGTATACGCGTCGTATACGCCGCGAGACAGTGCCTCTTCATCGCCGCCCGAGGTCAGCACGTTCTGGCCGCGCTTGCCCATCACGATCGCTGTGCCGGTGTCCTGGCACATCGGCAGCACGCCGGCGGCTGCGATGTTCGCGTTCTTCAGCAGGTCGAGCGCGACGAAACGGTCGTTCGGCGAGGCATCGGGGTCGTCGATGATCCGCCGCAGCTGCGCGAGGTGCGCAGGCCGCAAATAGTGCGAGATGTCGTGCATTGCCTCCGCCGCGAGCGTGCGCAGCGCCTCGGGCTCGATCTTGAGGAAGGTGCGGCCATCGACCTCGAAGGTGCTCACACCCTCGGAGGTCACCAACCGGTAGGGGGTGGTGTCCTTGCCGAGGGGGAGAAGCTCGGAGTACAAAAACGCAGGCATCGAAGGGTCCTCATTCGGCGGCAGCGACGAAGCTTCCCCAGGGTAAACGCCCGTGGCGGCCGAATGCTGTGGGGGCTCGTATTGGCCTTGTCGGCCGCGCACATCGCGGCTGTGTCGCGACGCTCCGCATGAACGCCCGCACAGCGGGTAAGGCTTCGGCATTGTCTCGTCGTCGTACGGTCAGAGCCTCCGGCAGTAGGGGGTATGCCGCGCGCGGTAGGTGCAGTTCGTACGGCTCAGGGACAGCAAGGGTGACACAAAAGGTGAGCAAGCTGTGACACAAGCCGAGCCGTCGTCAGGAGTACCCCGTGCTGCAACCGATCGACCCCGTGAAGGACGCAGTCTCGTCCCCATACCGTCACTCACAAGATCCGGCAGGCCCATGGCATGCGGAAGCCGCGTGTCGGCGTGATGAGGCGGGGATGTTCTTCGCGCCGTCAAAGGAGCCCACGGCGGCGCGGCTGTCTCGTGAGGAGGCCGCGAAGCGGGTGTGCGCGCGCTGCCCGGTGATGATCGAGTGCCGGGAACACGCGCTGCTGCAGCCTGAGCCATACGGCGTATGGGGCGGGTTGACCGCCGCGGAGCGCAGGGTCGTCCTGGCCCGTCGGCGCCGCCGCGAGACCGATCTGCAGCGTGCGTCGCGGATTGCCGCAGCAGGCTGAACGACGCCAGGGGGTCGAGGACGGGGGATCGAAGGGGATCGAGAGGGATCAAAGGGGATCAACGGGGCTCGTGAACGGCCCGGGGCACCGCCATCGCGGCGGACCCCGGGCCGCCCCGCGCAATTGGCCGGCGTGTGTGCAATGGGTCAGCGTGCGCGGTCGAAGTCGATCTGGCTGTACGCGCGCAGCTTGGAGAGGCGGTGCGTGGAGTCGATCTGCCGGATTGTCCCGGACTTCGACCGCATCACCAGCGAGGAGGTGTGCGCGGTCTCCGCGCCGTAGCGCACACCACGCAGCAGCTCCCCGTCCGTGATACCGGTGGCGACGAAGAACACGTTCTCGCCGCTGACCAGGTCGTCGGTGAGCAGAACCTGGTTCAGGTCGTGGCCGGCGTCCAGGGCACGCTGCTTTTCTGCATCGTCCTTGGGCCACAGGCGGCCCTGAAAGATGCCGCCGAGACACTTGATCGCGCAGGCGGCGATGATGCCTTCGGGCGTGCCGCCGACGCCGAGGAGCATATCGGCGCCAGTGCCCTCGCGCACTGCCATGATCGCGCCGGCCACATCTCCGTCGGAGATGAACTTGATGCGGGCACCGGTCTCGCGGATGTCCTTGACAAGTCCCTCGTGGCGAGGCCGGTCCAAGACGACGACGGTGACGTCCTCCGGGGCGCAGCCCTTCGCCTTGGCAACGGCACGGACGTTCACCGCGGCCGGCGCGGTGATGTCGACGACGTCGGCGGCCTCGGGACCGACGGCCAGCTTGTCCATGTAGAAGACCGCGGACGGGTCGAACATGGTGCCGCGTTCAGCGACCGCGAGGACAGAGACGGCGTTGGGCATGCCCTTGGCGGTCAAGGTGGTGCCGTCCACGGGGTCGACGGCGACGTCGCACTCGGCGCCGGTGCCGTCGCCCACTCGCTCGCCGTTGAAGAGCATCGGCGCCTCGTCCTTCTCGCCCTCGCCGATGACGACGACACCGTTCATCGACACGGTGTGGACGAGGGTGCGCATGGCTTTGACAGCGGCGCCGTCCGCACCGTTCTTGTCGCCGCGGCCGACCCAGCGGCCGGCGGCCATGGCGGCGGCCTCGGTCACCCGCACGAGTTCGAGTGCGAGGTTGCGGTCAGGAGCCTCGGGGCTCACCTCGAGTTGGGACGGCAGATGATGATCGGTCATCGGAGCGCACCTTTCTGTACGGCGACAGCCGGTGAACGAGAGTGCTCTGACTGTATCTGGCGCTCTCGACTCTGAGCAGGTGGCCTATCATATGAGCAGCTCTGCGGAGGGTAAAAACGTCCGATAGGTGCCAGACCAGGATAAGGCGACCCCTGTAGACGTACCTGTAGACGTATCTGCAGGCGTGCTCGCGGACGGACCCGCGGGGCAGAACCGCGCAGCCATGGGAGACGATGGGGGCGTGGCAAGCAAGCGTGGCAAACAGACGGTGCGGGACATGGTGCTGTCGATGGCGGTGATCATGTTGGTTGTTGCGGGCATCTACGCCCTTTTCCTCCCGCACGGCACGAAGGAGTCGATCACTCAGGTCGACTACAGCATCGAGCTGGGGCAGGCGCGCCGTGCCGCGCCCTACCCGGTGGCCGCGCCCAGCGGCCTGTCCGGCCAGTGGCGGGCCACGTCGGTCACCTACGACGACTCGGACCCCAAGAACGCCCAGTGGCACCTCGGTTTCCTCGACCCGGAGAACCAGTACGCGGCGATCGAGCAGTCCAACGGGGACGCGGCAAGGTTCATCTCGGACAAGACGCGAGCGTCGCAGCGCAGCGGCTCCCAGATTGTGGACGGACAGATCTGGGAGCGCTACGACGGTGGCCGCTACCGGGCGCTGGTGCGGGAGCAGCCTGTGACATCAGCTGCTGCAGCGGGCCCAGTAACGACGATGGTCACCGGTACAGCTCCGTATGACCAGCTGGCGCAGCTGGCGAGCGCGCTCAGGTTCGCCAGGAGCTCGTAAACCGAGGATCCCTCATGTGGCATCCCCTCATGGTGGAGGGGCGGGCCTGTCACTCATCGGCGTCCTCGGTGGCGCTTTCCGTTCGCTCCTCCGCCGCGTCCTCGGCGCCTTCCTCCTCGGTGAGCGCGGCGTCCAGCCGAGCGCGTGCGCCCTCCAGCCAGCGGCGGCACACTCTCGCCAGCTCCTCGCCCCGCTCCCACAGCGCGAGCGACTCCTCCAGCGTCGAGCCGCCTGCCTCCAGCTGCCGTACGACGCCGACGAGCTCGTCCCGCGCCTGCTCGTACCCCAGCGTGTCCTGATCCGTCATGGCCCCAGCCTAAGAGCCGCCACCGACAGGATTGCCACCGACAGAATTACCGCCGGCAGGATCGCCGCTGTCGGACCCGGCGGTCACGCGCACCGAGAACTCTCCCTTCGCGACCCGTGCGCGCAGTTGCTCGTCCTCCTTGACCTCTGTCGCCGCTCGCACCACCGCCCCGTCCTCGCGCTGCAGCACCGCGTATCCGCGCTGCAGTGTCGCGGCAGGCGAGAGCGCCAGTACCCGCGCCCGGGTGTGTTCGAGATCGGCGTCCGCGCGGTCCAGCAGATGCCCGAGGCAACGCCGCGCGCGATGCACCAGGCCCGTGATCTGCTCCTCGCGCTCCTCCACCATCCGATGCGGATGGGCCATCGATGGCCTGCTCAACGCCGCCACCAGCCCGTGCTCCTCCCGTTCGAGCTGGTGCGTGACGATACGGCGCGCACGGTCGCGCAACTGCTGGATGCGCCCCAGCTCCTCGCGCACATCCGGCACGACCTTCTTCGCCGCATCCGTCGGCGTCGAAGCCCGCAGATCGGCGACGAGATCGAGCAACGGTGAATCCGGCTCATGGCCGATCGCCGAGACCACCGGAGTACGGCATGCGGCAACTGCCCGCACCAGCCGCTCGTCGGAAAACGGCAACAGATCCTCCACACTGCCACCGCCGCGCGCCACCACGATCACATCCACATCCGGATGCGCGTCAAGGCCCTGTACCGCCTCGATCACCTGTGGCACCGCGTAGGCGCCCTGCACCGGAACATTGCGCACTTCGAAACGGACGGCAGGCCAGCGCAGCCGCGCGTTCTCCAACACGTCCCGCTCCGCCGCTGAGGCGCGCCCGCAGACCAGGCCGATCAGCTGCGGCAGGAACGGCAGCGATTTCTTGCGGTCGAGGGCGAACAAGCCTTCCGCTGCCAGCGCCTTCTTCAACTGCTCCAAACGCGCCAGCAGTTCACCCATGCCGACGAGCCGGATCTCCGAGGCGCGCAGTGACAGCTGCCCGCGAGGTGCGTACCACTCCGGCTTCGCGTGCACCACCACCCTCGTGCCCTCGGTCACGGTGTCGGCGACCGTGTCGTAGACGGCGCGAAAACACGTCACCGTAATCGAAATATCGCGCGATGGGTCACGCAGCGTCAGGAACACGACGCCCGCGCCAGGTCTCCGCGACAGCTGTGCGATCTGCCCCTCGACCCACACTGCACCCAATCGGTCGATCCATCCCCCGATCAGGCGGGAGACCTCGCCGACAGGAATCGGTGCTTCGGCGGACGTGGTGAGTGCCATATGCCGAGGTTAGCGGTGCGCGCGAGCAGGCGGAGAGGGATCCCTCACGGAGCAGGAGGAAGCCGACCTGGCCTCCGATCCATCCGATCGAGAAGCGCGCCTGCGACACGACAGGCCGTCCGCGGAGACCGCGAACGGGCGACCGCACCCGTGGCGGAGCCGCTGATGCCGCCAGTAGCCGCTGGCACAGCGGGACGGCCGAAGGAGCACGGTTAGCCGTTGTCACGGATAGCGCAGGCACGTACAACCGGTCGAACTCACCGCCGATCCGGGGTATGACGCGTGTCCGGTGCCCGCTTCTTCCTACTTACACCCCTACTTTTATCGGGTGGACCATCCCCGCACGCGCACCTCGCACCCGTCTCGTTCTGCCGCGTCTCGTTCTGCCGCGTCTCGCTCCGTCACATCTCGCTCCGTCACGTCCCGTTCTGCCACGTCCCATTCCGCCGCATCCCATTCCGCCACGATGAGCTCCGACGGCCCGCCCGTTGACACCGCGGCCGTCTATCGCGC
>JAFAUH010000192.1 GCA_019243445.1 Streptomycetaceae bacterium | reverse complement strand
AGCCGAAGGTGTAATCGGTGCCGCTGACGTCGTTGTCGATGGTCTTGGGCACGCCGACCAGATTGACTCCCGCATCGGAGAGCGCGCTTGCGACGGTGAGGGTGTCCTCACCGCCGATGACGACGAGAGCTTCGATCTTATGCGCGCCCAGCGTGCTTTTGATGCGCTCGATGCCACCCTCGCTCCGGAGAGGGTTGGTGCGGGAGGAACCGAGAACCGTGCCGCCCAAGGGCAGGATCCCGCGCACCGCCGAGATGCCCAAAGGCATGGTCACGTCGTTGAGCGCACCGCGCCACCCGTCCATGATCCCGACGAACTCCCAGGCGTACTCCTGCACGCCTTTGCGGACAACGCTGCGGATCACCGCGTTGAGGCCGGGGCAGTCGCCGCCTCCGGTCAATACTCCAACTCGCATGGTCTCTCTCCCCTGAGCTTCCTTTCCAGCTTGACTCCCCAGGAAAGGAAATGCACCAGGGCAGCTCACCTTGCACAAGCGAGGGCCGCCGCCCTGCGGGACGCAAGACGGTGGCCCTCGATGAGTGATCCCGATGTCCGGCCAGGCATTTCGCTCGACGTCGGACGTGATCTTTAGACGTCGAAGTACAGCTCGAACTCGTGCGGGTGCGGACGCAGCTGCATCGGAGCGATTTCCTTCTCGCGCTTGTACTCGACCCAGGTCTCGATCAGGTCCTGGGTGAAGACGCCACCCTGGAGCAGGTACTCGTGGTCCTCCTCGAGGGCGTCCAGGACGGCCGGGAGGTTGGTCGGGACCTGCGGGACGCCGGCGTGCTCCTCCGGAGCCAGCTCGTAGAGGTCCTTGTCGACCGGCTCGGCCGGCTCGATCTTGTTCTTGATGCCGTCGAGACCGGCCAGCAGCAGCGCCGAGAAGGCCAGATACGGGTTTCCGGAGGAGTCCGGGGCCCGGAACTCGATGCGCTTGGCCTTGGGGTTGGCGCCCGTGATCGGGATGCGGATGGCCGCTGAGCGGTTGCGCTGCGAGTAGACCAGGTTGACCGGGGCCTCGAAGCCGGGGACCAGACGGTGGTAGGAGTTCACCGTGGGGTTGGTGAAGGCCAGCAGCGAGGGGGCGTGCTTGAGGATGCCGCCGATGTAGTAACGGGCGGTGTCGGACAGGCCCGCGTAGCCCTGCTCGTCGTAGAAGAGCGGCTCACCGCCCTGCCACAGCGACTGGTGGCAGTGCATACCCGAGCCGTTGTCACCGAAGATCGGCTTCGGCATGAAGGTGGCGGTCTTGCCGTTGCGCCACGCGACGTTCTTCACGATGTACTTGAAGAGCATCAGGTCGTCGGCGGCGGCGAGCAGTGTGTTGAACTTGTAGTTGATCTCGGCCTGGCCGGCGGTACCGACCTCGTGGTGCTGACGCTCGACCTGGATGCCGGCCTTGATCAGTTCCAGGGAGATCTCGGCGCGCAGATCGGCGAAGTGGTCGACCGGCGGAGCCGGGAAGTAGCCACCCTTGTAACGGACCTTGTAACCACGATTGTCTTCGAGTGCGCCGGTGTTCCAGGCGCCGGCCTCGGAGTCGATGTGGTAGAAGGACTCGTTTTCCTTCGTCTCGAAGCGCACACTGTCGAACACGTAGAACTCGGCTTCGGGGCCGAAGTACGCGGTGTCCGCGATGCCGGTGGACGCCAGGTACGTCTCAGCCTTCTTGGCCACGTTCCGCGGGTCACGGCTGTACTGCTCGCCGGTGATCGGGTCGTGGATGAAGAAGTTGATGTTGAGCGTCTTGTCTTTGCGGAACGGGTCGACGCGCGCCGTCGAGAGGTCTGCGCGAAGCGCCATGTCGGACTCGTGGATCGCCTGGAAGCCACGGATCGACGACCCGTCGAATGCGAGCTCCTCGGTCGGGTCGAAGGTCTCGACCGGCACTGTGAAGTGCTGCATGATGCCCGGCAGGTCGCAGAACCGGACGTCAACGAATTTGACGTCCTCGTCCGAGATGAACTTCTTGGCCTCGTCGGCGTTCTGGAACATCCAACTCCTCCTCGGCCCGAGCCTGGCTCGGCACGGGTTTACTCGTCCGTGCGGTCAGTATGATGGCGCACGCTGACCCCGACCATAGGGATCGGGGATTTCTCAATCGTGACTCGATTGTTTCGCCTACGTTAACCGCGCAGCATGCCGCGGTCCACGCTTGACGTCAACAAACGGGCTCCGGCCCGCCCCGCGCGGCGGCCACCGTATGCACTGCCGCTACCGTAGCGGGGTGGACAATCGGGAAGCTTTGGGATCGTGGCTCTCAGGGCCGCGGGAGGCCGCCGAGCAGATGGGCGCCGATTTCGGTTACCGCGGTGAACGCCTCGGGTTGCCGCAGGAGGGACCGGGCTCGATCGCCCCGGCCGGGCGGCGGATCGCGGCGCTGTTCATCGACTGGGGGCTGTGTCTGCTGATCGCCTACGGGCTGCTCTCCCACGGGCGCGCCGAAACCGTGAACAACTGGACCTTCGTGCTCTTCGGAGTGCTCAGCCTGCTGACCCTCTCCACGGTCGGCAGCACACCGGGCAAGCGACTGCTGCGGCTGCGGGTGATCCGGGTGGACGGCGGCAGGCTGGGGGTCGGCGCGGTGGTATTGCGTACCGTGCTCCTGCTCCTGGTGATCCCCGCGGCGATCTGGGACCGGGATTCGCGCGGGATGCACGACAAGGCGGCCGGCGCCGTCCAGGTCAGGATCTAAGCAATGCACAAGACGTAAATATAAAAAGACGCAAAATATGCAAAGCGTGCAAAAAGGGTCTCGGGTTTCGGCCCCGGACCCTTTTCTCTTGCCGCTTCTCTTGCCGCTCAGCGCATCCTGCCGCCTCGGGGCATCGGACCCTTGGGAATCGGCATATTGCGCATCAGGTCGCCCAGCGCCCGCAGCCGGTCGTTGACCTCGGTGACCTTCGGGCCCGGCAGCACGCGGGGGAGTTTCAGCAGCGTAGTGCGGATCTTCTTGAGCGGGACCTCACCCTTGCCTGTTCCCACGATGATCTCGGTGACCGGTGCGTCGTAGACGACCCGCGCCATCCTCTTCTTCTCGGCCGCGAGCAGAGCCTTGAGCCGGTTCGGGTTGCCCTCGCCGACCAGCACGATGCCGGCGCGGCCGACCGCCCGGTGCACCACGTCCTGGTTGCGGTTCATCGCCACGGCGGGCGTCACCGTCCAGCCACGCCCCACGTTGTCCAGCACCGCAGCGGCGGCACCCAGCTGCCCCTCCATCTGCCCGAAGGCGGCCCGCTCGGCCCGGCGACCGAAGACGATCGCCATCGCGACGAAGGCCAGTAGGAAGCCGACGATGCCTGCGTAGACGGGGTGGCCCAGCGCGAAGCCGATGGCGAGAATCACACCGAAGGTGACGATGCCCACTGCCGCGATGACAAGTCCGACCTTCGGGTCGACTTGCCGGGTCATCTTGTAGGTTTGGCCGATCTGCTTCAGTCGCCCGGGGCTCCCTGAGCTCCCTGGGCCTGTGGAATTTTCCTTCCTCGCCATGCCGCACAGGATACGTGGCCTGGGAGGCTGCAGCTCACTCCGATGGACCGGAGCAGGATGACAGGGACGGGCGGTCACCCGTCATCCCGCATATTTCAGCATGTACTTGCGAGGAACCCCGGCCCCTTTAGGGGCTCGGGAGGAATCGCATCCTGACCTGGGCGGCGCGGAGCGCCGCCGCATCGCTTCGTAAAGCTCCTACAACGGCGCCGCGCTCAGTGCGGGCGCTTTTGGTTTTCGATGTATTCCTTGACCACGGCCAGTGGGTCGCCCCCGCAAGAGGCGGCGAAGTACGAGGGGGACCAGAAGCGCTCACCCCATAGGTACTTCTTGATGTGGTCGGGGAACTCCTTGCGTAGGTAGTGCGCGGAGACGCCCTTGAGGGAGCCGACCAGGGCGGACAGCTTGACCTGCGGCGGGTGGTGCACGAGCAGGTGGACGTGGTCGGTCTCGCCGTTGAACTCCCGCAGTTCGACGTTGGCCTTGGCGCACACCTCCCGCATGATCTCTTCGCACCTGGTGAGGATTCCGTCGGTGAAGACCTTCCGCCGGTACTTGGGAGTGAAGACCAGATGCGCGTGAAGGGTGTAGACGACACTACGGCCCCTTCGGATGTCGGGATTTGGTTCCCAGCGTGGTGACATAGACACGATGTTACGATGTGTGTGAAGATCACCGTGCAGGTCAAGCTCACGCCGGATGTCATGCAGGCGCCAGCTGTTGAGCACACCCTGCACGCGGCGAACGAGGCCGCGAACCGGGTCTCAGCCCTCTCCTTCGAGCGCTTCGGGTTGAAGGGGGCAGTGCGGGAGTTGCGGAAGCTGTGCTACAGCGAGTTGAAGACCCGGGGTTTCGGCGCGCAGGCCGCGCAGCACATCATCAAGCGGGTCGCCGACTCGTACACGACGCTGCGGGCAAACATCCGGGCCGGGAACCTCGGACCGGAGGGCTCCAAGCGGCGCCGTAAGGCGGAGTCCAAGCCGATCACCTTCCGTCCCGACGCGGCACACACCTATGACGACCGGTGCCTGTCGTGGAACTACGATGCCCAGTCCGTGAGCATCTGGACCCTCGCGGGCCGGATCAAGAACGTTCGCTTCGCCTGCTCAGCCGATGCGCTGGGGCAGCTTACCGAGTGCCGCAAGGGCGAGTCCGATCTGATCCAGCGTGACGGGAAGCTGTTCTTGATCGCCACAATCGACATCCCCGAGCCGGACCTGTACGAGCCGAAGGGCTTCATCGGGGTGGACCGGGGCATCAACAACCTCGCCACCACCAGTGACGGGGACAACCACACCGGCCGCCGTCTGGGCCGCTATCGGCGCCGGCAGGCCCGCAAGAAAGCCGACCTCCAGGCCAGGAAGACCCGGAGCGCGAAGCAGCTTCTCAACAAGCGTGCCCGCCGCGAGGCCCGGCACGCCACCCACATCAACCACAAGATCTCCAAGACTGTCGTTGCTGTCGCCCAACGCACCGAACGCGGTATCGCCCTGGAAGAACTGGGCGGTATCCGTGAGCGGGTTACGGTTCCCCGCGACCAGCGAGCACGCCAGTCCTCCTGGCCGTTCCACCAGCTCGGCGCGTTCATCGCCTACAAGGCCAAGCGCGCCGGCGTCCCGTTCATCGAGGTGGACCCGGCCTACACCTCGCAGCGCTGTCCGCGCTGCGGCAACACCGAGCGCGCCAACCGCCCGACTCGGGACCACTTCCACTGTCGTCGGTGCGGACTCGCTGGTCCGGCCGATCACGTCGCCGGGGTCAACATCGCGCAGCGAGGGGCCACGGCGTGGGTATTCGTCAACATGCCCGATCCGGTCCCCGCATAGCGCGGGGACCGGTAGATGTGACCCGTGACCGTCCTGTCGTAGAGGGCAGTCGGGAGCAT
>JAFAUH010000343.1 GCA_019243445.1 Streptomycetaceae bacterium | reverse complement strand
CCGAAACCCAGCAAGGCCGGCCCCGGTCGGCCCACCGGCTCGAAGAACAGGCTCCGGGCGCACCAGCAACCCGTCGGCAAACAGGCCAAAACAGACACACAGACCATTGGCAAAGAGAAGGAAAAAGCTTAAACGCCAAGCTTAGGGCCCGTACAGAATCATCGGCAAGCCTGCACAGGTATGCAGGTGTTGCGGACCGGCGGGTGCCGCAGATGAAATGAGCCACATGCATCTCGTCCCCCCGGAGCGCGCCCACCGCAGGGCGATCGACAACCACACCATCTGCGAGGCCATCGAGGGTATCGGCGACCCCGACCGCATCCCGGCCTGGGCGAATCGCTTCTCCTTGCTGAGCGAACCCCACCGACTCACGGTCCTTCTGGCGGTCCACCATGCCGGCCCCATCGCCGTCACCGATCTGGCTACTGCCACCGGCATCAACGACACTGCCGTCTCGCAGATCCTGCGACTGCTTCGCGCCTCCGGCACCGTCACCGCGCACAAGGACGGCCGCGTCGTGCGCTACCGGCTGAATGACCCGCACATGGCCAGCCTCCTCGGTCAATTGCAGAGCCCTTCGACGCACTGTTGAGCAACGTGGTGAGCCGCTGCATCTCACCGCAACGGGCCGGGCCGGAGAGCGTTGGTGCTCCCCGGCCCGGCCGCAGTTGCGCAATCACGTCGGTCAGGCGCTGGTGGCCGCGGTGTAGCGGGCGGCGACATCTTCCCAGTTGACCAGGTCCCACAGCTTGGTGACGTAGTCGGGGCGGACGTTCTTGTACTGCAGGTAATAAGCGTGCTCCCAGGCGTCGAAGACCAGCAGCGGGGTGGTGCCCTGGCCGACGTTGCCGTGGTGGTCGTAGACCTGCTCCACGACCAGGCGGCGGCCCAGCGGTTCCCAGGCCAGCACGCCCCAGCCGGAGCCCTGCACGGACGCAGTGGCGGTAGTCAACTGCTTCTTGAACGCCTCGAAGCCACCCAACTGCTCATCGATAGCGGCAGCCAGAGCGCCGTCGGGGCGGTCACCGCCGTCCGGGGAGAGGTTCTGCCAGAAGATCGAGTGCAGCACGTGGCCGGAGAGGTTGAAGGCGTAGGTCTTCTCCAGCCCCACCAGCCCGGTCGGGGTGATCGCGTCCTTGTCCCGGGCCTCGGCGATCTGCTCCAGGGTGTCGTTGGCGCCCTTGACGTAAGCGGCGTGGTGCTTGGCGTGGTGCAGCTCCAGGATCTGCCCGGTGATGGCCGGCTCGAGAGCGGAGTAGTCGTACGGCAGGTCAGGAAGCGAGTACGTGCCCATCAGGCATGGCCCCTTTCAGCGGTGGGTGATCGTCAGGACATCACCTTAAGCCGTTATAGCGAGCCGGCTCCCTCCAGCTCCCGTCTTCCTCCGGCAGTGGCCACTCCTGACGTACCGGCGTCTCGTTCATATCCCTCGTTCAGAGCCCCACCCAGTGCTGGTGGTTCGGCCCCGGCTCAGGGTCGTTCCCACTCGCCCCGCCCGTCGTACTCCACACGCACACCCGATGCGCTCCGCACCACCGTGCGGCTGTTTTCGACAGTGACCGGCACCTCCCCGGAGTGCTCCTCCGGATGCTCCACGTGCGTCAGGGCATGCCCACCCTAAAGCGGATCTTGGCCCACCACGGCACCGGCCGCACTGCCGCCGGGTCGGCGATCCGCTGCCCGCTGCGGGCGTCGATCACGATCCGGGCCTGCGGCTGCGCGCCCTCGACCAGGGGCTCCGAGGCCGTGCGCACCAGCGCCACTCGCTCCCCCTGGTCGCCGAGCCACTCGGCCCGCCAACCCTCCAACGGGGCCAACGGAACAGGGGCACCGGCCTCGCCCGCAGGGAACAGCCGGGCGGCAGCGACCTGCACATCCTGGGCGGGGACGTACCCGATGTCGCCCCCGGCACAGTGCTGGGCCACGAGGCCATCGGAGAGGTGGTCGAAGTCGGTAGCGCGGTACGCACCGTCCGCTCCGGCGACCGCGTGCTCATCTCATGCATCACAGCTTGCGGCCGTTGCAGCTTTTGCCGGGACGCCGCATACGGCCAGTGCCGTGGCGGCGGAGGGTGGATGCTGGGGCATCTGATCAACGGGACGCAGGCTGAGTACGTCCGTGTCCCGTTCGCGGACCTGTCCGCCCACCTGCTGCCCGACGGGCTCACGGACGAGACCGCCGTCCTGCTCGCCGATATCCTGCCCACCGCTTACGAGGTGGGCGTGCTGAGTGGCGGCGTACATCCGGGCGACACCGTCGTCGTGGTCGGCGCCGGCCCCGTCGGCCTCGCCGTGATCCTGACTGCGCAGCTCTACTCGCCGAGCAGGATCATCGCCGTGGACCTCGCACCCTCACGCCTGGAGGCGGCCAAACAGCTCGGCGCCGACGTGGTGGCCGACGCCGTTCAGGAACCTGAGCAGCTGATCGCCGACGTGACCGACGGGCTCGGCGCCAATGTCGTCATCGAGGCCGTCGGCGTACCGGAGAGCTTCGAGTTGTGCACGCGCGTGGTGCGCCCGCGAGGACATGTCGCCAACATCGGCGTCCACGGAAAGCCCGCGACGCTGCATCTGGAAGACCTGTGGATCAAGAACGTGACGATCAGCACCGGCCTTGTCGACACCCGCTCCATCCCCGCCCTGCTGTGCATGGTTGCCAGCGGACGGCTGCCTGTCTCCTCCCTTGTCACTCATACCTTCGGCCTCGGGCAGATTCAGGAAGCCTACGACGTCTTTTCCCGCCCGGCTGATACCGCAGCACTCAAAGTGACACTCCGCAAAGAGCAAAGGTATGCGGCCTGAACGCGGTTCACTCACCGTGGTGGAGGTTTTGAAGGTCGGCTTCGAGTATAACGCCGGAGGTATAGGCGATCAGGCTCATGGTGGAGGTGATCACAGGGTCCTTGATCAAGGAGCACAGTAGTTCGGAGCGAGGACTGAGCGTGGCTGCATTGAGCTGGTTCCTTGCATCGATTGCCCGGGCAAAGGCATGACTTCCCGCATTGGCTGCCCCGCCGGTTGCGGTGTTGGTGACCGCGTCCTGCCAGAATCCGGCCCGAGTCTGGTGGCTGTACCAGTCAGCCACGATTCCGCCGATCGCATTTGTCACCGCGCCGTTGATGGTGGTGCCGATCCGTGACGCTGTGGAGCATCACCTGCATGTGCGAGTCCAGGTGGATGGGGCTGATCCCCACGGCGCGCAGGTTTTCCGCGTCGGTGTGCGGCTCCGGCCGCGGCACATCACCGAGCGACACGTGGCTGGCCCCCGCCCCAGCCCCCGCCCCGGAGGTGTCCAGGTCGTGGATCGGCTCGGCGGTGGGCATCAGCAGCCTGGACTGGGAGGGCGTGAATGTCTCGTGCCCTATCTCGCGGACCGTCCAGATGGGCACCGGTGCCGGCAGCGGCTCGCCGAATCCCTCCACCCCCCGGTCCGCCCACTTCACCCTCCCGGGCACCACCAGTTCCGGCGCGGCTTCCAGCGTGCCCTTGGCCTTCGGCGGGATGAGGTGCACGCTGCGCAGCATCTGCCACTCACTTATGAGCGTGAGTGTCGACCGCGACCCGTACGACTTCCATCCGGAGCGGAACGCCCACCCCCCACCGGACCACGACGCCCGCTTCCACCCAACTCGCCACGCGCCGCGAAAGCCCAGCGTCGCGATGTCCTCGAACGTCATCGGCGTGAATAACGCGCCCAGTGCACGGCCGGCGTTCACCAGCACATATGCGCCATGCGCCGACACCATGGCGGTCAGATCCGGATACCATTTCTGCACGTGGGCGAAGTCCTGCCCGATCACCTCCCCCAGGCCCTTCAGCGCCTGTGGGATCCCCGCAACCACCCGAGGAACGGCCCGTAACTCGTCCACCAGCAGCCCTGGCACCCTGCTGAACGCCTGCCACGTCCGCCCCCCGCCCTGCACCAAGGACGCCGCCAGCGTGGGTGGCGAGGCAAGCAGCTCCACCGCCTTCCTGCCCCCCTGGCCCAGGGTCTCGGTGAACGTCCGAAGCCCCCGTCCTGCCTCCTCCAGCGTGAATATGCCCTTTGTCGTCGGCAGCAGCAGGCCCACGATGCCGGACACCAGGCCCAACACGTTGGTGCGGCCCCCGGCGTAGTCCGTCACCGTCATCGCCAACGAGGCCCCCGCTATCCCGGCCGCTATGACGCCCAACGGGCCGTCAACCACTGTTGACAGCAGTGTCAGTACCATCGCAGTGATGTCCAGCGCCATTTCCACCCCCTTCCAGATCCTCTCGAAGAGGGAGGGCACCTTGATCGGCTGCGACACCATCTGGGAGGCGTCCTCCAATGCCCGGATCATCAGCGCCTCGGCATCACGCACCTGCGCCAGCTGGTCGGAGACCTGATTCTTCAGGCCCTCCAACTTCGGATCTCTCGCCGTCATCCCTGCGGCCTGCGCCGCCACCCCGCTCACCGCCTGCTGCGCCCGCGCCAGCGCCAGCCGGTACTCCGCCACCGCTTCCCCTGCCAGCGAGAACGCCCGCGTGATGTTGTCCACGAATGCCTTCAGCCGACCCGAGATCACACCCCGCAGCGAATCCGCCGCCGCCCCCTCAAACCCTCCGGACGACGCCGATGCCACAAACGCATCCAGCCCCTGGGACACCAACCACGCCGTATCCCGCAAAAACCTGAAATCATCCACAATCCGCTGCAGGATCTGCAGATCCCCCGATACCGGATCCCAGTCCAACCCTAACTTTGACCAATCAGCGCTCAGCGAGGTCGACACAGCAAGCTCCTCAGCGATTTGTCCAGGCTGCGGAAATCCGACCGCCCAGAAGACCATCACAGCACGAAGCAAGCTACCCCCCCTCGTTAACGTCACGTTAACGAGGGGAGTATTCCAGCGGCGTTCTGATGTCTCTCGTCGACGGGGGCACGCCGCCAGCTCGTCCACCAGGCAACAAGCAGAGAGCGAAGACCGTGGAGTCCACTTTCGCGGGCGTGATGTGATGCCACTTCATACCATCCCGTCCCGAGGATCAGGATTTGCCAGTTCATATCCGATTTCCATCTCCAGTCGGAACAAGTCGAGGAGATTCAGGGCATGTCGTAAGGTGCAGGCATTCTTCCATTCTCATGCGTCTCTGATATGTCGCTCACCATCTTCGACTGCATGTCACTATTGAGTGAGCTCGCGCATATGCTTTCTTATGCGGATTCTTATGCGGAGTCGGTGGTTGACCGACCCGAATACGGCCCGCCGTTGCTCCCTCAGCCGGATGTCGCGGAAGCCGGATGTCGCGGATGCACATAGCGCCGAATGTGAGGGCGACCGCCAGGTCGACCATGACCTGACCCCGGTCCTGCAGCAGAGGGAAATTCTGACGACCTGGGGAGCGCGGCCGACAGTGCTGCGGTCAGCCATGTCCGCTCGGCCGGCAGCCGCAGATGCGCCCTACCCAACCGAAGCGTCCGCGAAAGATCGAACCCATGGCATGTGCCGGAACGTCTTGTAGGTGTGGGACGCCGCCCGGCCGGTCACTTGGCGAGCCGGCAGCGGCTGCGCCACATGACGAGCCATGAACATATGCACTGGAGAGTTAATGAAGCCCAAACCCATCGCGAAGCTGGCGGTAGCCGTGCTCGCAATATGCGCTGCGGTCCTTGGGACCGTATCGAGCGCTTCTGCCGCTGGCTGCGATGCCCCGGCATCGTTGGAGGTGCCTGATTCGGGTGCCGTCGTCGGAAGCGGCACGGCCGACAGTTGCACCGAGGGCGCCCTGCGCGCGGCCGTGGCGGCTGGCGGATACGTCAGGTTCAATTGCGGCAACGGAAGCGTGACCATCAAGGTCACACACGAGATTCCCGTGACGAAGACCACCGCCGTTGACGGCGCCGGCAAGGTCACTCTCGACGGCGGCGGCAAGAACCGCATCCTCGTGGCGCAGAACGGCACCACCCTGTCGGTGCGGAACCTGCGGTTCATCAATGGGGCTGCCGCCCAGAGCGAGGACCGGGGAATCGGCTCCGGCGGCGCGGTCGCGGGCCTGTACAAGACACACGTCGAGGTCATCGCAAGCACCTTTGAGCACAATAGCGCGGGGCAGGGCGGCGGCGCAGTCGCGGTCGCGGCCGCCAGCTCGCTGTCGATCACAGGGAGCGTCTTCAAGGGCAACTGGTCCTGGTACGGCGGGGCCGTCTACAGTCTTCTGTCGCACCTCACGGTGGTCAATTCAACGTTCGCCGACAACCACACCACCACGACCGGAGGGATGGGTGACGGGGGTGCGATCGGCACCGACGGCGCCGCCCCCGGCCAGGGCGCACCAGGCGGCGTCATACGCATCTGCGGCTCACTCATCAAGCACAACAGTGCCCACGGCAACGGCGGCGGCGCCTACCTGTGGACCTATGCGCCGGACAAGATCATCATTGAGCGGACCACCTTCGAGGACAACGCAATTCAGGTCAACGCCCAAGGCAACCACGGTTTGGGCGGAGCTGCTCGCCTCAGCGTGGGGCCGGAGCCCGGCCGCGCCGGTTCCCTCACCGTCACTGATTCCAGCATCCTTTCGAATACCAGTGACGGTGACGGCGGCGCCTTCTACCTCGACTGCTCTCCGACCTGCACCCTCAGCAACAGCACGTTCTACAACAACAGCGCGGCATTCTACGGTGGTGCAATCTTCGGCGACGGTCACCATGACAACAACGTGACCTTCGCGAACAACACAGCCGGCAACCAGGGAGGCGCGCTCTTCGGCAACCACTACGTGCTCACCAACACCGTATTCTCCGGCAATGCCTCCCATAACCCGTGGGGCTTGGGGAATACCTGCAGTACGACAGGGACAGGCGCGAACGTCATACAGTGGCTGAGCACCTCACCGGACAGGATGGAGTGCATCCCCGGCGCTATCGCCAAAGACCCCCAACTCGCGGCCCCCGCAGACAACGGAGGCCCAACGCTGAGCATGATGCCCGGGGCAACCAGCCCGGCACTGAAGGCCGGCTCGGGATGCGAAACCCAGGACCAGCGAGGGACGAACCGAAAGACCTCCCAGTGCGATCTGGGCGCGGTGGAGCGCGCCGCATTCACCTCGGCAAGCCATCATTGATGCGTCCGCCGGCTACGCCGCGTACCCGAACGCGGGCCATGCCCACACGCCGGTGACGTCGGCTGCCGGCCACGGCGGCAGCAGCGATGCGCTGCTGCCGCCGTCACGAACCCGGCTGACACCGGGAGCGTGAACACCACCCCACCCAAACCGGGACGGCTGCACTTTCGACTGGTACCGGAACAGGGGACATCAGTCGGCTCCGAGCGGATTGCTTTCAAGACGCTCGACGAGCGCGGCGCGGTGCAACTCGGCGAGCGGGGCGAGAAGGTCGGGATGGCGCAGCAGCGGCGTGGCCCGGCGGTCGTACTCATCGGGCTCGGTGAGCCGGCGGAAGTCGCACGGTATCCCGGCCATGTGCTCGCAGCCGTCGAGTGCGGCCACCGCGTCGTGTGCCAGCGAGGGCGTGGTGAGCAGGCACGCCGCCCAGCTCGCGACGACCTGGTCCACCCAGGTTCGCCACGCCTGGTCCGCCTCGTCGAGGTCAGCCGTGTCGGACCCGGTGAGCCAGTCCAGCTGTGCGGAGCCGCCCGGCCCTACGAAGGTGACCAGTGCGGCGTCTGCCGCGGTCGGGTAGCGCAGCCAGGCCGCGACAGTGGTTGCCTGGCGGGCCTGGGCCTCTGCCAGGGCAGCGTCCAGCACGCTGCCGGTCCCCGGATAGGCACGCAGCAGCCACTGTGTCGTGGCGGCTATGACGGGGGAGAGGTCGGCGGATATCGACACCGGCATCCTGATTCGTGAGGAGGTCAGTCCCGGTCGGCCACGCGGGCGGCGGGGGCGCCATCCTAGCTGGCGGTCCGGCCGGGAGAAATGACGCAGATCACGCAAGGACCAGCCTGCCGCCAACCGGGGCGAAAGCGCGCTCGGACTGTTAGGACTCCCGCCGCCTCCGGGAACTGGTGCGTACGCCGGTCGCGTGGTCAGCGGACCGGCATCATGGACATCACCTCAGGAGGCAGACATGGCGCAAGGTGTCGACGTCATCGCGGAGCTCACAGCGGATCATCGTGAGGTTGAAGATCTTTTCGGACGGATCGAAGCCCTCCCCAGTGGACACCGGGACCGCCGGAAGCTGGCCGACGAGGTGACGATCGAGCTGGTACGGCATTCCGTCGCCGAGGAGCAGCATCTCTACCCTGCGGTGCGCGAGCACGTGGCGGGCGGCAACACGATGGCGGACAAGGAGATTGCAGACCACTCGCGCGTTGAAGAAACGCTCAAGAGACTTGAGAGTTGCGACGTCGACGATCCGGAGTTCGACCGCTTGCTCGTGGCGTTGAAGAACGAGGTCACCTCCCACGTCGAGGATGAGGAGAGCAACCTCTTCCCCGCGCTACGGGCGGTGTGCTCGCAGACAACCCTGGACAAGCTGGGTGAGAAAATCCGCATGGCGAAGAAGACTGCCCCCACTCGCCCGCACCCGGCCGCGCCCGACACGCCTCCCGCGAACAAGATGCTCGCGCCGGGGGCCGGACTCGTCGACCGGGTCCGCGACTTCGTCACTGGCCGCGGCAAGTCCTGACCGACCAGGTGACCGAGGGACGGGATCCGCCACCGCGGGCACGTCCACTCGGTCCCTCGTCTCACTTCCCTCCCTCCAGAGCTACACCCGGTGCTGGTGGTCCGGCCCCGGCTCAGGGTCGATCTCGTCCAACACGCTGGACCCGTCGGATCCGTCGGACTCGTCGGACTCGTCGGACTCGTCGGATCCGTCGGACTCGTGGATCTCGGTGTTCGACGCGGGCGCGTCCGCCCGGTCCGGGCGGTCCCGGGCCGGGTCTGGCACCTCCTTCAACCGGAAGCGGTCATAGACCACTTGGCCCTCGCTGACCACCAACCAGGAGTTCTCCGAGGTCCGCAAGGTGGCTTCCGGCAGGCCCCGGCTCGATCCGGCGCCGGAGGTGTCGAACTGTACGGCCCGCCTCGGCCTCGAGGTGTGGTCGATCCTCCAGTACCGGGTAGGTGCGCTGCCGTCCTGGGTGGGGACGGGGACGACATCCTCCACCAGACGCCCGTCCTGCGGGTCCAGCGTGAACTTGGTCAGCAGCCCCTCCTGCACGGGGGCCACGGCCACCAGGCCGTCCTCAAGCTGCTTCGCCTGCCAGTCGGCCAGCCGCTTGCCGTCCGCGCCGACCACCCGCAGCTCACCCGCACGGTCACCGACACCGACCCGCAGATAGCTGTGCTGCCACAGCGGGAGGTCCCGGTAGGCCAAAGTGGCGACCGGACCGTAGTGGCGCCGGATGCCGCTCCGCTCCTCGGTCACGGTGAAACTCTCCAGGATGCCGGGGGCATACCCGGTCTCCGCCGTGGCCAGCGTGCCGAAGTGGAACAGCCGGGCATCCTCACCCCGCAACTCCCACGTCATCCACCGATCCATGACGAGCCTGTCCCCGGCCTCGACCAGCTCCCAGGCGATCTCCTCGACAACCCGCAGGCAACGCAGTCGCTCCTCCGCACTGCCGCCGCCGGTCAACGGCTGATCGCTACCGATCAGCCACCCCTCCCTGACGAACCGGAACTCGGTCGTGACTCCCTCCGGCGCCCCCGGCGTCGCGAACGCCACCGTGACTTCTCCCTGCGCATCCTTGGTGTACTCGCTCCCCCTCTCGACACGCAGGCTGTCGGTGTGCAGGAGCATTGGTATGTCGGGGACGATCGGACCACCGAGGAGGAGCGGGTGGCTGAAGTCCCGTGTCACTGCTATCCAGTTGGCGCCCAACTCCTGGGCCCTCCAGCTCCGCAACCACACGCTGCCGGAGTCATTGGTCACTATTGCCGCGCCTTCCGCGCTCTGCCGCCGGGCCACTACGCGCATGCCCGTCCCGTCCAGCGGTAGATCCCGGACCTGCAGGCTCTGGCCCGGGGCAAGGTGGGAGTGGTAGGTGCGGACGCCGGTGTCCCGCTCGGTGATGGTGAACAGGTCGCTCATGCGATGCCCCGGCAGCACAGCCTGCCGGGCATCCAGCTCCCTCCTCAAGACAGCAGGCACCGGACCGAGCCGGAACTGGCGCACCACGTGATCCGGCCCGCTCAACCGACGGAGCCAGACGGGCATGGTGGTGGTGCCCTGGAAAGGGTCCCGGTCGAGGACCACGCGCAGCGAGCCGGGCGGCACCTGCTCGCCGGTCATCGGCACCGGCCACGCCTGCCGGACCAGGAGCCCACGCCCGTCGAACTGGTACTCGACCATCGCCGCGCCCGGTGCACCGGGCATCGGAACCCGCACCAGCAGACCGCGCTCGTCCCTGGTGAACTCGGCCGCCACCTCGGCCACTTCGTCCTCGTTGTCCACCAACGCCAGTCGGCCTTCGACCGGAGCAACTCTCACCCATCCCTGACTGTTCTCACCGGGCCACATATAGGCATGCGGTCGGCCGAACAACAAGCTGCGCATGCTGGTCCCCCGACCCGTCAGCCACGGCAGAACAGTTTCCCCGGCATAGTCCTCAGCGCCCAGCCGCGCTCCCAACGCCGGCCGGGTGAAAAGAGTCCTTTCACGTCCGGTTGTTTCGGACATGGAGACCGTGAGGTATCCATGTCCCGAAGCAAACCGCACGCCCTCCCACGTAACCAACACCTCGCAGGAGGCACTGAGCTTACTGATCTCCTTGTTCTCGTAATCGATACTCCAATACCGCTTCCCGTTGGAACCTCCGATACCGAACAACCGCTTCTTGGGGGGTCTGGCGATGATCTCCGACAGCAGTCGGCCGTTGTCCGCACCGACCACCAACCGCTCCTGGGATATGCCGCGCACAGGATCGGTCGCCCGAAGCTGCAGCCGCCGCTGGTCGATCCTCATCACCCGCAGTGTCTCCAGCGGCCTGCCGTCCTCATCCACCAGACGGGGCAGCGTGCCAAGCGGCTGACCGCTGTAGTACCGCAGATATCCCAACCCCCCGGGCTCTCCTTCGTCACCCACCCAGACATCACGCATCACCTCGGTGCCTGCGATATCGAAGTAATACCGGTGACCAGCCGCCTCATCGCGGATGACGAAAGCAGCCCCGGCCGCAGAGGTGCCCGCCTCAACGGCCGCACTGTCGTACCGGGCCATCAACGCGGACTCACCGGCCAACCCATACAGCAGGCCCTCCCGCCAGGGCTCGCGAGTGACGACCACCCGCAGCTGGTCCACATCCATCGCCGCACTGATGACACGCAGATCACGAAGAACCCACTGGTGCTCCCCGCCGACCACCTCGAACATCGTCCGCAGCCCCGACCGGATATGCGTCGCCACATGACGACCCACATGACGGCCATCGTCTTGCCGACTGACCACGAATCCATCAATCTTGCGGGGAGCGGGCGACGCTTCCGCGGTGACCATGTGCGAGTACTCTTCCACCGCCCGGCGCGCGTCCTGCAGCAACTGTGCCCGCTCCACCCTCCGCCGTCCCCGCACATCCGCATGCGACTCGCGCGGCATGTCCGGCACGTGCGCCTCGGGCTCCTGCGCCACGTGCGCCTCGGGCCCCTGCGGCCCGGTGATCTCGATCCGGTCGATCCGCCACAGCTGGATATTGACCGGCGCGGAGTCGGGGACATGTGCCCCGGCTGTCGACGAAGCCTGCGCCACGTCGGCCGCGGTGGGCATTCGCCACTCGGAGCGGCGGAAGACCCACTCACGGCCGAAGGCCAGCGCTGTGGTGCCCCGCGAGGTGTCCAAGACGGCCTCTTGAACGACGGCCCCGGCGGCGTTGAGCGACCTGGCCTCCCCGGCGGTGTAGTCGATGCTCCAATACAACAAAGGCCGCAGCAGCTCCCTTCCCTGCCCGCGGTGGATGCCCAAGACCTCCTCGACCACCTGCCCGCTCTCCGGGTCGAGCACGATCCGGGTCAGCGGCCGGCCGTGCTCACCCAGGGCCTCTTGGGGCAGGTTGTCCCAGAGTGTGGGCCGCAACAGCACCCGGCCTGCGAGGTGCGGCTCCACATGCCAGCCGCGAAGCGGAGCACCGTTCGCATCAGCCACATACCGGGCATTCTCCCAGGCGCCCACACCGACCCGCAGGTAGCCGGGCTGTCCCACCTGCACCGGCAGATCCCGGTAGGTCAGGACGCGGCCGGCATCGTAGTGGCGTCGAATACCGGTCGCCCGTTCGAGAAGAGTGAACCCGCCCGGCAATACGCGCCGCACCACAGCATCCGGCGCGACGAGCCGGAACGCCTGCGCACCCTCGCCCGTGAGCTGGAAAAAGTCTTGGCCCGGTTCCTCCGCACGCACCACAGCCACCCGCAGCGAACCCAAGTGCTCCTCCGCGCGACCGCCACCGGTCAGCGGCACCTCATCGCGGATCAACTGCCCGCTCCTGGCGAACCGGTACTCCGCCCGGACCGTGCTCGGCGCACCAGGCACCCGGAACGTCGCCGTCCGGACATCCTGCTCGTGCCATTGGATATCGAGCGGGAAGCGGACCCGAAAGCTGCCGGGATGCACGACCTGCACGACCAGCGCATCAGGAGGCGGACTGAGGGGGGCCTGGTCACCGTGGAGCTCCCTGACCCCGCTACCACCGGGATCCCTGAACGGATCGATAAGCCGAAGGTCACGCACCACGATCACCTGACTGCCGCCCAGGAACGAGGCCCTCCAGGCAAGCTGCCGCCTGCCACGCAGGTCATACACCCGCACCGGACGACGGACCGCGGCGACAATGCGCAGACCCGCCCGCTGGACATCCCAGGACGGCAAGGCCACGCCAGGGGTGAGGTCGGAGTAGTAGCGGCGGATGCCGGTGCCAGGTTCGAAGATCGCGAAGATGTGTTCGCGGCTCGCCCCGAAAGCCTGCAT
>JAFAUH010000318.1 GCA_019243445.1 Streptomycetaceae bacterium | reverse complement strand
TGCCCGATCCGGTCCCCGCATAGCGCGGGGACCGGTAGATGTGACCCGTGACCGTCCTGTCGTAGAGGGCAGTCGGGAGCATAAGCAAAGCCCTCACAGGGACTCAGCTTCCAAGCTCGGTCCCTTTAGGGGCCGAGTAGTTGACATCAGTCAGCTCGGCGTGCTTGGCGTGCCCGGTGAAGTCGATCAGTCCGGGGCTCGCGGAACGCTTGCTGCTGAGGGCGTCCAGCACATGCTGGGCGTCGCGGCGGTCCTTGGCCCGCCGCCGGTCCTCGACCACAGCGGTCCACGCATTGCGGCGAGCGGTCTGCTGACCGCCGCGGAGCAAAAAAGCCTCCACGACGCGCAACGCTCCGGTGACAGGCCCCGCTGCACTGCTGCGTGCGGTGGAGCCCGGATATACGTACGCGGCCTGCGCCTGCATAAGTGATCCCCCTAAGGGCTAGGAACGGCGTGGGTGTGCTCGTACCCAGATTCACCACATTGTGTTACCAGTCCGTGACCGCCCGGTCAAACGCTCATGAAACCTGTCATGCCGTCCGGGCGCTACATCGCCCGGACGGCGGTAGCGGACGCCGTACGCCGATCGACCGCCTGTCGGTACAGCCGTCCCGCGCGATACGACGAACGCACCAGCGGCCCCGACATGACACCCGCGAAGCCAATCTGTTCGGCCTCCTCCTTCAGTTCGATGAACTCCTCCGGCTTTACCCACCGTTCGACCGGGTGGTGCCGCACGCTCGGCCGCAGATACTGGGTGATGGTGATCAGCTCGCAGCCCGCGTCGTGGAGATCCTGCAGTGCCTGGCTGATCTCCTCGCGCTCCTCGCCCATGCCCAGGATCAGGTTGGACTTGGTGACAAGACCCGCCTCGCGGGCACGCGTGATGACATCGAGCGAACGCTCGTAACGGAAAGCGGGACGGATACGCTTGAAGATCCGCGGTACGGTCTCCACGTTGTGCGCCAGCACTTCAGGACGAGAAGAGAAGACTTCGGCGAGCTGCTCGGGAACCGCATTGAAGTCCGGGATCAGCAGTTCGACCTTGGTACGGCCGGCCTCGCGCTCCGCCGTCATCGCGTGAATCTGCCGCACCGTTTCCGCGTACAGCCACGCGCCGCCGTCCTCCAAGTCGTCGCGGGCGACGCCGGTGATGGTGGCGTAGTTCAGGTCCATGGTGACCACGGACTCGCCGACGCGGCGCGGTTCGTCGCGGTCGAGCGGCTGCGGCTTGCCGGTGTCGATCTGGCAGAAATCGCAGCGTCGGGTGCACTGATCGCCACCGATGAGGAAGGTTGCCTCGCGGTCCTCCCAGCATTCGTAGATGTTCGGACAGCCCGCTTCCTGGCACACGGTGTGCAGACCTTCGCGCTTGACAAGGCTTTGCAACTCGCGGTACTCAGGGCCCATCTTCGCACGGGTCTTGATCCACTCGGGCTTGCGCTCGATGGGGGTTTGACTGTTCCGGACCTCCAGACGCAGCAATTTGCGCCCATCGGGTGCGACAGCGGACACGTCCGGCTCCGTTTCGTCTGGCACGGCCCCCGCGCCCGGGGGTACCTCCCGCCAAAGGCAGGGGGGAGGCTGATGGCATGGTGATTTCTTTGGCGTACACCAGGGTACGCCCGTGGATTTGCATGCTCTCCGCGGCGCCAACCGTTCCTAGCGATGTTGGCCAGTGTTGGCCATATCGCTGTATTCCGGGCTGGCCGGGTGACCTCGCGAACGGTCTTCGAGGTCGGGGAACAGCACCAGTTGGTCACCGTGGCGCACGCGGGTCTTCCCGCCCCTGGCGGGCGTGCCCGGTGTCCTGGGTGGGCTGGTGGTCCCGCGTGGCCTGGGGAGGGATGCGGTCTGGCCGGTAGCTCTCCCGGCAGCGATCCTCTGGTCGCTGCGGGGCACACCTGGCCGACGCCGAATCCGGTATCCCAGGCCACGCCTGCCGATGGCGACCGCGGCACCGTGGTGCCCGGTCGCAGGGATGGCCTTCAACTGCTTCTCGAGGGGCTTTTGCCAGTACTTCCCGCCCCAGCGCGAGGTGTAGGCGGGGTCGACGGCGACCACGAGCAGGCCCCGGTGGTAGGCCATGCCGCGCAGTCGGTCGCGGAACGTGCCGGTGGGGATGCCGGCCACGGTGCGGCGGAAGCGTTTTCCCTTGCGGCCGCGGCCCATGGTCTCGCGCCCGGTGGCGCGGGCGTCAGTAAAGCAGAGGTTTTCGATGGCGATCCCGGCGCAGCCGTGCGTCTCGGCGATGGCGATCAGTTCGCTGATCGCGGCGCGCAGTCGGCCGTCGCGCTGGGAGGCCGGGCCGGTCAGCTCCGTTGCGATAGTGATCGGCTGACCGACCGGGTTGCCGTGCACGTCGAGGACGCAGGCGGCCAGGTGGTCGGCGTTCAAGTCCACGCCCAGCAGCCGGGCGCCGCCGGCGGCCAACTCGACCGGGGTGGGCAGCTCGGCGGTCTGGGTGGACCAGGAGGCATCCAGGTACCACCGGCCGCGGTTGCGGGTCGCGCACGAGGTCGTAGTGCACTGCACGGTTCGCGCCCGCCCGGTCGGCCCACTCCTCCCGCCGGTGGGAGAAGCCCACTGTGCTCGAGAGTCGGTACCGGCCGCGGGGGGCGTTGGCCAGGTGCCGCAACGGCTCCGGCAGCACCAGGCTCACCGATCCGTCGTGCGGGTTGACGGTGAGGGTGTAGTTGCCGAACGGCGCCCCGGACTCCCCGTCAGCGGTCAAAAACATCCGCCGCGCCTCCCAGCACTGCCGCCACTGGGTTTCGGTCAGCTGCGCGGCGTCGAGGTGGTGGCGGGTCTTCGCCAGTCGCCTGCCGCCGATCACGATCGACGGGTGGCCGTCT
>JAFAUH010000314.1 GCA_019243445.1 Streptomycetaceae bacterium | reverse complement strand
TGCCCGATCCGGTCCCCGCATAGCGCGGGGACCGGTAGATGTGACCCGTGACCGTCCTGTCGTAGAGGGCAGTCGGGAGCATAAGCAAAGCCCTCACAGGGACTCAGCTTCCAAGCTCGGTCCCTTTAGGGGCCGAGTAGTTGACATGTCGACTGCTACGTACTTCGTCTCGAGGAATTCATCAATGCCGAGGCGCCCGCCTTCCCGGCCGAGGCCGGAGTGCTTGACGCCGCCGAAGGGAGCCGCGGGAGTCGAGACGATGCCCTTGTTGAGGCCGAGCATTCCCGTCTCGAGCGACTCCGCGTACTGCATCGCACGCCGCAAGTTCTCGGTGAAGACATAGGAGACCAGGCCGAATTCGGTGTCGTTGGCGAGCCGGATCGCCTCGTCGTCCGTGTCGAAGGTGACGATCGGCGCGACCGGGCCGAAGATCTCCTCGCGCAGGATGCGGCAGTCCGCCGGCACTTCGGCGAGCACGGTCGGCGGGTAGAAGTAGCCGGGCCGGTCGCTCAGAGGTTCGCCACCGACAACCGCACGCGCGCCGACTGCCACGGCCTCCTCGACGAGGCTGGTGACCTTCTTGCGTCCCGCGGCGTCGATGAGCGGACCGACCTGGACACCTGGCTCGGTGCCGCGGCCGACCGGCATCGCGGCAAGCTTCTCGGCGAGCCGGCCGGTGAACTCCTGCGCGAGCGAAGAGTGGACGTACATCCGGTTGGCCGCTGTGCATGCCTCGCCGATGTTGCGCATCTTAGCGAGTACGGCGCCGGCGACCGCCTTGTCCATATCGGCGTCCTGACAGACGACGAACGGCGCATTGCCGCCCAACTCCATCGAGGTGCGCAGCACTTGGTCCGCTGACTGTTCGAGCAGTTTCCTGCCGACCGCGGTGGAACCGGTGAACGACACCTTCCGGATACTCCCGCCGCGCAGCAGCGGTTCGCATACTTCACCCGGACGGGTGGTCGTCAGGATGTTGAGCACCCCATCCGGGAGGCCGGCCTGCTGCATGATGGCGCCGAGGGCGAGCATGCTCAGCGGGGTCTGGTGAGCTGGTTTGACGATCATGGTGCAGCCTGCGGCGACCGCTGGGCCGATCTTGCGGGTGCCCATCGCCATCGGGAAGTTCCATGGGGTGATCAGCAAGGTGGGGCCGACGGGCTGGCGCATGGTCCAGATACGTCCGTTGCCGTCGGGTGCGGTCTGCCAGCCGCCGTCGATGCGGACCGCTTCCTCCGAGAACCAGCGGAAGAATTCAGCTGCATAAGCGATCTCGCCCTTCGATTCTGCGACCGGTTTACCCATCTCCAACGTCATCAGCAGCGCCAGCTCGTCCTGGCGGCGCATGATCTCCTGGTACGCCCGGTACAGGATCTCGCCGCGCTCGCGCGGCGGTGTCGCGGCCCAGCCCTGCTGCGCTTCGACCGCCGCCCGCAGGGCAGCCTGCGCGTCGTCGGGGCCCGCATCCGGGACCGTGCACAGCGGCTCGGCGACCGAGGGGTCCTCCACCGCGTACTCGGCGCCATCGGCGGCCGGCTGCCAGCGCCCGCCGATCAGCAGCTCTCTGGGGACTTTCTCCATCACAGCCTTCTCGCGCTTGTCGTCCACGAGGCCGTCGTTCGTCCCAGTCATAGCCAGCAACTCCCCTGTCTCTTGCGGACAGTGCTCAGCACAGCCATGCTTGCACGCGAGGAAGGTTGTCGACAATCCTACGAAGCCCACCAAAAGCCTGAGGATCAGCCATGGCAGCTCTGTCTCCGCAGCTCAAGCAGGCCACCGGCGTGCTCGCCGAACGCGGCGAAGGCGTCTACCTCCACGGCGCCGACGGGCGCCGCTATCTCGACTTCACCGCCGGCATCGGCGTCACCAGTACGGGACACTGCCATCCGGTGGTGGTGCGCGCCGCCCAGGAGCAGGTGGGCACCCTCATCCACGGCCAGTACACCACCGTCCTGCACCGCCCGCTCCTCGCGCTCACCGAGCGCCTCGGCGAGGTGCTGCCGTCCGGTCTCGATTCACTCTTCTATATGAATTCAGGCAGTGAGGCGGTCGAAGCGGCCGTCCGGCTGGCCCGTCATGCCACTGGGCGGCAGAACATCGTGGCGTTCCACGGCAGCTTCCACGGCCGGACGATGGGCGCGGGCGCGCTCACCACCTCGGCGACGAAGTTCCGCTCCGGGATCGGTCCGATGATGCCCGGGGTGGCCATCGCGCCGTTCCCGACCGCCTACCGCTACGGATGGCCGCAGCAGCAAGCCGTGGAGTTCGCCCTCGACGAGCTCGATTACCTCCTCACCACGGTCTCCTCCCCCGCGGACACCGCCGCATTCATCGTCGAACCGGTTCTCGGCGAGGGCGGCTATGTGCCCGCCGACGCCAGTTTCCTGCGCGGGCTGCGGGAGCGGGCGGACCGGCACGGGATCTTGCTGATCCTCGACGAGGTGCAAACGGGCGTGGGCCGCACCGGGCGGTTCTGGGGACACGAGCACTTCTGGCCGGCGGGAGACGGGAGCCGTCTCGCGGATGTGCTGATCACCGCCAAGGGGCTGGCCTCCGGGTTCCCGCTCTCCGCGATCGCCGCGCCGCGCGAGCTGATGGCGAAGGCCCGGCCCGGTTCGCAGGGCGGGACATACGGCGGGAATGCAGTGGCCTGCGCGGCGGCACTCGCCACGCTGGACGTCATCCGTGACGAGAAACTGGTCGAAAATGCTGCCGAACAGGGGACCCGGCTGCTGAGTGGGCTCCGCGAAGTAGCCGGATCGCACCCGGCGATCGGGGACGTACGCGGGCTCGGTCTGATGTGCGGCAGCGAGTTCACCGGCGCCGACGGCCGTCCGGATCCGGCCACCGCCGCCCGGGCGCAGCAGGAAGCGGCTGTCCGCGGGCTGTTGCTGCTCACCTGCGGGCCGTTGGGGAACACGGTGCGGATGATCCCGCCGCTGATCGTCACTGCGGAGCAGGTGGACGAGGCGCTCGAGATCTGGTCGGCGGCGGTGACTGCGGCGGCCGGGCACGGCTGATCCACTCCCCATTGCTCCCCAGGTCGTTACTGTCACGGCTTGATTTCGGCCGCATACCTAGTAGGGCTTGGTTAGGTTGGGAGGAGGAGAGCGTGTCGGCCTTGTGGAGGTGAGGGCCATGACCCCGCAGGAGCTCATGGAGGCCCAGGACCGGCTGGTGGCGTTCGCGGCCGAGGTGTTCGCCCCGCTGGGGCGGGCCGATCAACGGCGGTGGGGCGAGCGGTATGTGCGCGGGCTGCTCGGGGAGGGGCGGCGCAAGTCGATGGAGCCGATGGCAGCCCGGCTCGGGGTGGACCGGCAAGGGCTGCAGCAGTTCCTCGCCGACGCCCGGTGGTCACACCAGATGGTGCTGGCCGAGCTGGCCTGGAAGATGGAGCCGGTCATCCGCCCGGCAGCCTGGGTGATCGACGATGTCTCCTTCCCCAAGGACGGCCACGCCTCGCCCGGAGTGGCCGCGCAGTACTGCGGCGCGTTGGGCAAGACCGCCAACTGCCAGGTGGTGCCGAGCGTGCACCTGGCCGCCGACGCGGCCTCCTGCCCGGTGGACTGGCGGCTGTTCCTGCCCGAGGAGTGGGATCCGGCGCTGGCCGACGAACCGGAACAGGCTGTCCGGCGGCGGGGACATGCCCACATCCCCGATGAGGTGGGGCACGTGCCCAAGTGGCAGCTGGCCGTCGACATGGTCGACGAGGTGCGCTGTTGGGGGCTGGATCCGCCGCTGATCGTGGCGGACGAGGGCTACGGCCAAGACGGCGCCTTCCGCCTGGCCTTGGAGGAGCGCGGCATCCCCTACGTGGTCGGAGTGCGCTCGGACACCGCGGTACTGCCCGACACCGCGACGCGCACCGCCCCGGCCTGGTCGGGCACCGGCCGCAAGCCGGTCCCGTGCTACCGCGACAAGCCCACCTCGGTAAAGGAGTTGGTTCTGCGCGCAGGACGCCGCGCCCTGCGCCGGGTGACGTGGCGCCAAGGCTCCAAGGGCCCCTTGCGCTCGCGGTTCGTCGCGCTGCGGGTGCGCCCGGCCGGGGTGCGCATCCGCCGGGCGCACCGTGGGGAGGACCTGCCGGTGTGCTGGCTGCTGGCCGAGTGGCCCGCCGGTGAGAAGGAGCCGGTCAAGTACTGGCTGTCCACTCTGCCGGCGGATACCTCGCTGCGGCACCTGGTGCGCTCGGCGAAGCTGCGCTGGCGCGTCGAGCACGACCACCGGGAGTTGAAGACCGCCTTGGGAGTGGGCCACTTCGAGGGCCGCACCTGGAACGGCTTCCACCGCCACCTCACCCTGGCCTCGGTCGCCCAGGCGTTTTGCACCCTGGAGCGGCTGTCCCCAAAAGCAGCGGCCACGGCCTGACGACCTACCAGGTCGTGGCCACACTCCAGGTCCTGCTGGCCCGCTGGGCAGGGCACTGCCCAGCGGGCCAGACACCACTAACCCCACTCCAACACACCAGAGCATCACCTACCTGACCAAGCCCTAATAGCGCATCGCCGGGTAGCCGCGCGGCCATGGCCCAAGTGGCTCGCGTCGGTGAATTCCGAAGGCGCGATGGCTCAAATGCGCCTGGAGGGGCATGCGTTACCGCAAAATCGACACAACTGACGATACGACAGAAGCATCCCTCACGGGCTTGTCATCCTTGTCATCCTTGTCAGCCCTGCCGGAGAGCTTGACGGGCGTGGCGGGCTTGACGGCGTCGCCGTCCGACGCCGGGCGTACCCGACTTCCTTGTTGATGCGAGCCCTGGAGCGCCACCCCCTGCCCTCACACCGACGGCAGCCGCAGCAGCAGCCTGACCCGTCTGTCACACCATCACCCGGGCTGAACAGCTACCATCGCGCGTGCGTTGGCGATGCGCCCGCAGGTGCTGCTGCTCGACGAGGTGACCTCCGCACTCGACCCCGAACTGGTGGCTGGCGTGCTGGACGTGCTGCGGGACATCGCGCGCACCACGGACATCACGATGCTGTGTGTCACCCACGAGATGAACTTCGCGAGGGACATCTCCGACCGGGTGCTGATGTTTGATTCTGGGCATGTAATCGAAGCCGGTCCGCCGGACCAGATCTTTCACGACCCGCAGCAGCAGAGGACTCGTGATTTCCTCAACACGGTGCTGTGAATCGCGATTTCAGCGCCATCGGAATTTGTCCATGCCCTGGGCATATGCCAGAGTGATGCGCCCCTGAGTATACGCGTGAGGAGTTCCACTTAAGTGCTCAGCCGAGGCCCTCAAACGGCCGATTGGGACTATCGTAGAAACTGGTCCAACTGCCGGACCGTGAGACATAATACGACGCAAACGGTCATACCTGCGAGGGGGACACCGTGGCGCTTGAGCACCGAGAGCACCGAGAGCACCGAGAGCACCGACTGATCGCGCCGATCCGCGCGGTCCGGCACGCGATGCGCGTGCTCGAGACAGTGGACCGCCATAGCTATGGCGTGTCAGCCGGCCAGCTCTCCCGCGAGGCGAAGCTGCCAGTGGCCTATCTGACACAGCTTCTCGCGCTGCTCGAACGGGAGGGCTACCTCCGCAGTGTGCAGGGCGGGGTGTACATCGTCGGCGAGTCCGCTGTCCAGCTCGGCAGCAGCGGTCGGCGCGGGGCACTCGCCGCCAGGATCAAGACCATCCTCATCCAACTGCGCGACGAAGTCGGCGCCGCCGTCTACTTCAGCCGGTACGACGACGGCGAGGTGCAGATCGTCGACTACGCGGACGGCCCGACCGCACCCAAGGTGAACGAGTGGGTGGACCTCCGCTACGCCGCGCACGCCAGCGCGGCCGGCAAGTGCCTGCTCACCCAACTCGATGTGGACGGCCGCAAGGAGCATGTCTCACGTCACAAACTGGCCCGTCTCACCTCCAAGACCATCACCAACGAGAAGGTGCTGTTCACCAAGTTGGACAGCCAGCCACCGACGGTGCCCACCCTGGATCTGCAGGAGTACGCAGTGGGCACGGTCTGCGCCGCGGTTCCGGTGACGATCGGCAGTACGGTCGGGTGTCTGGCGCTGTCGATGCCGCTGGACCGGGCGCACCGTCTGAAGCCGGCCGCGGACACTCTCAACAAGCGTGCGGCGCCGGTGCTGTTGTCGCTCGCTCTCTGAATGCAGAGCTGACATGGCTGACATGGTCAGGAGCACACCTCGGCTTCGGGTAGAGTTGTCCGCGATCGGGCGCCGCTAGCTCAACTGGCAGAGCAGCTGACTCTTAATCAGCGGGTTCGGGGTTCGAGTCCCTGGCGGCGCACTCAAAGCACATAAGCGCCCTCCTTCCAGGAGGGCGCTTATTGTCGTACGCGGCCCCTGTCACAGCACCCTTGAGTGACGCCGCCGCACCCCGTCCCCCTGCGGACTCGGGCTGCCGGAATGCGCCCTGCGGGACACCCGGTTAGCCTGATGATTAACAGGGGGAGCATTCATGCCCGACAAAGGAGCAAGACATGGCCACCGGAACCGTAAAGTGGTTCAACTCGGAAAAGGGTTACGGCTTCATCTCGCAAGACGGCGGTGGCCCCGACGTCTTCGTTCATTTCTCAGCGATCACCGGAACCACCGGCTATCGCAGCCTCGAAGACAACCAGAAGGTGGAATTCGACGTCACCCAGGGCGCCAAGGGTCCGCAGGCCGAAAACGTTCGTTCGGTGTGACGCAGCCGAAGTAATCGACGCAATTCTCGTGACGCGGCCTTTGTGACGTCCCACCCCGCAGCTCCACAGCTCAGGGAGGCGCAGTCATGGCTGACCGGCACACACTGTCCATGGTCGAATGGCACGACGACGGCACATCGGCATCAGCGGTCTGGACGATCTCGGCCGAGGAGCGCGAGCTTGTGACAGCGCTCCTCGGTCGGCGCTCGGACGTCGAGGGGCTGATGACAGCGGAGCAAGCGGACGAGGCGCGCCAGGTCACCTCCCGCTGGGTCTCCTTCACAAAAACTACTCCACGTGATCAATCGCATCCATAGCGCCATCACACGCCGCCATCGGGCCCGGACGCCGCGCAGGCGCCATGAGCACCCCATACCGTCAGGCAAGCCCCTGCCATCAGGTAGAGTGTTGGTCAGCAAGCGCCGCTAGCTCAACTGGCAGAGCAGCTGACTCTTAATCAGCGGGTTCGGGGTTCGAGTCCCTGGCGGCGCACAAACAATCATGCTGACCAGCATTCAGCCCGCCCGGAGCATCTCGCGGGCAATCTGCACCCGGCCTTCGCGGAGCTGCGTGAGCTCGAGCCTGGAGCGAGAATCAATGTATTCGGCTCGTTGAAGGCGATGGTTGAATTCAGCGGATGCCTTCTGGCTTATCAGTCCTGATATCGCACAAAGGACGCTGGGGAGTTGAGGAGACGATGGAGACCTCTGCGGAGGAGCGGCGACGCCTCGACGACTACGATGGCATGGACGGCTTTGCCGCAACGCGCGCCAAAGAGATGTCCGACGCACCGCCGCTGCTCCTCGCCGGTGCGGACGAGGACGGCACGGAAGCGCACATCTGTCGCGGCATCGACTGAAGAGCCCTGGGTCCGGCCGACGCTGTGGTGATCGACGGCCTCCACGCCTCGATACGGACGCTGCTCGGCCGTCCGACCCGCGAACCAAAAATTCCCAGCCCTCCCTCGGGACCGCGTCACCCTCGGTGAGAAGATCTTCGATCTTGACCATGCGGCGAGAATGCCAGAGGCCAGACCTCTCCACACCACGATGACGACCTTGTCGTACACGATGACGACTTTGTCGTAACGGTGCATTCAACGTCGTGCGCCCCCTTTACCACGCTCACATTTCCGCAAACCCTTACTCGGGGCAATCACCCGGAAGGCCTTCGGGTACTCATTCGTCCGACGCGCTGCGGAAGCGATCCCTCACGTTTCGCGATCCACTGGAAGTCCATCGGTTGTCCAACAGCAGATCAGGAGCGAGTGTGGAGACGATCATCTTTCTGATGATTCTCGGGGCCTTCGCGGTCATGCTGCGGACCCGTAGACGCCTGTATGTAATCGGTACGTGGGCGGCCTGTCTCGTCGTCACAATGATGCTCTTCGAGTATCACGTGACCTCGTCGCTCAACCTGAGATTCTGAGGGGCCGACGTGACTACCATGACGCCCGCGACGACGGCGACGAACAACCTGGCCACCCCGCTTCCGCTGAAGCGCCGCGCCGGCTTCGCCTTCAACCACGTTTTCCTGCTCGGCTACTGTGCGGTGCTGCTGAGCGGCCTCATGATCCAGTTCACCGAATGGGAACATCCGTGCCCGCTGTGCATCGTGCAGCGGATGGCGATAATGCTCTGCGCGATGGGGCCGGCCTATGTGATCGCCCGCTCGCGCACCGGCCAGGTGGTGCGCTCGGACGTGATGACCGGCTTCGGCATGGCACTGGTCGGCGCGGTGGCCGGACTGGTGATGTCGGCACGTCAGGTACTGCTGCACATCATGCCGCCCGATCCGGGCGTCGGCAGCACGCTGCTGGGGCTGCACCTGTACACTTGGGGGCTCGTCACCTTCGTGGTGGTCTTCGCCGGATGCGGTTTTTATCTGCTGGTAAGCGACGAACTCGTCCCGGGACCCGTGCGCTACGGCTGGGTGTCACGGATGGCGTTGTGGCTGTTCGCACTGATCATCCTGGCCAACGCGGTCATCGTCTTCTTCGAGGAGGGCTTGCACTGGTTCCTTCCAGCCAACCCGGTCACATACCGGCTCATCCACTGATGAGCCCGTTCATTCCGACGCAGCGAATGGTGCTCCACACGCCGCACGTCACTCGCCGCCATCAACGTCTCGGTCGGACGGTCGAGCGGGGTCGCCCGGACAAGACCGCCAAAACAAAACCGATCAGACGAGACCGATCAGACGAGATCAATCAGATCCACGATCGATTCGACAACACGCGAAGGACGGAATGGATAACGATCGACGTCATCCGGCCGAGTCAGGCCGGTAAGCACCAGGAATGTCTCCATTCCGGCTTCGAGCCCGGCCAGTACATCAGTGTCCATCCGGTCACCGATCATGGCCGATGTCTCGGAGTGCGCACCGATCGCGTTGAGCCCGGCCCGCATCATCAGCGGATTCGGCTTGCCGACGAAGTAGGGCTCCTTGCCGGTTGCCTTGGTGATCAGCGCCGCGACCGAACCGGTCGCCGGCAGCGCCCCCTCGGCGGACGGGCCCGTCTCGTCCGGGTTGGTGGCGATGAACCGGGCGCCGTTATTGATCAGCCGGATCGCTTTCGTCAAGGCTTCGAAGCTATACGTACGCGTCTCTCCAAGCACGAGGTAATCCGGCTGGTGATCGGTGAGCACATACCCGATCTCGTGCAGCGCCGTCGTCAGGCCCGCCTCGCCGATGACGTAGGCGGTGCCGCCCGGCCGCTGGTCGTCGAGGAACTTCGCCGTCGCGAGCGCCGAAGTCCAGATGTTTTCGACGGGCACCTCCAGGCCCATCCGGAAGAGCCGCGCGTGCAGATCACGCGGCGTGTAGATGGAGTTGTTGGTCAGTACGAGAAAGGGCTTGCCCGACTCCCGGAGCCGTTTGATGAACCTGTCCGCACCGGGTATCGGGATGCCCTCATGGATCAGCACCCCGTCCATATCGGTGAGCCAGGATTCGATGGGCTTGCGCTCTGCCACGGGGACGACTCCTTTGGGGACGGTGAGCTGATCTTCAGGATCCTCGGGTGGGCATGCCTCCCGGAATACCGAGGGTATAGGCCCTGTCCGGGCGATCTTCACGGGCCCGGACAGGACCCAGGGCAGCTCCGCGACCGCGCTGAACACCTGGACGGCTCCCACCACACGATGCGCGCACCTCAGGTGACCAACTGTCATATCTCCATGCTCCGGCCCCTGTTCGCCACGGACTCGACACGCGCCATCACCCACACGGTCATCCGCGTTGCATATTTGTTACACATTCGGGTGGTATATCCCACAGTCCGGTCGTAGCGTCGTCACAAGAACATCACACAAGCGGCCGGGGAGCGGATATGCGCATCAAACTCAAGCTGAGGACAGCACTTCTGATCGGAGCGGGTACGGCGCTGGCGACAGCCCTCACTCCCGCCTCCGCCTCGGCCTCGCCGGCTCATCCTGCCCCGTCACGATCGGCACAATCGTCCTCCGGCATGATCGTCCTCGACTGCTTCACCCAGCCGCAGGTGCGCCCGCACCGTTACCTGATCGCCTGCGGCGACGGCAACAACGGCCTCGTCTCACTCCACTGGACACACTGGGGCCCGAAATCCGCCCTCGCCCGCGGGCTCGACGAGGTGAACGACTGTCAACCGTACTGTGCCGCAGGGAAGTTCCATTCCTACCCAGTGACCGTACAGCTCGACCACGCCCAGCCGTGGCCAGGCCACCCCAAGCAGCGGTACTACACCCAGCTGCGCCTGACCTACACGGCGAACACCCCGCCCCAGACATCCCGCCACATGACCTACCGGCTCGTGAGCGGAGGCGCGAGCTGAAGCCTTCAGCAGCTCGCGGCAGTCCTCGGCGGTCCTCGGCAGCCCTCAGCCGACCAACTGCGAGACCGTGTAGATCAACAGCCCGGCCAAGGCGCCGACCACAGTGCCGTTGATCCGGATGAACTGCAGGTCACGCCCCACATGCGCCTCGATCTTCCGTGAGGTCTGCTCCGCGTCCCAACTCTCCACCGTCTCCGTGATCAACGAGGTGATCTCGTCCCGATAGGTGGTGACCACATACGTTGCGGCATCCTCCAGCCAGGCCTCCACCTTCCCCTGCAGCCGTCCCTCCGAGCCCATCCGCGCACCCAGCGACATCAGCGACGCCCGCGCCCGAAGCCGCAACTCGCTGCGCTCGTCCTCTGCTGCCGCGACCACCATCGCCCGCACCGCACTCCACGCCGACTGAATCAGGTCCTGCACCTCACCTCGGGCCAGCAGATCACGCTTCACCCGCTCGACACGCTCCCTGGTGTCCCGGTCCGACTGCAGCTCCTCCGCGAAATCATGGAGGAAACGATCCAGCGCCCCTCGCGCGGGGTGCTCCGGCATGTCACGCATCTCGGTGACGAACCGCAGCAGCTCCTTATAGACGCGATCACCTACCCGCCTGTCCACAAAGCGGGGAGTCCACCCGGGCGCGCCCCCCTCGACCGCGCCCATCACCGACTCCCGGTGCTCCACCAGCCAGTCACACGCCCGTGCGCACACCAAATCCACCACCCCCCGGTGGCCACCGTCCTCCACCACGCGCGTCAGCATTTTGCCGAGCCCAGGCCCGATCTCCTGCATCTCCGCACGCCGCGTGATCGCCTCGCTCACCACCGCCTGCACATCGGAGTCCCGCAGCACCCGCAGTGTGCCGCGCAGCACCGCCATGCCCTGCTCGGTCACCCGATCAGCGTGTTCGGGCTCGGCGAGCCACTTGCCCACCCGCGCCCCGATCCCGACAGCCCGCAGCCGATGCCGCACAACATGCGCGGACAGGAAATTCTCGCCGACGAAATCACCCAGTGCCTGCCCGAACACATCCTTCTTCGTCGGAAGGATCGCGGTATGCGGGATCGGCACCCCCAGCGGACGCTTGAACAGCGCTGTCACCGCGAACCAGTCCGCCAGAGCACCGACCATCCCCGCTTCGGCCGCCGCCGCCACATAATCCGCCCACGCACCGGCCCCGGCCGCCCCCGCCCACTTGGCAAACCCATAAACCACCGTCGCCACCAGCAAAAATCCGGTGGCGATCAGCTTCATGCGGCGCACGCCACGACGCCGCTCCTCATCTGCGGGGCTGTACACGGACATGGCTACGCTGAGCACCTCGGCCGCGGTGTCATCCGCCGCCGCCTGTCCCTCTGCCTGTCCCTCGGCTTTTTTCACCGCGTCCATCCCGGTACCTGATCAGCAGCAAGGCAGTAAGGCAGCAAGATGGGCGACCTGCCAAACCGGGACTGCGGTCACCACCCCTCACCGCTCAATAACTACAAATACAGCCCTGTCGAGTCCTCGGACCCCGCGAGCCGCTCCGCCGCCACAGCATGCAGATCCCGCTCACGCATCAACACATACGCCACCCCGCGCACCTCGACCTCCGATCTGTCCGCGGGATCGAACAGCACTCGGTCACCAACCTCCACCGTTCGCACATTCTGTCCTACCGCGACCACCTCGGCCCACGCCAGCCGCCGCCCTACGGCCGCCGTCGCAGGGATCAAGATGCCGCCGGTCGAACGCCGCTCCCCTTCCGGAGTGTCGGTACGGACCAGCACTCGGTCATGGAGCATGTGAATCGGCAATTTGTCGTGGTCATGTGAACCGGTGGCGGATGCGCCACCGAGAGACGTATTCGAGTTCGAGCTCACAGGCACGACGTTACCCGGCACTCGCACCGTACGAGCACCTGGTATCTCCACCGGCTCACCCTGCCCGATCCACACCTACCTGCGCTTGCACCGTGACGAACGCCGAGAGACCAGCACGACCGCCGCCACCGTCGCCGCCACCGTCGCCACGGCCACCGGCACGATCCGCTCCATCCGCGGCGCACCGTCCTCCGTCACCAGACCGGACCGCAGATCCGACACCGCCCGGTTCACCGCCACATACGCACGCCCCGCCGTGCGGTCCACCACCTCGCGCACCGAGGCCTTCGCATTGTCCTTGATCGTCTTCGGATGCACCCGCACCCCGATCTCGTCCAGCGTCGCGGCGAGATCCTGCCGCCGGCGAGCGATGTCCGCCTCGATCTGAGCGGGAGTCCTGCCATCCGACACCGCACTGCCTCCGTCACCTCGAGCCGACCCGATTACCGTGTCGACAGTCTGTCAGGTCGCGTCCCACCACGCCCGTCCGGCATCCCCGTTCGCGACCAGACGTAAACTCCGTATGGGCCCGATGACCAGACCACCGGACGCCAGACGACGACAAAACGAGGAGCACCGGCCATGAGCGAGCGCCTGACATCCGGCGACACCGCCCCCGCGTTCACCCTTCCCGACGCCGACGGGAAGCAGGTCTCACTCGCCGACCACATGGGCCGCAAAGTCATCATCTACTTCTACCCGGCCGCCCTCACCCCTGGCTGCACCAAGCAGGCCTGCGACTTCACCGACAACCTGGCCCTGCTCGCCGACGCCGGCTACGACGTCATCGGGATCTCCCCCGACAAGCCCGAAAAGCTCGCCACATTCCGCGACACGGAGAAATTGAAGGTCACCCTCCTCGCCGATCCGGACAAGCAGGTCCTCGAGGCGTACGGCGCCTTCGGCGAGAAGACGATGTACGGAAAGAAAATGACCGGTGTCATCCGCTCCACCGTCATCGTCGACGAGCAGGGCAAAGTCGAACGTGCCCTGTACAACGTCAAGGCCACCGGCCATGTCGCCAAGATCATCAAGGATCTTGGCGTATGACATTCATCACATAACATGGAGCCTCTTGAGGCGATTCGTTCTCGCCCCGACGCTCACTGCATCGACATAACAAACGTTGAGCTTCACCACAGCCGCCAGCCCGCTATGATGGCGGGCGACTAGCGGCCGTTGCTGAATTGGCATAAGCGCAACACTTAGGATGTTGTGGGAGAAATCCCATGTGGGTTCGAATCCCACCGGCCGCACTGCATTTTGACCTTCGATTCAAAGGTCCGATCCGGCCAACTCGGAGATCAGGCCTTTGTTCCCAGGAGCGTCACCCCAAAAGCTCCCGCACCACCGGCGCCAGCGCGCGGAATGCCTTGCCGCGGTGGCTGATCGCGTTCTTCTCCTCCGGGGTGAGCTGGGCGCACGTGCGCGTGTCGCCGAGGGGCTGGAGGATCGGGTCGTAGCCGAAACCGCCGTCACCCACAGGCGTGTGGCGGAGGGTGCCCTCCAGGCGGCCTTCTACGACGCGTTCGGTGCCATCGGGGAGGGCAAGCGCCGCGGCACAGGCGAAGTGGGCGGTGCGGTGGGGGTCGTCGACGTCGGCAAGTTGGGCGAGGAGCAGGTCGAGGTTGGCACGGTCGTCGCCGTGACGGCCGGACCAGCGGGCGGAGAAGATGCCGGGGGCGCCGCCGAGGGCGTCGACGCACAAGCCGGAGTCGTCGGCGACGGCGGGCAGGCCGGTTGCCTTGGCGAGAGCGCGTGCTTTGAGCAGGGCGTTCTCCGCGAAGGTGATGCCAGTTTCCTTCACGTCGGGCACACCCGGGTAGGTGTCGGCGCCGACGAGGTCGTTGTGGAGTCCGGCGCCGACCAGGATCGCGCGGAGTTCGGCGATCTTGTGGGCATTGCGGGTGGCGAGGACGAGTCGCTTCATGAGAGCCGATTATCCGGGTATTCGAGTATTCGAGTTATCTGTGCTGCTGCGGCGAGTTGGTCACGCAGGATTTGGTGAATGCGGCTGCCGCGTCTGCGATGGGTTTGATGTTCGGTTTGATACCGCCTTCGAGGTCGTCCTTGGCGTTGGCGAGGCCGGTGCTGAGCTCGTTGATTGCCTTTGTGGCGGTGACGTTGCCGGTCTTGCCCGCGATGTCGTCGATATCCGACTGGAGTTGACGGATTGCGGTCGCCGCGGCGGCGGGGTCTTTGCCGTATGTGGCGACGGTCTTCTTCAGTGAGGTGAGGTGGCCGTTGATGGAGTCGGCGACGGAGGCGCAATCGGCTGTCCTACCCGCCGTGCTGCACGCGGTGGTGAGGGGGGCGGTGAGTGCCAGCAGGGCGGCAGCGGCGGTCGCGGTGGGGCGCATCGCGGGGTGGATCATGAGTTCCTCACGCCTGGGCTGCGAGTGCCGCCCGTTGAAGGCCGTCGAGTTGGGTGCAGCCGGTGACGGCGAGATCGAGGAGTGCGTCGAGTTCGGTGCGGGCGAAGGGTTCGCCTTCTGCGGTGCCTTGAACTTCGACGAAGCGGCCGTCGCCGGTGCAGACGACGTTCATGTCGGTTTCGGCGCGGACGTCTTCTTCGTAGGCGAGGTCGAGCATGGGAACGCCGCCGATGATGCCGACGCTGACGGCGCTGACCGTACCGGTGAGCGGCTGGGCCTTGGCCTTGATCAGTTTGTGGTGTTGTGCCCAGGCGACGGCGTCGGCGAGCGCCACGTAGGCGCCGGTGATGGCGGCGGTGCGGGTGCCTCCGTCTGCTTGGAGGACATCGCAGTCGAGGACGATGGTGTTCTCGCCGAGCGCCTTGTAGTCGATGACGGCGCGCAGGGATCGGCCGATGAGACGGGAGATCTCGTGGGTACGGCCACCGATGCGGCCTCGTACGGATTCGCGGTCGCCGCGGGTGTTGGTGGCGCGGGGCAACATGGCGTATTCGGCGGTGATCCAGCCTTCGCCGCTGCCTCGGCGCCAGCGTGGTACGCCTTCGGTGACGCTTGCGGTGCACAGTACGCGGGTGTCGCCGAAGGAGACGAGGACAGAGCCCTCGGCGTGTTTGCTCCAGCCGCGTTCAATGGTGACAGGGCGGAGTTGTTCAGGGGTGCGGCCGTCGATGCGATCCATGGTGACGAGCCTATCCCTGATGGAGGTGGCCCCGTTCCCGCGGTGGCCCCGTTCCTGCAGTGGCCCTGTTCCGGTGGTGGTGGGTGACATGGGGCTTTCGCCATGGTCATTGGGGTTTGGTGCTCCTTCATGCCGTGAGCCCCTGGAATCGAGCGGTTCCAGGGGCTCGTGCCGTTCTGTGCAGGGGTGTCAGACCTCGTAGATCGCACCGGGCCGTGCCAGCTCGATGGTCCCGGAGTAGGAAGTCCGGGCATCGGCGAGGGCGACTTGCGGGTTGGTCCATGGGGGGATGTGGGTGAGGACAAGGCGTGCGGCGCCGGCCTGCGCGGCGTGTTCTCCGGCTTGGCGGCCGTTGAGGTGCAGCTGGGGTACCTCCTCTTTGCCGTAGGTGAATGACGATTCGCACAGGAAGAGATCCGTGCCGTCAGCGAGGCCGAGCAATGCTTCGCACGGGCCGGTGTCGCCGGAATACGTCAGCGAGCGGCCTGCGTGCTCCAGGCGGAACGCAAAAGTTTCGACGGGGTGGCAGACCCGGTCGGCGACGACGGTGAAGGGGCCGACCTCGAAGCGGCCTGCCTCCAGGGTATGGAAGTCGAAGACCTCGCTCATGCATTTGTCGTCGGGCAGCTCGCCGTATGCAGTGGCCAGCCGCTCCGGAGTGCTCTGGGGGCCGTAGACGGGGATGGGGTCGGGCATGCCGCCGTCGTGCCGGTAGTAGCGGGCGACGAAGTAGGTGACCATGTCGATGCAGTGGTCGGCGTGCAGATGGCTCAGCAGTACGGCGTCCAGGTCGTATAGTCCGCAGTAACGCTGCAGTGCGCCCAGGGCGCCATTGCCCATGTCGAGCAGCAGCCGGTAGCCGTCGGCCTCGACAAGGTAGCTCGAGCAGGCCGATTCCGCGGAAGGGAACGATCCCGAGCAGCCGACGACGGTGAGCTTCATGCAGGAGCCTCCTTGGGGTTTCCCCTGCCGGGTGCCAGGGGCCGGTCCGGGAGTCTTGCGGGTCGTGTATCGTGCCGCACCCAGTGGCGATACGTTGGCGTGGGCGCGCCACTGAGTACCGGTGGTCGCGGGCGGGCGGAGGATACCGCGGCCGCGGTCGGCCGGACGAGGATTGCGGTGGGTGCGGTTGTGGTCGCCATGTGCAATCGAGGGTAAGGCGCGAGACGAGGTGCCGCGCCTTCACGGGACGTTGTTGTGGGCGGAATCACCAGTACGGGCGGGACGTGCGAGTGTGGTCCCTTACGTGTCTTTGCCCGCTCCCACCCACCCATTACCGTGATCGGGCGGATCGACTCGCACCGCCGCCCGGTGGCGTAAAGCCGATGCGCCCTATGCCCAGAGCTGTCCCTTCAGCGCGGCAACAGCCGCCTGCGGGGAATCGGCGGTGTAAATTCCCGTCGACAGGTACTTCCAACCGCCGTCGGCCACGATGAACACCACGTCCGCCCGCTCACCTGCCCGCAGCGCCTTCGTCGCCACGCCGAGCGCAGCGTGCAACGCCGCACCCGTCGAGACGCCCGCGAAGATCCCTTCTTGCTGCAACAGCTCCCGTGTGCGTCGCACAGCGTCCTCACTGCCCACCGAGTACCGGGTAGTCAGCACCGATTCGTCATACAGCTCCGGTACAAAGCCCTCGTCGAGATTGCGCAGGCCGTAGACGAGGTCGTCGTAGCGTGGCTCGGCGGCGACGATCGCGACGCCGGGCACCTTTTCCCGCAGGTAACGGCCGACCCCCATCAGTGTTCCCGTGGTACCGAGCCCCGCCACGAAGTGCGTGACCGACGGCAGGTCGGCCAGGATCTCCGGCCCGGTGGTGGTGTAGTGCGCTGCGGTGTTGCCCGGGTTGCCGTACTGGTAGAGCATCACCCACTCCGGGTGCTGTTCGCTGAGCTCTTTGGCGATGCGTACGGCTGTGTTGGACCCGCCTGCGGCCGGCGAGGAGATGATCTCCGCGCCCCACATCGCCAGCAGTTGCCGCCGCTCTTCCGAGGTGTTTTCCGGCATCACGCACACCATGTGGTAGCCCTTGAGTTTGGCTGCCATCGCCAGCGAGATCCCGGTGTTGCCCGAGGTGGGCTCCACAATGGTGCAGCCGGGCGTCAGCCTGCCGTCCCGCTCGGCCTGATCGATCATGTGCAGTGCGGGTCGGTCCTTGATCGAGCCGGTCGGATTGCGGTCTTCCAGCTTCGCCCAGATCTGCACAGTGGGGGACGGTGACAGCCTCGGTAGGCGGACCAGGGGGGTGCTGCCTACGGCAGCGAGCGAGCTGTCGTATCGCATCAGTGTCCCACCCGTCGCCCGGTCGGCACCCCAGCCGGGCGGGGTTTCGCCCCGGCAGCACCTCCGGCCACGGCCGGAAGGATGGTGACATTGTCGCCGTCCGCGACCTTGGTGCTGATGCCGTCGAGGAACCGCACATCCTCGTCGTTGAGGTAGACGTTGACGAAGCGGCGCAGTTGGTCGCCGTCGACGATACGCTCACGGATCCCGGCGTACCGGGTGTCGAGATTGGTGAAGAGTTCATCCAGGGTGGTGCCGTTGCCCTCGACGGTCTTCGCGCCGTCGGTGTAGGTGCGGAGGATGGTCGGGATGCGGACCTCGATGGCCATGGGGTGCACTCCAGTGCGGGGACGACGTCAGGGGGATTGCGCGGCAGCAGAGCTGTGCCAGGAGGTGTACGGGGTGCCGGGAGGCGTGAGGGATGCTGGAGGTATGAGAGGCGCGACCGGCGTCAGCGGGCAGCAGTCGGGAAACGTGACACCAGCCGCTGCCGCGGCGGGGCGGCAGGAGTACACATGGCACTGGCGAGGCGGCACAAGTCGACGTGCAGCCGCGCCACGAGCAATATGCCCGGCGTCTTCTCGCTCACGTCGTAGTCAACCATGCGGGCATGGTATCGATTCCCTCTCCCGGAGCCTCGAGACGGGCGTACCGGAATCCGGGTGCATTTGCCGGACGAGCGGTGCTGCGGCGGCCCCTATGCCGCGTAGGAGACGACGATGCGCACTTCTTCCTCCGTGACCTCGCCGTCCACGATCCGGAATGAACGGAAGGAGACCGGGCCTTCGCCGTTGCCGCACTCCGCTGTGGAAACCAGGGCGTAGTGGGCGCCGGGCTCGTTGGCGTAGCTGATGTCGGTGCGTGAGGGGTATGCCTCGGTCGCGGTGTGGGAATGGTAGACGATCACGGGCTCCTCATCGCGGTCGTCCATCTCGCGGTAGAGCTTCAGCAGGTCCGTGGAGTCGAATTCGTAGAACGTGGGCGAACGGGCCGCGTTGAGCATCGGGATGAAGCGTTCAGGGCGGCCGGTGCCCGCCGGGCCCGCGATGACACCGCATGCCTCATCGGGGTGGTCGGCGCGCGCGTGGGCGACGATTTCGTCGTACAGGGCCTGGGTGAGGATGAGCATGGGCCAAAGAATAGGACGGCGTGGGACGGCGCGAAGCGGCTCGTTCGAGGGCGGTGGGCGACGGCCAGGAACGATGGCGAGGAACAACAGCACAGGAACAACAGCCAGAACTCGGAGCAGGCCCTACGGCATGAGCGTCTCGACGAGGGTTTCCTGGAGGCCGCCGAGCCACAGGTACGCCATCACCAGCGGCTTACGCGGATCGTCGTCCGGCAGGTGGTACAGCTCGCTCTCCGGGTCATCGTCGACCCCTAGTCGGGTCCCTATGACCAGCCGCAGATCGTTGAGCGCGCAGAGCCAGCACTTCGCATCGGCCTGCGTCACTTTGAGTACCGCTTCCCTGTCACCGCCGAGCGTCAGTCGGTCGAGGGAACGCACGACGGCGAGCGCGTCCTCTCTCTTGCGCGCGCGCAGGTCGTTCTCGGTGTAGCGGCGGAATTCGCTCGAGGCACGCTTGGCCTCCTCGTCCGGCACCTTCTCCGGGTCCATGTAGGCGCTGGGGAAGAGGCGTGCGAGGGCAGGGTCGGCAGGGGGTGTGGACGGCCCTTCGATGAGGAGCTCGGCGAGCGGGTCGTCAGCGGCCTGTGACTCCTCCGGCCCGGGACCGATCAGTTCCAGGAGCTGAACGGCGAGGCTGCGCAAGATGGAGATCTCCACCTTGTCGAGGGCAATCGCGGCTCCGCCGTCGGGGGCGGCTTTGAAGTATCCGGCCATGAGGCCTGTAAATCTCCCAGCTGGGGTCGAGTCCGTCGAGTCAGCGGTCCTGAGTGAGGGTTGCCCACAGGCCGTACCCGTGCATCGCCTGGACGTCGCGCTCCATCTCCTCGCGGCTGCCGCTGGAGACGGCGGCGCGGCCCTTTTGATGCACGTCCATCATGAGCCGCCGGGCTTTGTCCTTGGGATAGCCGAAGTACGCCTGGAAGACGTACGTCACATAGCTCATGAGGTTGACCGGGTCGTTGTGGACGATGGTCACCCACGGGACATCGGGGAACGGCACATCAAAGGGCGCCTCGCTCGACTCGGTCCGTTCGATCTCCACGGGTGCGACGCTCACAACCTCCATGCTGCCACTCGCTTCCCCTCGAGTCGAAGCGGCCCCGGATTCCCGCCCGCCACCCACCCGGGTGCGCCGCTTGCGGAGCCCGTGCCGCTTCCTCCTACATAGAAATCGTCACTCTGACGACTACTGGAGGTAGGATCCCCCCATGAACGTTCCAGCATCGGACGCTCCTGGCAGGCCGACCGACCCGCTCACCGGGTCCGCACTGGGACTTCCCATAGCCGTGCCGTCCACCGCACTGTTCACCGACCGGTACGAGCTGACCATGCTCCAGGCCGCGCTGCACAGCGGCGCCGCACACCGGCGGTCGGTCTTCGAAGTCTTCACGCGGCGGCTCCCCGAAGGCCGCCGCTACGGCGTCGTCGCAGGGACCGGCCGAGTGCTCGACGCCGTCGAGAACTTCCGCTTCGACGACGGCGTCCTCGCCTTCCTCTCCCGCGAGAACGTCGTGGACCGCGAGACCCTCGACTGGCTGGCCGGATTCCGCTTCCGCGGCGACATCCTCGGCTATCCCGAGGGCGAAGTGCACTTCCCCGGATCGCCAATCCTGCAGGTCGAGTCCACCTTCGCAGAGGCCGTGCTGCTGGAAACGCTAATCTTGTCGATTCTCAACCACGACTCCGCAATCGCCGCGGCTGCCTCCCGGATGGCCGTGGCAGCCGGAAGCCGCCCACTGATCGAGATGGGCGCACGGCGCACCCACGAGCTCGCCGCCGTGGCCGCCGCCCGGGCCGCGTACATCGGCGGCTTCACCACCACTTCCGACCTCGCCGCCGGATTCCGCTACTCCATCCCCACCGTCGGCACCAGTGCCCACGCCTTCACCCTGCTGCACGACACCGAGCGCGACGCATTCACCGCCCAGGTGCAGTCGATGGGCGCCGGCACAACATTGCTGGTCGACACCTACGACCTGAATGCCGCTGTCCGTACCGCCGTTGAGATCGCAGGCCCCGAACTCGGGGCAGTCCGCATCGACTCGGGCGATCTGCTGCTGCTCGCCCACCGGGTGCGCCAGCAACTCGACGACCTCGGCGCCAAGCAGACCAAGATCGTGGTGACGAGCGATCTCGACGAATATGCCATCGCTTCGCTCGCCGCTGCGCCCGTCGACGCCTACGGGGTCGGGACATCGCTGGTCACCGGCAGCGGCCACCCCACCTGTGCGATGGTCTACAAGCTGGTCGCCCGCGCCGCACAGGACACCGGCGACGCGCCCCTCGTCCCGGTCGCGAAGAAGTCGCTGGGTGCCAAGTCCAGTACGGCCGGCCGCAAGTGGGCCGCACGGCGCCTCGACGACGAGGGCGTCGCCGAGGCCGAAGTGATCGGCACCGGCCCTGTCCCACCGGAGCTCGCCGACCGACAACTGCTCGTGCCTCTCATACGCGGCGGCGAGATCGTCGCCCGGGAACCGCTGGACGCGGCGCGCACCCGGCACATCCAAGCGCGTGGCGGACTGCCGCTGTCGGCCGCCCAGCTGTCGAGGGGCGAGCCCGTGATTATCACCGAAATGGTGTGACAAGTATGGCTGGTTGGGTACGGATGGGGCCATAGGCCCCGAGCACGCCGTCACCGCCACCGTCGCCGCCACTGCAAACCACTGGCAGATTCCACTGAAGGACATGCGCCATGCACCGGGCACTGATAGTCGTAGATGTGCAGAATGATTTCTGCGAGGGAGGCAGCCTCGCGGTCCTCGGCGGTGCCGACGTAGCCGCCGCAATCACCGACCTCGTCGGCGAGGCATCCGCCGGCTACCAGTACGTGGTGGCGACCCGGGACCGGCACATCGTACCCGGCCACCACTTCTCCGATCACCCGGATTACATATCCTCGTGGCCTGCGCACTGTGTGGCGGGCACCGAGGGGATCGGTTTCCACGCCAACTTCGCTCCCGCGGTCACTTCCGGCTCGGTTGACGCGGTCTTCGACAAGGGTGCCTACGCAGCTGCCTACAGCGGTTTCGAGGGCACGGACGAGAACGGGACAGCCCTCGCCGACTGGCTGCACGCCCGTGGCGTCACCGAAGTCGACATCGTCGGCATCGCCACCGACCACTGCATACGCGCCACCGCGCTGGACGCGGTACAGGAGGGATTCACCACCCATGTGCTGCTCGGCCTGACGGCGGGCGTGGCGGCGGAGACGACGAAGCGGGCTGTGGAAGAGATGCGGAAGGCCGGCGTCCAGCTGAGCGGCAAACCGGTCGTCGCCACCGGATGACGGACGAAGATCAGCTCATATGCATCAGCTGCATCAATTGTGTCAGCTGTGTCAGCCATTGGCGCTGAGGCGGCGCAGCGCCGATATGGGATGCCAGGGCTCGGTATCGGGAGCGTCGTACGGGCGCCAGACCAAGCCTTCGGGGTGGTGCAGTACGGCGCTGATCTCGTCGGGGGTGGGCGGCTCCGCGTTGCCGCTGAACCTCGGCGCCCCGAAGCCGAGGTTCCTCAGCCGGGTGAGGGCGCGCTGACGGTTGACCCCGAGCACCACGACCCGCAGGATGCCGCGGTCGGCCCCCTTCGGGTGCGGCAGGGTCAGTGTGACCACGACATTGCCGCTCGGGAGCCTACTGAATCCGCCACGCGTCACGACCTCTCCCCCGATCGACGAGATGTTACGGACTTGTCGTAAGTCCATAGCTCGATGATCACTCAAATGACCATAAATCGCCAGATGGGGGGCGCCAATTCACGCCATGGATATTCAGTCTCGCCCGAGCCAGGGCTCGCAGAAATGACGGCGCGACGCAGCCAACGCTGCTGGTCCGAGGGCAACGTGAACAGGATTTGAGGGTGTGTGACTCCGTGCGCCCCCTGTGCACCGCACCGTGGGTAAGGTCACGCTTACCGAGGGTTCCGATCGGGCATGCCAAACCACAAACCATAGAAACGAGACCTCGAGGACGGAATCCATCATGCCGCGTCCGACCCCCGCACAATTCGTCTACGGCTCGGCCACCGTCGTCTTCTCGACCCTTGCCATGCTGTTGCTCTCCCAGACGAGTTCCGGCGTCGGCGTGATCGCCATAGCACTCACAGGACTCGCACTCGGGGTGCTGGTCGCCGTGATGGCCGCCCTGCCACGGGGCGCGCGTGCCGCCCCCCGTACGACCGCGCCAGCGCCCTCCCCCGACGCACCGGACCCACCCCCATCCGACCTCCCCTCTCCCCCTACCGCTAACAGCGGCTCCACGGGAGCAGCGCTCAGCAAACACTCCCTACGCCCCTGAGCGCCCCGGATCCGCGTGCTCCTCCTCTCCGCCATCGTCTGCTTCGTCGCTCAGATCAAGGCCCTGGTCAAGTTCCTGGTCGAAGCCCTGGTCAACAGTGGAGACGACAACCGTCTGGGCTGCCTTGTCGTGCAGAGCCTGCCGGTACGGCTTGTCCCACAGCACCCACGCCACGTTGATCAGCCAGAAGATCGAGCCGCAGCAGGGCACAATGGGCGGCAGGATGTACACCGCTGCGCGCGTCCAGCCGGGCGTCCCGGCCGGGATCTGGCCGTTCCGCAGCATACCGACGCGGATCTTCATCACCATCTTGCCGACGGTCTGGCCACACGTCGTGAGCAGGAGGCCCTCGTACACGAAGTAGACGAGGGCATAGACGAGATCCTGGGCGACCTTGCGCCCGGTGTTACTGACGTCGTAGCCACCCCAGGCCAATCCCACTACGAGGGTGACTGGAATGCCGATGATCAGCGCGTCGATGATCCGCGCGACCAAGCGCCGCCAGCGACGAGCGAGCGGCGGCATCCCGGCGAGCGAGCCCTCTTCTTCTTCCTCCTCTTCTTCCTCTTCCTCTTCCTCTTCCTCTTCCTCTTCCTGTGGAGGTAGCGATTCCTCTGTCTGTGGAGGTGGCGGTGCCGCGCCGTCCGGGGCGCCGCCCTCAGGCCTGGACGGCGGAGGCGGCGGCGGAGGCGGCGGCGGAGGCTCCGGCGGCGGCTGCTTACCACCCGCAGGCTCCTCCGGGCGCGCGTCCTCGGGGCCGGGCGCGGGCTGGTCGGTACTCATGAGCCGAGTCAAACCCCCTTCACTGGGCCTCACCTCTGGCCGGACCCGTTTGAGGGACCGCCTTAACCAGTCGTGATGCAGTTGGCTACATCAGCCCACTGCATCAATCCACTGCATCAATCCGCTGCTCAGTTTTCGCCGGCGACGAACGTGCGTGCCGCCTTGTCGTGCCAGCACTGCCGCCACGGCCGGTCGAATACGCACCACACTGCATTCACCACTCCGACCACGACGACATCGAGCAGCTGCCGCACTAGCATGCGCCGGAAAGCCCGGCCAAAGCCAGGGGGAAGCTGAGATTCGATATCCAGCACATGCAGCTTGAGCAGCTTCTTGCCGAGGGTGCACCCCCACTTAGCGGTCGGCACCACTTCATAGAGGAATCCGACGATCAACAGCGCGGCGATGATGAGGGCGAGGTAGAAGCCGGTGGTGCCGTCGATCAGCCACACCTGGACGTTCTCCCCGCTCAGCTTCGCCGCGTTGATCTTGTTCTCTAGGTGCTGTATGGAGGCCGTCACGAGCGGGAACGCCGCGGCCGAGACGACCGCGCCGATGAGAAGCGAGTCAATGAGGCGGGCGACCAACCGCCGCGCCAACGGCGCCGGGCGCGCCGGTTCCTGATCCTGCAGAAAGGAGTCAAAGGAGTTATTGGCAACGGGCGGGCGCCACGGCACTGCCTGGCCGGAACCGCCTGCACTCTGCCCGGGCGCCCCCGCAAGCTGCTGCACCTGCTGCGGCCACGGCACGGGATCACCCTGGGCGCCGTGGGAACCCTGGGCGTTGTGGGTGGCGTGCGGGTACCCGTACCCCGCAGCGGGGGGCGCCTGCCGGGGGTATCCATAGCCACCGCCCTGGTCGCCTCCAGGCTGCCCCCAGGACACCCGGCGCGCGTCCTCACCAATCCCCACTTGCTTCGCGGGATCCGCATTCCACCTCGCCGGCGCGCTCGAACGCGGAGCCTCCACCTCAGGCGCCTGGGCCCGGGCTTGCGGCGCGGGAGACGGCGGCGCGGGAGACTGTGGCGCCGCGGGCTGTAGCGCGGGAGACTGTGGCGCAGGAGACTGTGACGCCGCGGGCTGTGGCGCAGGAGGCTCCGCCTTGGATATCGGCGCGGCGGGCTTCTGCGCCGCAGGCCCAGGCTCAGGCACCTCCGCGACCGGCGCATCAGGATCCTCGTCGAGGAATATGAGCCCCGACTCCTCAACGGCCGGCGTACGCCGCGGCACCTGCGGCGCGACCGCCGGCCCACCGCCCGCCCCCTCTGCTCCCGGCTCTGCCCCGGCCGGGGGCGTAAGCACCTCGCCGGGCTTCGGCTCGGGGCGGCTGGTGCCGGGTACCCATGCAGAACCGTTCCAGTACCTGACATATCCCGGAATAGAGGGATCCGCGTAGTATCCGGGAACCGGAGAAGGGGAGCTCATGGTCCTGATCCAGTATCTGCTCGTCTGCTGGTTTTACTCGTCTGTCGTACGCCACACACATTTACCAGACCTGAGCGGGTCCCGTACCTTCTCCTGGCCAGCCGCAGGCCGCAAGGTGGTGCGCCCGGCGCCTACACCCGTCCGCGGTCGGCGACGAACGCCGCCCACGCACTCGGCGCGAACGCCAACTGCGGGCCGGCTACGTCTTTGGAGTCCCGCACGTGCACGGTCTCGGGACAGGCCGCGACCTCGACGCAGGCCCCGCCTTCAGTACCGCTATAGCTTGACTTGCGCCAGGCGACAGCGACCTCGACGCAATCGCCGCCTTCAGTACCGCTGTAGCTGGACTTGAACCACCTGAGCTCGCTGCTCACAATTCCTCCGCCAACTTCCTGATGACACACGCCGATTCCTCGGGGCTGAGGGCCCGCCTAAGGATCATCGCATGGCGCTGCATAAGGATGCTCACCTTCTCCGGGTCTGCGAACAGCACGCCCGTCGTCTGCCCTTCCTCGTAGCCGAGATGCTCGTGCTCAGGTGTCTCCAGCAGCACGAACGGCCCGTTCAGGCCAGGGTGTGCTCCCCCAACCGGAATGACCTGAATCGTCACATTCCGCAGCTCACTCGCGCCCAGCAGACGCTCCAACTGTCGCTTATGCGCCTCACTATCACCAACGGGGTAGCGCAGCGCGACCTCCCCGATCACGAAGCTGAACGACTTGGTCTGCTTCTCCAGCAAAGACTGTCGCTCCAGCCGGGCTGCCACGCGTTCCTCAACCGTCTCGTCGTCCAGCGGCGGCCAGTGCGCCTTGAGCAGCGCCCGTGCCGTCTCCTCTGTCTGCAGCAACCCCGGAATGAGCTGCGGCTGAAACGAATTGATCACAATCGCCTCAGCTTCATACCGCATGAAGTCCAATGAGAACCACGCGTACTTCTCCGGCTTCAAGTACGCCTGCGCAGCAACCAACAGCCCGCGCGCCCCGCACATCTCATCCGCGACCTGGAGCACGCGCAGCGTGGGCCGCCGCCGCCCCTGCTCCATCGACTTGATGCTCTCGTACTCGTAGCCCGCTTCCTTGCCCAACTCCTCCCGTGTGATGCCGGCCTGTGCTCGCCACAGCTTGATCTGATTGCCGCAGTACCGCCATGCCATCGGCGGCTGTGCGCTCTCGGTCGTCACCGCCCCCACCTTCCATGGTCCCCGCGCGGTACAACACCCTGCGTACCTGCGTCGTTACTGCCGAGGCTATGCCCTGGCCAGCACGGTGTGACCGTGAACGTCCCAACTTCCCCTCGACTCAGTGACATCGAATGGCTGTTCCCGCGCCACCCACGCAGCGTCAGTCGTGCCCGAGCCCGCCTCCGCGAGTACGCCCGCGCATGGCACATCCCGGATGAATCAGCAGAAACCGCAGTGCTCCTCCTCAGCGAGCTGACGACCAACGCCTGCAAGCACGCACGAGTCTCGCCGGGCCGCGAGATCAGCACCCGCTTCATCCTCCGCAACGACACCCTGCGCATCGAAGTCTCCGACGCCACCGACGAGCTCCCCCGCCCCTGCCATGCCTCCCCGAATGACGAATCCGGCCGCGGCCTCACCCTCGTCGAAGCCCTCGTCGACGCCTGGGACGTCTTCCCCCGCCCCTGCGGCATCGGCAAAACAGTCTGGTTCGAACTCAAGCTGCCTTCTGAATCCCACCATGGCCGCTGAGATACAAGATGTAGCCAACACCAGGACGGCACTGCAGCACCGGGAGGGCGGCTGGCTAGAGACCATGCTCCTGGCGCCATTGCGCTTCGGCAGCCGCAGCCTCGCATGCTCCTACAGCCGCACGCAGACACTGGAGATAGGCGTCGACGATCGCCTGCGCGATGCGGTGCGCCTTGCGCTCCTTGAGGCACGTCACAGTCGGCCGCCATGCCCCTATGGCGGTGCTCGTGGTGACAATGAGGAGAGCGTACTTACGGAAGGCAAGTTGCGGGTTGTGCGATGCGTCGATGGAGAGGACGGAGAAGGGGAGGGAGGTGATGACCAGCCCCATGAGCACGCGCCGCCAGAGCCGAGGCCGGCCTTCCTTGACCAAGGCGACCGCACGCTCCACCGTCTCAGAGTCGATCGGGCTCAAGCCTCCAGGCATCGGGTGGCGTGCTGCTTCTGCGACCGCCGCCGGATGTGTGTGTATGTCCAATCTGGTCCCTCGCCTATCCGTGTTGAATCAAGAGGTGGTCAGCGGTGGAAGTTCGTAACGAGCCTTCAGATTCAGGCCGTGCCTCCGACGCCAAGCCTTCTCAATGCGCCGCTGTTCAGCTGGGTCGGTGCTCAGGGCGCGGATGCAGGCGATATGACCGGCGATGTAGGGCATGGTCTTCTGACGCTCTTCCCGGGACTCAGCTACGTACTTCTTCCACTCCTTGACGGAGAGGAAGGCCATTAGCCCGAACAACGGCACTGTGACGATGAGGAACGGCCACGGGAAAACAGCAAAGGAGGCAGCAAAGATGAAAGCGAAGACACCTCTGGAGGCGACCTTGTTCGGACCTGAGCCGATCTGGATAAGGTGATCCGCCACAGCGATCTCTACGCACCGAGAGTCGAGGGGATCGATGGCGTACTGCTGCTGAATACGGCGGGCTACAGCGGCGACCTGCGGATTGTTCCACAGATCAGATGAATCAAGTTGCCGCCCTGTCGGGTCCAGGGGGTCAAGCGGAGTCATTCGTTGTCTCCTTCGTGAATGCGCATCGATATGAGTATTCCGGCCATGAGATTTCCAAAGACTTCCCACCCACTCATCTTGGGAGTCGCCAAGTCAGCGCAAAGCACGATGGGGCGGTCTCGCAGGAGAATCCAGGCGCGATAACGGGCCAATTGCCAAGGAACTGACTCACCAGGAGTCCGGATATCGTCCGCGACGGACAGGACAGCAGGTCCCAGGGTGAGCGTGGCGAGAGTGGTGTGATGTCCTTGGGCGGCTTCGTGGCGAGCGAGCGAACAACATAGCGCATCGGCCTCAGCAGCAAAGGGAAGCGCACAGATCACCAGCGCAGCTGGTTGAGGACCTTCCTCGTGTTCGCCCGTATAGACAGAGGCGTGAAGGATGTGGGCTTCCGCAAGTGCCTCTCGCAGCCTCTCTGCCATCTCCGGGTCATCCTGACCGATGACCTCGGTGATGGACCGGAA